>JBPYDO010000027.1:0-15905 GCA_051985755.1 Reyranella sp. | reverse complement strand
TCCGGCAACAGGTCGGTCTGGTCGGGATCGCCGGTGATCACCATGGTCGAGTGCCAGCCGAGCCGGGTCAGCAGCATCTTGAGCTGGCCGTAGGTGCAGTTCTGCGCCTCGTCGATCAGCACGAAGCTGTTGTTCAGGGTGCGGCCGCGCATGAAGGCGACCGGCGCGATCTCGATCGTGCCGTCGTCGAGGTTCTGGCGCAGGCGCTTGGGTCCCAGCCGGTCGTTCAGCGCGTCGTACAGCGGGCGCAGGTAGGGGTCGAGCTTTTCGCGCATGTCGCCGGGCAGGAAGCCCAGGCTCTCGCCGGCTTCGACCGCCGGCCGCGACAGCACGATGCGCGACACGCTGCCGGCCTCGAGCGCCTCGACGGCGGCCGAGATCGCGAGATAGGTCTTGCCCGTGCCGGCCGGGCCGACCGCCAAGGTGAGCGGCTTGGCGTCGATCGCCTCCATCAACAGCCGCTGGTTGTCGCTCCTCGGTCGGATTTTTCGGATGTAGCTCTGATCGCGGTCGTTGGCCGGAGTGTGGTCGAAGACAAGGTTGTGAATACGGTCGTTATCGATGGCGTGCAGCTTGGCGCGGCGTGCGGCGCGTTTGGCCATATTCGTACTCCGGGATCGTTGACTGAGGAGCGGGAACCGCTGGCCCGAAACGAAAACGCCCCCGCAAGCGGAGGCGAGGGCGAACGGCGGGTGCGCGGAAGGTGAGGGTTTCGGAGCAGACGATGGCGGCGCCATCGCTGCTAACCGGTCCGTCGGGGCACAAGGTCCTCTGACGGATGAACAACCTCCTTCAGCTACCGAAGCGAAGGGTACCTCGAATGGCCCAGTCCATCCACAATATTTATGGTCGCAACCGAAATTTCACACTAGAACGAGGGTTGGCCACGGCCGGAGGCCCGGATTGGCGGGCCAACGGAGGGTGTGGGCGATGCGCAAGAGCGGGTGGCTGGCGGCCGTGGCGGCGATCGCGGGAGCCGCCGTGGTGGCGATGGCCCAACCCGTCGGCTTCCTGACCGAACAGCAACGGCTTGCCAGCTACTGCGCCGGCGTATCCGAAGCCCGCATGCGGCAGCTCGCGACTTTCCTCAAGACAGAGTGCGCCAGCTCCACACGCAAGCCGTGCCGCGAGGCGCAGGCCGATCTCGACAAACAGAAGATCATGGACCGGCGACTATGGGACTTCCTCCGGACAGAGGTCTACACGTCCAAGGACGAGGGCAAAGACGAGAAGAAATGGTCGATCACGGTGATGAGCCGGGGCAGCGACGATTGGAGGATGTGCCAGAGCCGTCCGGCCGATCAGCGCGACACCCTGCCCTGCCGGGAGGCGAATGGCTGCCTGATCCAAGCGCGCTTCCGCTTCCTGCCGCCCTGAGGGTGCGAGGCCGGGCGTCTACATTCGATACATTCGCGTTACCGGCCATACAACTCCGGGCGTGGTCGGACGGCGGGCCTCGACTAGGATCGCGGTTAGCGGGCCGGTTTTAGGTTCGCCTGTCGCCGATATTCGAAGTGATATTCAAAAGGGGATTTCGATGCTGTCCGTCTTTCGCCATCTGATGAAGAACGATCGGGGCGCCACCGCGATCGAGTACACGCTGATCGCCTCGCTGATCTCCGTCGCGGCCATCGTCGCGATGAAATCGGTCGGCGGCAAGGTGTCGAACGTGATGAGCAACGTCGCCAACGCGATGAACTGATCGTCTCCCATCGTTGGGGGGTAGGGCGGGCGACCGGGCAACCGGTCGCCCGCTTCATTAGAAGAGCTTGCCGCCGTTCGGCACTTTCTTGTCGGGCACGATCAGCACGACGCTGCCCGCGCCGTCGGGGAAACCGAGCGTCAGGACCTCCGACATGAACTTGCCGATCTGGCGCGGCGGGAAATTGACCACGGCGGCGACCTGGCGGCCGACCAGCTCGGCCGGCGTATAGTACACCGTGAGCTGGGCAGAGGACTTCTTCACGCCGACCTCGGCGCCGAAATCGATATCGAGGCGGATCGCCGGCTTGCGCAGGCCTTCCAGCGGCTGGGCGTCGAGAATGGTGCCGACACGGATATCGACCTTGGCGAAGTCGTCGTAGGTGATGCTCATGCCGGCAGCCTACAGCCAAATGGAAAGGGCCGCTCCGGTGGAGCGGCCCCTGATCTTTCGTTGGGATCTTTCGCTGGGATCCTTCGCTGGCAGGAAGGCTTACTTCCGGGCGAAGGTCGACTTGACTTCGTCGGTCAGCTCGGCGAGCCGCGCATTGAGGGCGGTGAGCGCCTCTTCCTGGCCCCTGCTGTAGAGGTCGACCAGCTCCTTGGCGTTGGCAAGCGCCACGTCATAGCTCTTCTTGCAGAAGTCGATCTGCTTGGCGGCCTTCTCCTCAACCGTCGCGGCGGCCAGCACGTCACTGCCGTGCTTGGAGAGATCCTCCATTGCCGAGCGCAGCATGTCGCCTTGGCGCAGCGCAATCGACTTGATCGACTCGACCGTCGAGGTGCTGGCGCTGGTCAGCGCCGCGAAATTCTTGCGGCCGGATTCGACGACGTTCTCGACGTTCATCATCGGGAATTTGAACTCGCCGGCGATCTTACTGAAGTCGAAGTCGGCAAAGGGGTATTTGAACGAGCCATTGGTGTAGGTCATCGGGGTCTCCTGGCAGGCGGTGGGTATGGAATTCTGCGGGTACGGAACGCGTGTCGTGCTGTGCCGCGGGATGTTGCAATGCACAATGATGATGGCAAATGTATGTACGCACTGCAGCAAGTCAAGTCCACTTTTGTGCAGCGCACAATAATTTTAGGTTTCAGTTGTTTCCGGACTTGGGGCGGCCTCGCGCGCCGCGGATGATTTCGTATATTTATCAATGAGTTGAGCCCAGCGCTCCGCGGTCTTGAGGCGCCCGTCGAGAGCCGCCATGGTCTTTGAGAGATCGCTTGAATCATCGCTGTCGAAAATGCGCGAAACGGCGAAGTGAATCGCCAGCAAGCCATTTTGCCGCAGTGCGCCAGAGAGGCCGTCGCTCGAGAGCGAGGCCGCTTCGAGGGTAGCGGCCAGCGAACGGCGCAGCGGTTCGGCGAGCCGCAGGGCCAGCACCGGATCGCGCGCGACGGCGCGGCGAATGGCGCGCCATGCCGCGCGATGCGGCCTGAGCGCGTCGTAGCGGCGCATCATGGCATCGAACAGCCGATCGCGTGCCGTCTCCTCGGGGTCGTTCCGGCTCGGGGCGCCGGCCAGCACCTCTCTGTCGACGCGCGCCAGGAAGGCTGCGACCAGCGCCGCCTTGTCGGCGTGCTGGCGGTAAAGCTCGGCCACACCAAGGCCCGCCGCCTCCGCCACGTCGCGCAAGGTGACGTTGTCGTAGCCGCGCTCGCCGATCAGGCCGAGGAAGGCGTCGAGTGCCGCGTCCTGTGCCGAGCTCACCCGGCAAGCTCCTTCGAGCGGCGCGACGCCGCCGCCAATGCCTTGTCGAACACCGGCTGGATGCCGTCGGTTGCCATCAGGATCTTCAACGCCTCGGCGGTCGTGCCGCCCGGGCTGGTGACGTTGACGCGAAGTTGCGCCGCCGGGTCGGGCGACTGGCGCAGCAGTTCGCCGCTGCCGGCCACCGTGGCGCGCGCGAGCTGCATCGCCATGTCGGGCGCCAGGCCGAGCTTGACGCCGGCCGCGGCCAGCGTCTCGACCAGCAGGAAGACATAGGCCGGGCCGCTGCCCGACAAGGCGGTGACCGGATCCATCAGCGCCTCGTCCTCGACCCACAGCGCCTGACCGACCGCCTCGAGCAGGTCCTGGCAGCGCTTTTTCTCGGCGGCCGACACGCCCTTGGCGGCGCAGGCGACGCTGATGCCCTGCCGCACCGCGGCCGGCGTGTTGGGCATGGCGCGCACGACCTTCGCGGTAGAGCCGAGATGGCTCGCGAAATACTTGAGCGTCTTGCCGGCGGCGATCGACAGGAACACCGATCCGTCGTCGGCAAATCGCCTGAGGTCGGCCAGTACTGCATCCATGGTCTGCGGCTTCACGGCGAGCACGACCAGCTCGGGCGCTTCGGCCACCTCCTGGCTTGAGCCGACGGCGCGCAGACCGGCCTTTTTCGGCCGCAGCGCCTCGACCGGCTCGGCGACGATCACGTCGGCGGGCTTGAGCCCGCGCGTCAGCCAGCCGTCCAGCAACGCGCCGCCCATCTTGCCGCAACCGACCAGCAGCAGCTTGCCCCCTTGGTTCGCCCCTCGTTCAGACATGGCTCACCTGCCCTTGAACTTCGCCGGCCGCTTCTCGCGAAAGGCGGCGGCGCCCTCCTTGCGGTCCTCGCTGCTCGCGATACGCTCGAGCTTGTAGCGCTCGGGCACGAAGATCTCGGCCGGGCCGCGCGGCAAGGTCTGGTTGGCGAAGTCGCGCAAGGTGCGGATCACCAGCGGCGCGGAATTGGCGATGACGCTCGCCATGCGTCGCGCCTCCTGGCGCTCCTCGCCGAGCGGCACGACCTTGTTGACGAAGCCGACCTCGTAGGCGCGCCTGGCCGGGATCTCCTCGCCCAGCAGCAGCAACTCCATGGCGACCTTGTGGGGCATGCGCGAGACGATGCCCGGCATCAGTCCGCCGAAAACCCCGACCTTGGCCTCCGGATACATGAACTTGGTGGTGTCGGCCGCGACCAGGAGATCGCAGGTCATGACCATGCAGATGGCGCCGCCGATCACCCAGCCCTGCGTGGCACAGATCACAGGCTTGGTGAGGTGGTGGCTGACGTGCGGCACCGCCTTCCACATGGCGGCCGGCGGATCCTTGAGATCGGCGCCGACGCAGAAGGCTGGCCCCTCGGCCTGCAGAACGGCCACCTGGTCGCCACCCTTCTCGAAGGCGACGTAGGCCTCGCACAACTCGTCGCACAGCGCCTGGTTCAGCGCATTGCGCTTGTCGGCACGCGCCATGGTGATGGTGGTTATTCCTTCGCTCGAATCGGTCCTGACCAGGCCCACGGGGCGTCCTCCGGCGTTCTTGAAGGGATGCTACCAGCCACCCATACTTGCTGCATCAGGAGTCCCGACCATGCAGACCCGCAACCCGTTTTTCGACGATCTATCCAAGCTCGCCAACGGCGCCATGGGCGCCTTGACCGGCGTCAAGGACGAGGTCGAGGCCCGCGTGCGCGACCAGATCGCCAAGATCCTCGACGGCATGGACATCCCGCGCCGCGACGAGTTCGACGCCGTCAAGGCCATGGCCGCCAAGGCGCGCGAGGAGAACGAGGAGCTGAAGAAGCAGATCGCCGAGCTGCAGGCCAAGCTCGGACCGAGCTCGGCCTCTGGCACGCGTTGAACGAACCATCGCGATGCGCGTAGGCGTCGAAGTCGGCGGGACCTTCACCGATCTCGTTGCGGTCGAGGGCGGGCGGGTCATCGTCACCAAGGTGCCGAGCACGCCCAAGAGCCCGGACATCGGCGCCTTTGCAGCCTTGAGCGCGTCGGGCATCGACCTGGCACGCATTGAAGATCTCGGTCACGGCTCGACGGTCGCGACCAACGCGGTGCTGGAGCGCAAGGGCGCCAAGGTGGCGTTCGTCGCCACGGCGGGTTTTCGCGACCTGCTGTTCATGCAGCGCCACGACCGGCGCCACATCTACGACCTGTTCTACGCCAAGCCGCAGCCGCCGGTACGACGACGTGACTGCTTCGAGGTGGCCGAGCGCGTCGCCGCCGACGGTTCGGTGCAAACCCCGCTCGACGAGGCGCGCCTGCGGCGCGAGCTCATTCCCGCCTTGAAGGATGGCGGCTATCGCGCCGCGGCGGTCTGCCTGCTCAACGCCTATGCCAACCCGGCGCACGAACAGCGGCTCGCCGCACTGCTCGGCGAAGCGTTGCCCGGCATCCTGGTGACCTGCAGCCACCAGGTGACGCGCGAGTTCCGCGAGTTCGAGCGCGCCTCGACGACCTTGCTGTCGGCCTATGTGCAGCCGGTGATCGACGGTTACCTGCACCGCTTCGAGCGCCAGCTCGCCGATGCCGGCTTCAACGGCCGGTTCACGGTGATGCAGTCCAACGGCGGGCGCCTGCCGGCCGAGGCGATGCGCGAAAGCGCCATCACCGCGCTCTATTCCGGCCCCGCCGCCGGCGTCGTCGGCGCCACGCGTCAGGCGGCGCGCTCGGGCTACCACGACCTCATCACGTTCGACATGGGCGGCACCTCGACCGACGTCTGCCTGGTGCAGGAGGGCCGGCCGTCGCTCGCCTCGGAGAGCGAGATCGACGGCCTGCCGATCCGCACGCCGTTGCTCGACATCGTGTCGGTCGGCGCCGGCGGCGGTTCGATCGCCTGGGTCGATGACGGCGGCATGCTGCGCGTCGGCCCGCAAAGCGCTGGCGCCGAGCCGGGACCGGCCTGCTACGGCAAGGGCGGTACGGAACCCACGACCACCGACGCGCATCTCGTGCTCGGCACCATCCGGCCCGGCGCCTTCCTGGGCGGCCGCATGCAGCTCGACGGCGCGGCTGCCCGCCAGGTCTTCCAGCCCCTGGCTGAGCGCTTCAGCCTTACCGTCGAGCAGGCCGCCGCCTCGGCCCTGCAGCTTGCCGACGCCAATGTCGTGCGCGCCATCCAGCTGGTCTCGACCGAGCGCGGCCGCGACCCGCGCGACTATGCCCTGGTGCCGTTCGGCGGCGCGGGTCCCTTGCACGCCGCGCGCATCGCCGAGGAGCTCGGCATCGCCACCATCGTCGTGCCACCCAATGCCGGCGTGATCTCGGCCTACGGGCTGGTGGCGTCGGACTACACCAAGTTCAGTGCCGTCACGCGCAAGATGAAGCTCGATGCCGCCGCGGCCGAGGAAGCCGGAAGGACCTTCGCCGAGATGCGGGCGCGGCTGGCGGCCGAGTTCGCCGCCATGCGGCTGCCCGGCGAGCTCGTCTACACGCACACGCTCGACATGCGCTTCGTCGGCCAGGCCTTCGAGGTTGCGGTCGAGATACCGCCGGAACGCCTGCAGTCGCTCGACTCGGCGTACCTCTCGGAACTGTTCGCCAATGCGCATCACCGCACTTTCATGCACGGCGCCAAGCTCGACCGGCCGGTCGAGATCGTGACCCTGCGCGTCGGCGCCACCCTGCCTATCGGACCGGCGCCCAGGCTCGACCGCGAGAGCCGGGCGATGCGCGCGCCCGAGACGGCGAAGGTCTTCGATGGCGAGGGCTGGATCGACTGCCGGCGCTACGCTGCCGAGGCGCTGGCACAAGGCGAGCAGCTGCAGGGGCCGGCCGTGATCGAGGGCTATACGGCAACCACCTGGGTGCCGCCCGGCTGGACAGCCGCGCTCGATGCGTCGGACAATCTGATCCTTCGGAGAAAGCCGTGAGCGAAGCGCTGAATCCCATAGACTACGCCGTCATCAGCCAAGCGCTGATCGCGGCGGCACGCGAGATGGGCGTCAAGCTGATCCGCTCGGCCTATTCGACCATCCTGCGCGAGGCGCGCGACGGCTCGGCCGGCCTGATGGACCGCTTCGGCAACACCGTGGCGCAGGCCGAGCTCATTCCCATGCAGCTCGGGCCGATCGGCGAGACCTTGCGCGCCTGCTTGCGGCGCCATCCGGTCGAGACACTCAAGGAAGGCGACTTCCTGATCAACAACGACCCGTTCGAGGGCGGCCAGCACCTGCCCGATGTCTTTATCTTCACGCCGATCTTCGTTGGCGGCCGCGTCGTCGGCTTCGGCGCCTCGGTGGCGCACCATCTCGATATCGGCGGCGGCGCGCCCGGCCTCAACGTCAACGCCTCCGACGTCTACCAGGAGGGCCTGCGCCTTCCGCCCAGCAAGTACGAGTTCGAGCGCGACTGGAACGGCGGCACGTTCGAGCGGCTGGTCACCGCCAACGTGCGGGTGCCCGATCTCACCATCGGCGATTTCAATGCGCAGTTCGCCGCCAATGCGATCGGCGCCCTGCGGGTCAGGCAGCTTTGCGAGCGCTACGGCGCGGACAAGGTCGAAGCGGTGATGAAGGAGATGCAGGACTACTCCGAGCGCCGCGTGCGCGCCGCCATCGCCCAGGCGCCCAAGGGCACCTTCTACGGCGAGGATGCGCTCGACGACGATGGCATCGGCGATCAGCCATTGCCGGTAAAGGCCAAGGTGACCATCGGCGAGGACTCGATCGAGATCGACTTCGAGGGCACGAACGACCAGATCAAGCGTCCGCTGAACTGCCCCTATTCGAGCACGATCTCGGCCACGCTCTCCTGCGTGAAGGCGGTGCTCACCAGTCCCGACATTCCCTACAACGAGGGCATGGTGCGGCCGTTCAAGATCAAGGTGCCGTACGGTTCGCTGCTCAATCCCCGGCCGCCGGCGCCGGTGCGCTGTCGCATGATCCCGGCCTACCGCGCCTTCAACGCGGTGATGAAGGCGCTGGCCCAGCCGCTGCCCGACAAGGTGATCGCCACCGGCTACGACTGCACCACCGCGCTCTGCCTCAGCCATCTGGGCGAGAAGGGCTACAGCGTCTATCTCGAGATCTTCGGCGGCGGCTTTGGCGCCAGCCAGGGCGCCGACGGCTGTGACGCCGTCGATTCGCCGCTCAGCAACTGCTCAAACGCGCCGGTCGAATCGCTCGACATCGACTACGACTTCTTCCGCATCGTCGGCTACGAGCTCGCCCCCGATTCGTTCGGCATGGGCGCCCGTCGCGGCGGCACGGGCTTCGTCCGCCGGGCTGAGATCCTGAAGGACGGCGTCGAGCTCGCGATCTATTCCGACCGCTTCCGTCTCGCGCCTCAGGGCCTGCTGGGCGGCGAGCCGGGCACGCGCGGCTTCTGCCGCGTGCTGCGCGCCGACGGCACGACCACTGACCTGCGCAGCAAGGCCGCGGTCGAGGTCAACAAGGGCGATATCGTCGAAATGTTCCTGGGCGGCGGCGCGGGCTTCGGCCGCGTTGCCCAGCGGCCCGACGCCCTGATCGAGCGCGATCTCGCCGACGGGCTGCTGACGCGCGATCCGCGCGCGGCGCGCAAGCTCGCCGCGGAATGACCTGAGGTCGCTCGCCAGAGATAGCTGGGCTCTTCACGCAGGCGGAACAGGCGGAACATTTTCCCCGGCAAACTCGTTGCCTCTCCATGGATCTCACGACCCAGAGTATCGTGGTCATCCTTGTGGTCGGGATTGTCGCCGGTTGGCTGGCCGGTCAGGTCGTATTCGGGACCGGACTCGGCCTGCTGGCCGACCTTGCCGCGGGCATTGCCGGCTCCTTCGTGGCGTCGTGGCTGTTTCCACGCCTCGGCATCCATTTCGGCACGGGCATCATCTGGGCGATCATCGATTCGGCGATCGGCGCAGTCGTCCTACTGGTGGCGATCAGCCTGATCCGCCGGGTGGCGCGCGGCTGAGGGCGCACGGCATGTACTTCTCGACCGAGAGCCTCCTGGTCATCCTCGTGGTCGGCGTCGTCGCTGGCTGGATCGCCGGCAAGGTGGTGCGCGGCAGCGGTTTTGGCCTGCTGGGCGACCTCGTGGTCGGCGTGCTCGGCGCCTTCCTGGCGACCCTGCTGTTTCCCAGGCTCGGCATTCACTTGGGCTCGGGCATCGCGCTCGACATCGTGCAGTCGGCGGCGGGTGCCATCATCCTGCTGGTCGTGCTGCGCTTGTTCAGCCGGCGCCGGCGGTTGTTCTAGCGGGCGCGAAAGCTCGGCGGAATAGCTAGAGGGCCCCCACCGACCTGAGGTAAAGCTCGCCCGCTTCTCTGGTTACCGGGCCGGGCTTGCCGTCGCCGATGGGGCGGCCGTCGACCTTGGTGACCGGCGTGACGCCGCCCAGGGTGCCGGTGACGAAAGCTTCGTCGGCCGAATAGACCTGCGTCAGGGAGAAATCGCATTCGCGCGCGACGTTGCCCGCGGCGCGCCAGGCCGCGATCACGTTGGCCTGGGTGATGCCCTTGAAGCTGTAGGCGCTGGTCGAGGTCCAGATCTCGCGGCGGCGCACGATGAAGAAGTTGGTCGAATTGCACGACGCCACGAAGCCGCGCGGGTCGAGCATCAAGGCCTCGTCGGCGCCGGCATGGATGGCCTGGATCAGCGCCTGGATCAGGTTCAGCCGGCTATGCGAGTTGAGGCGCAGGTCGAACATGTCCGGATTGCTGGTGCGGTAGGTCGAGGTGAAGAGCGAGTAGCCGCGCGCCTTGGCCTCGGGTAAGGGCGACTTGTATTCCGCCACGATCACCATGGTCGGGCCCGATACGATGAAGCGCGGGTCCTGGTTGGGCGTGCTCTTGACGCCGCGCGTGATCATCATGCGGATGTGCACGCCGTCGGTCATGCCGTTAGCGTCGAGCGTCTGCTGCAGCGCCCGCACGACGCCGGCGCGGTCGAGGCCGATGTCGAGGTCGATGGCGCGCGCGCCCTCGAACAGGCGGTCGAGATGAGCCTCCAGGCTGATCAGCTTGCTCTTCACCAGGCGCAAGCCCTCCCACACGCCGTCGCCGAGCACGAAGCCCGCATCGAAGATCGACACGTGCGCCTCGTTGCGCGGCACCATGGCGCCGTTCAGGTAGACCAGGACCTTGTCGTTGCGCGGGTCACGCTTGTAGCCCTGCGCGCTCTGCGTGGAATTGCCGGCGGACGTTGCTTGCGGCACGGTCTTGCTTCCTTCTAAAGGCTGAACTGCCGGTGGCTGGCGAGGAACGCCTGCGTGCGCTCCTTTTTGGGATGCTTCAGGATCTCGTCGGGCGTGCCCTGCTCGTGGATCGAGCCGTCGGCCAGGAAGATCACGCGCGTCGAGACGTGATAGGCGAAGCCGAGCTCGTGCGTGACCAGCAGCATGGTGCGCCCTTCCTCGGCGAGCGCGCGGATCACGCCCAGCACCTCGCCCACCAGTTCGGGATCGAGCGCCGATGTCGGCTCGTCGAACAGCAGCAGCTCGGGATCCATGGCGAGGGCGCGCGCGATGGCGACCCGCTGCTTCTGGCCGCCCGAGAGATGCGCCGGATACTGATCGGCCTTGTCGGCGAGCCCGACGCGCGCCAGCTCCTTTTCGGCTCTTGCCCGCGCCTCGGCCTTGCCCTGGCGACGCACGGTGCGCAGTCCTTCCATGACGTTGCCCACCGCCGTCATGTGCGGGAAGAGGTTGAACTGCTGAAACACCATGCCGACGCGCTGGCGCACGTCTGTCAGCTCGCTTTCGCGCCGGCCAATCGCCTTGCCGTCGAGCTCGACCTGGCCGGCGCTCGGCACCTCCAGGAAATTGAGGCAGCGCAGCAGGGTGCTCTTGCCCGATCCGGAGGCGCCCAGGATGGCGATGCGCTCGCCGCGCTCGACGTCGAGATCGATGCCGCACAGCACCTCGTGCACGCCGAAGCGTTTGCCGAGGCCGCGCACCCTGAGGATCGTCACTCGCTCCTCCTCAGCCGGCGCTCCAGCATGTAGGTGAGCTGGACCAGCGGCCAGAGGATGAGAAAGAAGATCGCGGCGATGGTCGTGTAGGCCTCGATCGGGTTGAAGTTCAGCGAGGCGATCAGCTTGCCCTGCTGCAAGAGCTCGATATAGGCCACCGCCGACGCGAGCGTCGTCATCTTGAAGGCCTCGATCGCGCGGTTGGTGAGGGCAGGCGTCATGCGCTTGATGGCCTGCGGCAGGATGATGCGCCGCATCGCCTGGCCCCAGCTCATGCCGATGGCACGCGCGCCGTCCCACTGGCCGCGCTCGATCGACTGGATGCCGCCGCGATAGATGTCGGCCGAGAAGGCCGCGGTATTGAGCGAGATGCCGAGTGCCGCTGCGACGAGCGGGCTGACCTCGAACGGCGCCAGGATCGGCAGCGCGAAGTAGAACCACAGAATCTGCACGAGGACCGGCGTGTTGCGGAAGAATTCCACGAAGGCGGTCGCCGGCCAGTTGGCCCAGCGCGTCTGCGCGTAGCGTCCGAGCCCCGCCACCAGCCCCAGCCCGAGCCCCAGGATCAGGCAGATGACGAACAGCTTGAGCGTGCCCAGGCCGCCCACGATCAGCGCCTCGCGGCTTGCGTACACGGAGGCGAAGTCCCAGCCCGACCCCATGCCGGCCCCTCAGTGCACCGTCGATTCGCCGCCGACCGCCAGCCGCCGCTCGAGACGGCGAGCCAGCAGGCTCGCAGCGGTGATCACGACGAAATAGATCAGCGCCGCAACCGTGAAGGTTTCGAGCGGACGATAGGTCTTCTGGGCGATCGCGTTGGCGTTGTAGAGCAGATCGGCGTAGGCGATGGTGGCGACCAGGGTGGTGGTCTTCATCAGTTCGATCGACCGCTCGGTGAAGGCCGGGATCATGCGGGTCACCGCCTGCGGCAGCACGATGCGGCCGAGCGCCTGGCGGCGCGACATGCCGATGGCGAAGGCCGACTCCCATTGGCCGCGATCGATCGACTGGATGCCGGCTCGAAACACCTCGGCGAAGAACGCCGAGGACTGGATCGAGAAGGTGACGACGGCGGCGGCAAACGGCGTCATCTCGATATGCGCGACCAGCGGCAGGGCGAAGAAAAACCAGAAGAGCTGGACCAGCGGCGGGGTGGTGCGGAACACCTCGATCACGAAGCCCGCCGGCCAGGCGAGCCAGCGCCGCGACGACAGGCGCAGCAGCGCCAGGGCAAGCCCGAGCACCAGCCCGAACACCAGTGCGAGCGCGGTGACGGCGAGCGTATGGACCAGGCCGTCGGCCAGCAGGCCGGCATTGGCCCAGACCGGCGTGAAGTCCCAGCGGTAGGTCAAGCGGCGACCTTGCGCGTATGCGCTACTTGATCAGTTCCTTGACGATCGGCGGCACCGACTTGGGGTCGAGACCGAAGTCGGCGAGCGACTGCTCGTACCATTTCTCGCTCTGGCCGCTCCGGTAGTAGGCGCTGATCTGCTTGTCGAGCCAGGCGACGAACTCGGTGTCGCCCTTGCGCGCTGCGACGCTCGACGGCACCGACTGGATCGGTGTCGGCACCACAAGCTTGCCGCGGCCGAGCTTCTTGCGGGCCGCCAAGAGCGGCGGATGGAACATGGCGACCACGTCTACGCGACCTGCCTGGAAGGCGGCGATCGCCTCGACATTGCCGGGGAAGCGCTGGATGTCGGCCTTGGGCGTGTGCTCGGTGAGGAAGGAGTCGATGGTGGTGGCCTGGGCGCAGGAGATGCGCAGGCCCGGCTTGTTGAGGTCTTCCCACGCCTTGACCGGCAGGTCGTCCCTCGCCAGCACGGCGAGTGAATAGTAGAGCAGCGGCGAGGCCGGGAAATCGACCGCCTTCTTGCGCTCGGCGGTGGCATCGAGCACGAACATCAGGTCGATCTTGTCGCCCTGCAGGGCCGCGATCGCCTCGCCCCAGTTGACCTCGACCGGCTCGAACTTGACGCCGAGCGTCTTGGCCATAGCCTCGCCCATGAAGACGCCGAGGCCCGACGTCCAGTGGCCGGTCTTGGGATCCTTCGAGTACCACGGCGGCGCTTGCGTCACGCCGACGCGGAATGTGCCGCGCTTCTTCACCTCTTCGAGCGTGCCTGCGGCGCGCGCCATGAACGGCATCCCCACCAGCCCCATGCTGCCTACCAGGCAGGCGAGCACCGAACGCCGATTGATGGTCATGTCACCCTCCCTTTGGTCCCCCCGGATGAACCCGGCATTGCGCGCAGGAACTTTTCCGTCTGCTCTGCGCCGCGGCGCATGTGCTCGGCGATCTCGAGCCGCATCGCTGGCAGGCTCTTGCCCAGCGCCGTCTTGATGTAGCTGTCGTGGCTGTCGCGCTTGGGGCCGCGCCGGCTATGGGCGCGATGATGCGCCGCCCAATAGAGCTGCAGGCGGCCGCGCAGGCCGGCCCAGGCGCGCTGCAGCAGGCGATGGCCGCTCGCCTCGTAGACCAGGCTGTGGAAGACGAGCTCGGCGCCGATGCTGGCGCGATCGTCGCCGTCGTCGATCGTGGTGATCAGTGCGTTGTTGCGCCGCTTGAGCTCGGCGCGGAAGCGGTCGTCGCGGCGATCCCAGACCTGCTCAAAGGCGAAGGTCTCGAGTGCGGTGCGCAGCGAGTAGATCTCCTGCACGTCTTCGACCGAGAGCGAAGCCACGTGCGTGCCGGTATAGGGCACCGTGACGACCAGGCCCTCTTCGATCAGCTGGCGCAGCGCCTCGCGCAAGGGCCCGCGACTGACGTCGAAGCGCTCCGACAGCGCCGTCTCCACGAGCGGCGCGCCGGGCGCGATGTCGCCAGCCAGGATGGCCGCGCGCAGCCGCTCGGCGATCTGGGCGCGCAACGTGCTCTTGGGCACGCGCTCGAGCAGTGCCACGGCCTCGCTGTCGGAGAGGTCGGAAACCGCCAAATTGCCCCTCAATTCGGCTTAATCGTCGATTGTCAACAATCTGACACGACAGGCCAGGCGAGGCAACTCGTTGCCGGCGGCGCGAGCGCCTCAGCCGATCAATAGGTCTTGTACTGCAGGAACTTGCCTGACATGCCGAGCTTCACCCGGTCACCCTTCTGGTCGGGCTGACGCTCGAGGGTCATGTCGAAGTCGATGGCGCTCATGATGCCGTCGCCGAACTCCTCCTGGATCAATTCCTTCCAGGTCGTGCCGTAGACCATGACCAGCTCGTAGAACCGATAGATCAGCGGATCGGTCGGCGGCATCTGCGGCAGCGAGCCGCGATAGGGCACCTCCTGCAAAAGCAGGGTCTCTTCCTTGCCGAGTCCGAACAGTTTGGCGGCCTTGCTCGCCTGCTCCTTGGTCATCTTCATCTGGCCGAGGCAGGCAGCGGTTACGACGACTGTCGATGCGCCGCCGACTTTCTTGGCGATCTCCGCCCAGGTCATTTCCTTGAGCCGCTTGGCGCTCAGGATCTTCTCCGTCACTTCTGCCCGTTTCACGGCGTCCTCCGCATGTTTGGCGAGCGGTCGGAGGCAAGTGGCATGCCATCGACGGCCGCCGGCGGGGCCGAAAGCGACCGGTGGAAGCGTGTCCAAACGCCAGATTCGGTAGGCGAAACTTCGTGACTCGAATCTGAGAGCTGGGGATTAAATCGATGGAATCACTGACTCTTTTACGCTTTCAAGCCTGATTTCTTATTGCATGAAGACTCTCGCTTATGGCAGGCTAGCACTTGTGGGTTGTTGGGTGCCCACCACGATATGTCGACCGGCCGTCTCAAGATTGGCTCTCCAGGAGTCGCAAGGCGGAACGGTTGGGGAGTGGGTCAATGGCGTTGTCGCGACACGAGCGGGCCAGACACAAAATGGATCTGAACCCCCTCGAAATGATCGAGAAGGTCGTCGCGGCCCACGACTGGCCCTTCGATCGCACTTCCGACCGAGAGATCGCCGTGGAAGTCGCCGGCCGGTGGTGCGACTACCGCATGTTCTTCAGCTGGCGCGACGATGTGGAGGCCCTGCACTTCACTTGCGCCTTCGACGTGCGCATCCCGAGCGAGCGCTTCTCGGACATCCACGGGCTGCTCGCCCTGATCAACGAAAAACTATGGCTCGGCCACTTCGATCTCTGGAGCGAAGAGGGACTGCCCATGTTTCGGCATGCCATCCCCTTGCGCGGCACCGAGGGATTGCGGCCCGAACAGCTGAACGATCTCGTGGAAGTGGCGATCAGCGAAAGCGAGCGCTTCTATCCTGCCTTTCAATATGTCGTATGGGCCGGCAAGAGCCCCAGCGACGCGCTGACCGCCTCAATCCTCGAGACGGTCGGCGAAGCCTAAGCGGGAACCTCTAGGCGAAAAGGACCGTCCGACGCCCCCTCTCCTCAAATAACAGAATAAAATCTGTTGTCGGATTGTCCTCCAGCGGCGCCGGTCACCCGACCGGCGCCGCGACCATTTCGGCGCGCCGTTCTGCGGCAGGGGCCGGCGCGCTCGAGACGGTCTATAACCCGGGCCGCCGATGACCCCTTTGTTGCTCCCCTATCCGCAGATCGATCCGGTGCTGGTCCA
>JBPYDO010000026.1:0-5537 GCA_051985755.1 Reyranella sp. | reverse complement strand
CCCTTCTCGTCGTCGTTGCGGAACAGGAGCCGGCCCTGCATCTGGCCGCCGATGGCGCGCAACGCCGCCGCCGCCAGCACGCCCTCCGGCGCGCCGCCCGAACCCATGTAGATATTGATGCCGGACTCGCCGGTCGACGTCGCGATGACGCCCGACACGTCGCCGTCGCCGATCAGCATGATACGCGCGCCGGCCTCGCGCACCTTGGCGATCAGCTCAGCGTGGCGTGGCCGGTCGAGGATGCAGACCACCAGGTCGGCGAGCTCGACCTTCTTGGCCTTGGCGAGGTCCCGGAGGTTGTCAGCCGGACTCTTGTCGAGATCGACCACGCCCTCCGGCAGGCCGCCGCCGACGGCGATCTTGTCCATGTAGACGTCGGGCGCGTTCAGGAAGCCGCCCTCTTCGGCCATGGCGATCACGGCCAGCGCATTGGGCAGCCCCTTGGCGGTGATCGTGGTGCCTTCCAGCGGATCGAGCGCGATGTCGACCTTGGGCGCCCCAGGATGGTTCGAGCCGACCTTCTCGCCGATATAGAGCATCGGCGCCTCGTCACGCTCGCCCTCGCCGATCACAACCGTGCCGTCGATGGCGAGCGAGTTGAGCGTCGTGCGCATGGCGTCGACGGCGGCCTGGTCGGCCTTCTTCTCGTCGCCTCGGCCCATCAGCTTGGAAGCGGCAAGCGCCGCCGCTTCCGTGACCCGCACCACCTCGAGCGCGAGATTACGGTCCAGTTTCGCGTCGTTGGACATGGTTTCCTCCGTCCGTTCTTTTTCGGCGGCGCTTGGGCCACCTAGAACGTTTCGATCCTGATCAGGCAGGGTGGCTCGGCCACCGCCTTCAGTCTAGCGATGCGTGTGAGGGCGCGCTGCATCGCAGCTTCCTCGGTTTCATGGGTGGTGAGGACCACCGGCACCTCGCCCGACTGCGAACGGCCGCGCTGCAACATCGATTCCAGCGAAATACGCTCCTTGGCCAGCACCCCCGACACGGCGGCGATCACGCCCGGCCGGTCCTGCACCATCAGCCGCATGTAGTAGGCGCCGACATGGCGGGCCATGGGCGCCGCCTGCGCAGGCATGAGCTGCGCCGCCGGCACGACGAAGGCCGGCATGTGGCGGCCGCGCGCCACATCGACCAGGTCGGCCACCACAGCCGAGGCGGTCGGCCCCTGCCCCGCGCCGCGACCCTGGAACATGGTGGTGCCGACAAAGTCGCCCTCGACGACTACGGCATTGAACACGCCTTCGATGTGGGCGATCGGCGCCTCGAGCGGCACCATGCAGGGATGCACGCGTTGCTCGATGCCGAAGCGCGTCTCGCGCGCCAGGCCGAGGAGCTTGATGCGAAGGTCGAGCTCCTCGGCGAAGCGGATATCCATCGACGTGACGTGGCGGATGCCCTCGACATGCACCCCGGCAAAGTTCACGCGCGCGCCGAACGCGGCGCCGGTCAGCACGGCGAGCTTGTGGGCGGCATCGATGCCGTCGACGTCGAAGCTCGGATCGGCCTCGGCGTAGCCCGCCGCCTGCGCTTCCTTCAGCACGACGTCGAAGTCGCGGCCGGTCTCGCGCATGGTCGTGAGGATGTAGTTGCAGGTGCCGTTCAGGATGCCGTAGAGGCGGCGCACGCGATTGCCCACCAGGCCCTCGCGCAGCGCCTCGATGATGGGGATGCCGCCCGCCACAGCCGCCTCGAAGGCGAGGATGCGGCCTTGCCGCTCGGCGAGGCCCGCCAGCTCGGCGCCCTGCATGGCGAGCAGCGCCTTGTTGGCGGTAATCACATGCTTGCCGGCGCGCAACGCCTTCTCGACCAGGCGGCGCGCCACGCCATCGGAGCCACCGATCAGCTCGACCACCACATCGACGTCCGGCGCCGTCGCCAGCGCCAGCGCGTCGCGCTCCCAGCGCACGCCGTTCAGGCTGATGTCGCGCTTCTTGGCCTTGCGGCGGGCGCTCACCGCCACCAGCTCGAGCTGCCGTCCGCCGCGCAGCGACAAGAGCCGGTTGTGCTCGGCCAGCAGCTTGACCACGCCCGCGCCGACCGTGCCGAGGCCGGCAATGCCGATCCTGAGAGGAGAATTCATGGCAGCCTGATAGCCGAGCGTGGCGCTAGGCGCGAGCTTTTAGCGGCGTGATGTTGTCGCCGACGCCCCGCAGGTAGAGGTCGATGGCTCGCCCGGGATCGGCCATTACCTGGCGGATGTTGCGCACGGCCTGGCGGATGCGGTGCTTGTTCTCGACCAGTGCAATGCGCACATGGGCCTCGCCGTGTTCGCCGAAGCCGACGCCCGGCGAGACCGCGACATTGGCCTGCGTCAGCAGGAGCTTCGCGAAGGCGAGCGAGCCCAGCTCGGCAAAGGCGGCCGGAATCGGCGCCCAGGCGAACATGCTGGCGGCCGGCGCCGCCATCGGCCAGCCGATGGCGCCGAGGCCCTCGATCAGCACGTCGCGCCGCTCGCGGTAGGTATTGCGCGCCTCGACGACAGTGTCCTGCGGGCCATTCAACGCCGCCGTTGCCGCCACCTGGACCGGCGTGAAGGCGCCGTAGTCGAGGTACGACTTGATGCGCGTCAGCGCCTGAATGAGCGTCCTGTTGCCGGCGGCGAAGCCGATGCGCCAGCCGGCCATGGAATAGGTCTTGCTCATCGAGGTGAACTCGACGGCGATGTCGCGCGCGCCCGCCACCTGCAGGACCGACGGCGGCGGATTGCCGTCGAAGTAGATCTCGGCATAGGCGAGGTCGGACAGGACCCAGATGCCTTGCCGTTTGCAGAAATCGACGATCGCCGCATAGAAGTCGAGATCGACGACCTGCGCCGTGGGATTCGACGGATAGTTCAGCACCAGCGCCATCGGCTTGGGCACGGTGTGGCGCACCGCGCGCTCGAGTGCCGCCAGGAAGTCAGGCGTCGAGGTGCTGCCGGGCACCGGGATGTGGCGCACCGAGCCGCCGGCGATGATGAAGCCGTAGGGATGGATGGGGTAGCTGGGGTTGGGCACTAGCACGATGTCGCCCGGCGAGGTGATGGCCTGCGCGAGGTTGGCGAGCCCCTCCTTGGAACCCAGGGTGACGATGATCTCGCTCTCGGGATCGAGCTCGACTCCGAAGCGGCGCGCGTAGTACGCGGCCTGCGCCCTGCGCAGCCCGGGAATGCCGCGCGACGCGGAGTAGCCATGGGCGCGCGGATTGGCGGCGGCCTCGGCGAGCTTGGCCACGATGTGCGGCGCCGTCGGCAGGTCGGGATTGCCCATGCCGAGATCGATCACGTCTTGGCCGGCGGCGCGGGCGCGCGCCTTCATCGCGTTCACTTCCGCGAACACATAAGGCGGCAGCCGCTTCAGCCGGTGGAACTCGGAGTCGTCCATTGTTGTTTCCTGGCGGCTAGAAGTCGATGAAGACTTCGGCTCGACGGTTGGCGGCAACGCCGGAAGGGGTGGCGGTCGAGTATTTGGGTTCGGAGTCGGAGGCCGCTTCGGCGATGATGGCGCTGCTCGGCACGCCATTGCGCTCGAGCTGCGCCATGATGGCGAGCGCGCGGCGGCGCGAGACTTCGTAGTTGCCGCGCTCGATCGCGTCGATCGACGAACCGCCGGCGTCCTGCGAGGCATGCGCCACGATGCGCACCGTGCCGCCGTTCCGCTTGTGGATTTGCGCCACGCTGCGCAGCACCGATTGCTCGTTGCCGCCCAGTCCCGACGAGGCGCGGTCGAACTGGATAACGGCAATCTCCAGCGGCCCGCGATGCGGCGGGTCCTTGATGGCGCTGAACGGCACTTCGCCTGACTGCGCCCTGGGAATGTTGGCCATGACCGCCCCCGGCGGCGCTGCCTGCACGGCGTCAGGCGTGGTCGGCGGCGGTGCGGGTGTCGTCTCGACCGGTGGCGCGGGCGGCGGTGCAACCGTCGTTACCACCGGCGGCGTCGCCGGGACGCTGGCCGGTTCAGGCGTCGGCGGCGGTGATGCGGCGGTGCGAATCTCGGGCGCCGGTGGAGGTTGGGGGGCAGCAGCGGGCGCGAGCTCTGCCGGCGCGGCCGCCGTCTGAATAGGAGTGGCAGGTGCGGGCGCCGCGCTCTGATTGATCGGCTGGGTTTGGCCTGGCGGCACCCAGCCCGGCGGCGGCTCGAAGGCCTTGTTGGGATCGACGGGCCGTGCCGGCGGTGGTGGTGGTGGGGTGACGCTCTGCACTTCTGGCGCGGGCGGCGGCGCAGGCGGTGCCGGCGGCGGGATGGCGCTCTGCACTTCTGACGCGGGTGGTGGCGCGGACGGTGCCGGCGATGGCGCGGGCGGCGGCGGCGGTTCGGGTGATGGCGTCGGCGCCTGCGCGGCCGGCGTAGCAGGCGTGACAGGCGTGACAGAAGATGGCGGCGACGTTGTCTCCGCGCTGGGCGGCGGGACTGAGGTTGTGGCAACCGCCGCGGGCGGCGTCGGCGCTTGCGCCTCGGTCGGCGGCTCGGAAGCAGGCGGCGGCGTCTTGCCCTTCTGCTCGGGTGGCTCGGCCGCCTTGCGTGCGGCTTCCTCGGCATCGGCCTTTTCGCGCTCGGCGCGCGCCTTGGCATCGGCCTCGGCCTGCGCCTTCTCCTGCTTTTCCTTCTGCTTTTGTTGTCCGCCGCTCTCGGCGACGAGCGAGCCGATCTGCGCGCTGTTGCGCGTCTCGTCGACCGGCGCGATGGCCACATCGTACTGGCGGCCGCTGCTCGCGGACGGCAGCGAATTGCTGGGCTTGATGGAACTCTCGGCGCCCGCCCTGTTCTTCTCGGTGAGCCCGACGCTGCTGCCCCCGCAACCGGCCAGCGCAGCGAGAATGGTGAGGCCCAGCAAGCCAAATAGGCGGCCAGATCCAATCCTGTGCTCGCGTGCCTGCATCATGCCCATCCGCCGAACCCTGCCATGCGCTCTTTAGCCCAGGACCGAGGGGAAAATTGACCCGTCTCTTGTCGCAGCCTACGTAAAGGCTGCGGGGCATTCTGGCAAAGCGCCCACTTCAGGTAGTTACCGGAGCACTGAAAATACCGCAAGAAACGCTGCAAAGGCAATGATTTAAAAGGGGAAAAGCATGTCCGAGACGCCCAGCGCCGGTTCCGAGGCCGGTGCTGCTTCAGGACTCTCGCAGGCGGAGGCCGAAAAGCTGAAGGCGGCGCTGGCCGATATTGCTGAGCGCAGCCAAAAGCTTTTGACGGAATTCGCCGAGCGCTATCAGGCTGAAGGTCCGCAGCCGGCCGATCCGCTGCGCCTTACCCAGACCTTCCTCGACTTCACGGCCAAGATGATGGCCGATCCCAACAAGCTGCTGCAGGCCCAGCTCGAGCTGTGGGCGCAGTACATGAAGCTCTGGCAGGCCACGGCGCAACGCATGATGGGGCAACCGACGGCACCCCTTGCCGAGCCGGCCAAGAGCGACAAGCGGTTCAACGATCCGGCGTGGAAGGACGAGGTGGTGTTCGACTACCTCAAGCAGTCCTACCTGCTCACGGCGCGCTGGCTGCAGCATACCGTCAAGGAGGTCGACGGCGTCGACGAGAAGACGGCACAGAAGGTCG
>JBPYDO010000025.1:0-10632 GCA_051985755.1 Reyranella sp. | reverse complement strand
CCACCCTGGTGCGGTACTATCTGCTCGGCTGGCTTTCGTGACCGCGGTGGCGGCCGGGCGCTTCATCACATTGGAGGGCGGAGAAGGGGCGGGCAAGTCGACACAGCTCGCGCTTCTCAAGGGCTGGCTGGAGGCCCGTGGCCGGACGGTAATCACGACCCGCGAGCCCGGCGGCTCGCCGGGGGCCGAGATGGTGCGCAAGCTCCTGGTCGAGGGCCCGGCCGATCGCTGGGACGGCACGACCGAGGCGCTGCTCCACTTTGCCGCCCGGCGCGACCATCTCAAGGCGACGGTTTGGCCGGCGCTTGCCCGCGGCGAATGGGTCGTGAGCGACCGCTTCGCCGATTCTACCCGTGCCTATCAGGGCTACGGCCATGGCATGGATCTCGCCGTGCTCGATCGTCTCTACGAGGCGGCGGTCGGGGATTTCCGGCCCGACCTGACCCTGGTGCTCGACGTGCCCGTCGATATCGGCCTCGCGCGCGCCGCCAACCGCCGCGGCTCGGAGACGCGCTACGAGAGCCTGCCGCGCGATTTTCACCAGCGCGTGCGTCGCGGCTTCCTCGAAATAGCCGCACGCGAGCCCAAGCGGTGCGTCGTGATCGACGCGGCGGGCGGCGCCGACACCGTCGCCGCCGCAGTGACCCGCGCCGTGGCCGAGCGCCTGGGAAGCTGAGCAATGGCGCGCGGCAAGACGAGCATCGATCCCAACGAGCAGGAAAAGCTCGAGTGGCCGCATGCCTGGCCGCCACCGTGGCGCCATGACCGGCTGGTCGGCCACGAGGCTGCGGAACAGGCCATGCTGGCGGCTCACAGGCTCGAGCGGCTGCATCACGCCTGGCTGCTGACCGGGCCGCGCGGCATCGGCAAGGCGACGCTCGCCTGGCGCTTCGCGCGCTTCTTGCTGACCAGCCAGCCTGCCGGCCTGTTCGCCGCTGCCCCGGAAAACCTGGCCGTGGCGCCCGATGCGCCCGGCCGCTCGCTGGTCGATGCGCGATCGCATCCTGATCTGTTTCACCTGCGCCGCACGCTCAACCCCGACACCGGCCGCATCCGGGCGGAAATCGCGGTCGACGACGTGCGCGACCTCGGCGCCTTCATGCACATGACGCCGGCGATGGGCGAGTGGCGGGTGGCGATCGTCGATTCGGCCGACGAGATGAACCGCAACAGTGCCAACGCGGTGCTGAAAATTCTCGAGGAGCCGCCGGCCAAAGCGGTGCTGCTGATCGTGGCGCATGCGCCGGGCAGGCTGCTGCCCACCATCCGATCGCGCTGTCGGCGGCTCACGCTGCGGCCACTGCCGGACCAGGATGTGGTGAAGCTGCTCGGCGACTACGCTCCCGACACCAAGCCCCAGGAGAGGGCGGCGCTGGCCAGCCTCGCCCAGGGCAGCATCGGCCGCGCGCTGGAGCTCGCGAGCGCCGGTAGCCTCGACCTCTACCGCGACATGGTCGAGGTGCTGGCGACTCTTCCCGACCTCGACATGCCGCGCCTGCACGGCTTCGCCGAGCGCTTCGCGCGGCGGGGCGAGGAGGCCAACGCAGATTGGCGTTCGCTGAACTACCTGTTCGATGGCTGGTTGAAGGAGCTGGCGCGTTCGGCGGCGCTTGGTGGCGAGAGTGTGGCGGTGGTGCCACAGGAGAAGGGCTTGCGCGCGCGCCTGCTTGCGGCAGCGAGCCTCGATCGCTGGATGAAGGCGTCCGATGTGATCGCGGAGCTGTTTTTCCGGGCCGATTCCGTCAATCTCGACCGCAAGCAAACTGTGCTTGGCAGCTTTCTCGCGCTGCAATCGGCGATGCGATGAACCTCAAGCCATTGATCTGCAAGGCCTCTGCGAGCCTTGATCGATGGCGGGAGGCATGAGACAAGGTCGCTCATGTTGTCCCGCTTCGACATTGCCCGCTCTCTCGCCGGAAGGCGAATGCGCTGAACTCGCTTGAGCCTCGTGCCCCGGAAAGGGGCGACAGTTCAGGAGTTCAATCATGTCGAGCCGTACCTTCTACGTCACTACACCGATCTACTATGTGAACGACGTGCCCCATATCGGGCACGCCTACACGACGCTTGCCTGCGACGTGATGGCTCGTTTCAAGCGCCTCGATGGCTTTGACGTGCATTTCCTCACCGGCACGGACGAGCATGGTCAGAAGGTGGAGAAGGCGGCGGCCGCCGCCGATCTGTCGCCGCAGGCCTTCACCGACAGGGTGAGCCAGTCGTTCCGCGAACTCATCAAGGTGATGGGCTACAGCCCGGACAACTTCATCCGCACCACGGAGAAGCGGCATTACGCGGCAAGCCAGGCGCTGTGGGAAAAGCTCGCGGCAGCGGGCGACATTTACCTCGGCAAGTACGCGGGCTGGTACTCGGTGCGCGACGAGACTTACTTTCTCGAGAGCGAGACCGAGTTGGGTCCCGACAAGAAGCGCCGCGCCGTAGCGACCGGCGCGGAGGTCGACTGGGTCGAGGAGCCGTCCTACTTCTTCAAGATGTCCGCTTGGGCGGAGCGGTTGCTGGCGTTCTACGAAAAGAATCCAGGCTTCATCGAGCCGGAGAGCCGGCGAAATGAGGTGGTGAGCTTCGTGCGCGGTGGCCTTCAGGACCTCTCGATATCGCGCACCAGCTTCTCTTGGGGCGTGCCGGTGCCGGGCGACCCCAAGCATGTGATGTACGTTTGGCTGGACGCCCTCACCAACTACATCACCGAATGCGGCTATCCCGACACGACAGGTCCGTTGTGGAGATACTGGCCTGCCGACCTGCACATGGTCGGAAAGGATATCATCCGCTTCCACTGCATCTTTTGGCCGGCCTTCCTGATGTCGGCCGGGATCGAGCCTCCCAAGCGCGTCTTTGCGCATGGCTGGTGGACCAACGAGGGCCAGAAGATCTCGAAGTCGCTGGGCAACGTGATCGACCCGGTGGAGCTGGTCGAAAGCTACGGCCTCGATCCGGTGCGCTACTTCCTGCTGCGCGAGGTGCCGTTCGGCAATGACGGCGACTTCCAGCGCCGTGCCTTGATCGGGCGGCTCAATTCCGACCTTGCCAATGCCTACGGCAATCTCTGCCAGCGCGTGCTGTCGATCGTCGCCCGGAACTGCGACGGCAAAGTCCCGGCGAAGGGAACGCTGCAGGCGGCCGACGCGGCGCTGCTCGACCGAGCCAAGGGGTTACTGGCGGTCGTGCGGGCCGAGATCGACGAGCAGGCGTTCCATCGGGCACTCACTACGGTCTGGGAGGTGATCGCCGAGGCCAACCGCTATGTCGATGCGCAGGCGCCTTGGGCGCTCGCCAAGACGGATCCGGCGCGGCGCGACACCGTGCTGTGGGCGCTGGCCGAAACGATCCGCCGCGTGACGTTGCTGGTGCAGCCCTTCATGCCGGATTCGACTGGTCGCATTCTCGACCAGCTCGGACTGCCGCAGGAGGCGAGGGCGTTCGCGGCCTTCGACCGCGAGCTGGCGCCGGGCACCGCCTTGCCGGCGCCCCAGGGCGTCTTTCCGCGCTTCGTCGAAAAGACCGGCCAGGCGGCCAGCTGACATGCTGATCGACAGCCACTGCCATCTCGACTTTCCCGAGCTCGCCAAGGACGAGGCGGGCGTGCTGGCACGCGCCCGCACCGCAGGCGTGGCCGGCATGCTGACCATCGGGACTAGGCTCGATCAGTTCGAGCGTGTGCGGGCGATCGCCGAACGCCATGCCAACGTCTGGTGCTCCGTCGGTGTCCATCCGCATGAAGCGAAAGAGGAGGGGCAGCGCACGCCGGACCGCCTGATCGAGGCGGCGCAGCACCCGCGCGTCATCGGCATCGGCGAAACCGGGCTCGATTTCTACTACGAGCACAGTCCGCGCGCCGGACAGGCCGAGAGCTTTCGCGCCCATATCGCCGCGTCTCGTGCCTGCGGCCTGCCCTTGATCGTGCACACGCGGGACGCTGACCAGGAAACCGGCGACATTCTCGAGCAGGAATATCGTCAGGGCGCCTTCAGCGGCTTGATCCACTGCTTCAGCGCCGGGCCCGAGATGGCCCGCCGGGCCCTGGCGCTCGGCCTCTACGTGTCGATTTCGGGAATCGTGACCTTCAAGGCGGCCGACGGCTTGCGCGAGATCGTGCGGGACATTCCTCTCGACCGGCTGTTGGTCGAGACCGACGCCCCGTACCTGGCGCCGGTACCCAAGCGCGGCAAGACCAACGAGCCGTCGTTCGTCGCCCACACGGCCGCCAAGGTGGCCGAGTTGAAGGGCCTCGGCCTGGACGAACTAGCCGCCGCGACCACGGACAATTTCTTTCGGTTGTTTGCCAAGGCGGAGCGCGCGGCGTGCGCGTGACGGTGCTTGGCTGTGGCACGTCGGCCGGCGTGCCGCGACCGGGCGGCAAGGAGGGGCGGGGCGAGTGGGGCGCCGCGCGGCCGGACGATCCGCGCAATCGCCGCCGGCGCTGCTCGCTCTTGGTCCAGGACAAGGGTAAGACGGTGCTGGTCGACACCTCGCCCGACGTGCGCGCCCAACTGCTCGATGCCGAGGTCGAGCGGGTCGACGCGGTGATTTGGACGCACGAGCATGCCGACCAGGTCCATGGCATCGACGATCTGCGCCCCTATGCTCTCCGGCAGGGGCGAATTGAAGCCTGGGCGGATGCCCGTACCTGGAAGATCCTGCTGGGCCGCTTCGGATACTGCTTCGAGGAGGATCCCGACGGCTTCTACCACCCGATCTACAGCCAACAGCTGATTGGCGGGCCGTTCGAGGCGGCGGGGATCGCCATCCGGCCCTTTCCACAGGACCACGGCGCCGGCCCGTCCTTGGGCCTGCGCTTTGGCCGGCTGGCTTATGCCAACGACGTGGTTGCCCTGCCGCCCCAGGCGCTCGAAGCAATGGCCGGCGTCGAAATCCTGATCGTTGACGCGATGCGCTACCGGCCGCACCCGACCCACGCCCATCTCGATCTCGCCCTCAAGTGGATCGAGCAGGTGCGACCCGAGCGTGCTTATTTGACCAATCTCCACGTCGACATGGACTATGCTGAGCTCGACTCGCGCACACCGGCCCACGTGCATCCGTGCCACGATGGGCTGATTATCGAGATATAGGTACGGTCAATATATCAATAACTTATGGGCAATATTTAACGTGATACATGAGAGTAGACAAAAGGAGTCCAAGCGCCGGGCGTTGCTGATCGGCGTGGCCGCTCTGTTGTGGGCAGTACCGGCCTGGGCCAATAGCGGCGATCTCGATGCTGACGGGCTGACATTCCGCGACTTTGCCACCGAGGATCGCGGCGCGAGTTTCGACAAGGGCGGCGAATCGCCCGTCACGGGAACCCAGCCCGACCAGCACGCTGCTCGCGTTCTCGAGGTCGATCGCGCCCATGGCCTGGCCCGGGTGCGTTTTGATCCCGTCAAGATCGAGGTATCGGTGCCGCTCGGCTGGCAGACCAGCGAGGACTGGGAGCGCGGGGTGGCTTACAACGCCGACCAGAGCTACCGGCTGATCCTGTGGAAGGTGGATTTCGCCTACGAAGGGGTAAAGGACGCCGAGCATTACGCGGCGACCAAGGCCGGCACGATCGCCGCCCGCCGCAAGGGCGTGCAGTCCCAGGCGCGACGGCTGGACGACGGCACTTGCCTGGTCGTCTACGAAAACGTGTCTTCAGGCCCAGGCGGCCAGGAGAAGCGTACGGTCTTCGACCTGGTCGTGCCGAATCCCCAGGACGCGAAGCAGGGCGCCCTGATGACATTGGGCGTGCCAGCCGTTGACGGCCGCCGCGGTCTACACCTGCTGGCGCTCTTAAAGCAAAAACTGAGGATAGAGTGGTAAACGGATTGTTCTAATGATAAAGCTATATTTGTCATAATATATATTATACGATAATTGGAAGTTACGAGCCAGCCAGAATGTCGACCGACCGCCCCTCAGCCACCTCACTTCCCGAGGAGCCCGTGGCTCGCCTGCTGGCGGTCATGGCTTGGCTGCGCGATCGCAGGCACGGGTGTCCGTGGGACCTCGAGCAAACGTTCCGGACCATCGCGCCTTATACGATCGAGGAAGCCTACGAGGTGGCCGACGCCATCCAGCGCGGCGACATGGCGGCGCTCAAGGAAGAGCTCGGCGATCTCCTGCTGCAGGTCGTCTATCACGCCCAGATGGCCAGCGAGGCTCGGGCCTTCGATTTTGCCGCCGTGGCCCAGGGCATCGCCGACAAGATGGTCGACCGGCATCCGCATGTCTTCGGCGACCTCATGATCGCCGACGCCGATGCCCAGACGGTCTCTTGGGAGGCGCGCAAGGCGGCCGAGCGGGCCGACAAGAAGAAGGGTGATGGCGCGGCCGGTGCCCTGGACGGGGTGGCCCGCGCCCTCCCCGCCCTGCTGCGCGCCGAGAAGATCCAGAGGCGGGCCGCACGCGTCGGCTTCGACTGGAAGGAAATCGGCCCGGTCATCGCCAAGATCGAGGAGGAACTGGCGGAAGTGCGCGCTGAAATCGGCTCGCCTCGCGCCGATCCTGAGCGCGTAGCCGACGAATTGGGCGACGTGCTGTTCGCCGTCGCCAATCTCGCCCGTCACTGCAAGGTCGACCCGGAAGGCGCCTTGCGCGCCACCAACGACAAGTTCGAACGCCGCTTCCGCTACGTCGAGCGGCGGCTTGCCGAACAGGGCCGGTCGCCCGCCGAGGCCTCCCTCGAGGAAATGGAGGCGCTGTGGCAGGAGGCCAAGGGCAAAGCCTGAACCTCCGATCGGGCGCTGCCCTATGGGCGCGGCGCAAGAAGCGGCAGGCGCACCATGTCGAAGACCGCCCTCACCTCGCCGACGGTTTCGGCCGACGGCGCAGCAATGATGCCCGAGTCGATCTTGTCGGCCGGCCGATAGGGCGCGCCGTTGAAGCGCAGCGCCGCACCGCCCGCCTCCTGCAGCATCAGCGCGCCGGCGGCGTGATCCCAGGGCTTGGTCATGCGGTAGAGGCAATAGTCGAAGCGGCCGGCCAGGATCTCGATGTACTCGCGGCCGGCGCAGTTGAGCGTCGTCAGCAGGCCGAGCCGTCGGCGCTGGGCGTCGCTCAGCTGTCGTTCGAACTCCTTGCGAATCCGGTAGCCCACCAGGCCATCCGGCGGCTGCGCCGGCCGCTTGCTGTGCACGGAGGCACCGTCGAGCGTCACGCCCTGCCCTTTGTGGCCGACGGCCATACGCCCGTTCGGAACGTCGAGGATCCAGCCGGCGACGGTCGCGGCATCGTGGATCAGGCACACGATGATGGCGAAACGGTCCCGGCCGGCGGCAAAGTTGGCGGTGCCGTCCAGGGGGTCGACGATCCAGCAGCTCTCGCGCGGTCGTCCGACGAGACCGAGCAGCCCCGGATCCTTCTCGACCGCCTCCTCGCCGACCACCGGCACGCCCGGAAGGATCCTGGCCAATCCCGAAGCCAGGCGCTGCTCGGCGGCAACGTCGGCCACGGTGACGTAGTCGCCCGGCCGCTTCTGCCTGATGTCTTGGCTGGCGAGGTTGCGGAAGCGCGGCAGCAGCTCGGCCGCTGCCGTCTCGCGCATCAGCTCGGCGACTCGCTCGGAATCGCCGGCAGAAAGCATCAACCGAGGATGCCGAACAGATCCTCTTCCTTCAGGATCACATGGTCTTTGCCGTCGAGCTTGACCTCGGTACCCGACCATTTGCCGTAGATCACCTTGTCGCCGACCTTGACGCCGAGCGGTTGCAGGCGGCCATCGTCCAGGCGCTTGCCCTTGCCGACGGCGACGACCTCACCCTGCATCGGCTTTTCCTGGGCGGTGTCGGGAATGATGATTCCGGACTTGGTCTTGGTCTCGGCGGAGATCGGCTTCAGCAGCAGCCGATCGTGCAACGGCTTGAATTTCATGGTGTTTCCTCTGTCCTACAGGCGCCGCTTATAGGAAGACGTGCGGCTTGGTGTCAACGATGCGCCGTCGGTCCCCCGCGGCCGTTGCCACGGCTCTGCCGGCGTTCGAATTGGGCCGAGGCCGCGGCATCCAAAGCGACGGTCAGGCGGGCCATCTCGCCTTCGTCGCGTCGGCTGCGGACGTCGCCGTGGCGATAGAGCCAGGCGATGGTGGCGCCGTCGCTCAACGGCACGGAAACCTCGCGTGCATCGGCGTCGCGGCCGAGCAGGTCCTCGACGGCGGCGAGCAGCCCCTCGATGCCCTCGCCCGTCAGCGCCGAGATGGGGAACTGGTAGGCGCGCTCCGGACCGGCCGAGGCGCGGGTCTTCAGGATATCGCGCTGCTCGATCGGCAGGGCGTCGATCTTGTTCAGCGCCTCGATCATCGGCGTGCCACCGACCTCCTCGATGGCGCCCAAATCGCGCAGCACCTGCTCGACGTCGTGACGCTGGCGCTCGCTGTCGGAATGCGCGATGTCGCGAACGTGCACGATCAAGTCGGCCTCGATCACTTCCTCGAGGGTCGCCCGGAAGGCGGCGACAAGATGGGTCGGCAGGTCGGCGACAAATCCGACGGTGTCGGACAGCACGCACGCTTGGCCATTGGGAAGCTTGATCGCCCGCATCGTCGGATCGAGCGTGGCGAACAAGAGGTCGCGCGCCTCGACGTCGGCGTTGCTCAGCCGGTTGAACAGCGTCGACTTGCCGGCATTGGTGTAGCCGACCAGGGCCACCGTGGGCAGCCTCGCCTTCTTGCGGCCGGAGCGGTTGACCGCACGCGTGCGCCGCACCCCCGCGAGGTCGCGCCGGATCTTGACGATCCGCTCGCCGATCATCCGGCGGTCGATCTCGATCTGCGATTCGCCCGGACCACCCAGGAAGCCGAAGCCGCCGCGCTGACGCTCGAGGTGGGTCCATGACCGCACCAGACGGCCGCGCTGGTAGTCGAGCGCGGCGAGTTCGACCTGCAGGCGGCCTTCGTGGGTGCGGGCGCGCTCGCCGAATATTTCGAGGATCAGCCCGGTGCGATCGATGACCTTGGCGTTCCACGCCGTCTCGAGGTTGCGCTGTTGCACGGGGGTCAGCCGGTCATCGACGATGACCAAGCCGATGCCCTGCTCTGCAACCGCGTCCTTGAGGCGCTCCACGGTGCCTTTGCCGAGCAAGGTCGCCGGCGAGATGCGGCGCAACGGAACGGCCTCCGCCAGGCGCACGTCGAGATCGATGGCGCGTGCGAGGCCGACCGCTTCCTCGAGCCTGGCCTCGCTGTGGCGCGCGTCGCCGTTCCCGACGCCCCGCTCGAAGGGGCTGAGCACGGCTGTCACCGTGGCGGGCCGCGTTGTCTCGTACGGGCCGCGGCGGCGCTCGTGATGTCCGTTGGGCTGGTCGTCCTGCGTCAATTCACCCTTCGGCCTTGTCGCCGTCGAACAACTGGACGGGAGTCACAGGCATGATGGTCGAGATCGCGTGCTTGTAGACCAACTGCGAATGGCCGTCACGGCGCAGCAGCACCGAGAAGTTGTCGAACCAGGTGACGATCCCTTGAAGTTTGACGCCGTTTACGAGAAATATCGTGACGGGTGTCTTGTTCTTGCGCAGATGGTTCAGGAAGACATCCTGAACATTTTGTGCCTTTTCGCTCATGTTCTTGGCCTCTTGCTGGGCATCCGACGGACCCCATGGAGGCCGCCGGTTTGAAGGCGCAGGTCTGGACCCGCTACCGAGTTGACTGAAAATATAGGTGGGGTTCAGGTCAAAGCAATGCCGCAAGTTCATGGCAATTGCGGGCGTGCAATCGAGGCGGAAATTCCCGCATCCGATCGGACATTGGCGCCAGGCCACCGAACAGCACCGGCAAAACACCGGCGGCATGGGCACATTCCAGATCAGCCGGGGTGTCACCCACCATCCACACCCTGTCGTCGGGGGCAATTCCCGTGCCGTCCAACGCCAAATAAATCGGGTCGGGGGCAGGCTTGTCGCGCTTGGCGTCCTTGGCGCCGACCGCCCGCGATATCCATCGCCCCCAGCCCAGGTGCGCGAGCTCGGCGCGCAGATTCTTCCCGACTTTGTTGCTGACGACCGCTACGTAGCATCCCGTCTCATGGGCGCGCGCCAGCAGGCGGTCGGCACCCGGCAGCGGCTCGAGTCGCTCGAGGTGAATGCGATAGAAGGTTTCGTAGAAAATGCGCTCGGCCTCCTGGGCTTGCCCGCCGAACAATTTCGGGAAGACGTCCCTCAGAGAACCGTGCGCCCGCTCCCGTACCTGCTCCGCTGTCCAGGGCTCATGGCCGAGTGCCGTGAAGGTATCGCGGTAGCATTCGATGATCGTCGGCCAGGTGTTGACGAGGGTGTTGTCCCAGTCGAACAGGATGGCGCGAGGTGTGGCGCCGCTGGCCGGAAGCCTCACGTCACCCGCTCGCCGCTGTCGGCAAAGCGCACATATTCCTCGCGCAGGCGCTGCGCCATCGGCCCGGGCTTGCCGGTGCCCACCTTTTCGCCGTCGATTTTGATCACCGGCGTCACATATGACGTGGCACTGGTGATGAATGCTTCGTTCGCCCGCTTCGCCTCCGCGAGCGTGAATGGTCGCTCGACGAACCTGAGCTGCAAATCGGCGGCGAGCGTCTTCAGGGTCCTGCGGGTGATACCGGCCAGGATGCCCTTGTCGGTCTGGCGGGTCACCAATTCGCCATCCGGCGTCACGATCCAGGCGTTGGTCGA
>JBPYDO010000024.1:0-2460 GCA_051985755.1 Reyranella sp. | reverse complement strand
GCGGTTGCTGGACGAAAGCGCCCGGCTAGCGACGCCCCGGCCGGCGCGAACCGCTGCGCTGCCGGTTGCAACTTGCGGGGGCGCCCTACCGACGCCGTAGATTGCCGATGCGGTCCCGACCGCGACCCCGGCACCCAGCTGCGGCGCGCCGGCTGCGATGCCAGTCGCGATGCTGGGACCAAACATGCCGAGGCCGAGGAGCGTGAGCGCCGCCAGCGCCATGGCCAGCACATCGTTCACGGTCGGCTGGTTGCCGGCGAACCTGACTGAACATGTTGGTGCCGATGACAGCACGAGGATCTTGACGCCCCACGCGATGATGTTGCCGAGAACACGCTCGGCCAGAAACGCCGTCGCCGAACAGGCCGAACGGCACCAGGGCAAAAGCCTGCCAGGGTGGTGACTTGAACTCGATCAGAGTATCGAAGAGCTGGATCGAGGACGAAGAACGACGCGACAACGACCAGCCATGCGGAGTACAGCACCGCGAGCTCCATTCAACTCGTCGGGGTGAAGATCGTGGTGAAGCCGACGAGGCTGCCCGCCGCCTGCAGGATCGGCAGGCCGGCCTCGATTCGGACCTGGGCGATCCGGCCCGGCTGCAGGAACTGGTCGGCCGTGAGCCCGGAGCCGGCGGCCTTCAGGCCGAGGCCGGAGAAGGAGTCGAAGATGATCTTGGCGAGGCCGTTGCCGATCAGGAAAGCGAAGAAGCCGAATGTAGAGCGTCTTCTTGACGAGGCGGGCGAGGATGTCCTCCTCGGCGGCCCAGAACAGCGCCGCGATCGTCACGTCGATGACGATCAGCGTGGTGGCCAGGAACGCCACCTCGCCGTTGAGCAGGCCGAAGCCCGAGTCGATATAGATCGTGAAGGTGTTGAGGACTGGTCGATGTCGCCGGTATTCATCAGGGCCTCACTGATGGAACATCTGGACGGTCTGGGCTGATAGCCCGATCCGGGCGCGAGGAAGGTGGAGAGCCGGGTCGTGCCCTGATTCTGGTCGGTGGCCTTCGCTGCGACGAAGGCAAGCTTCCGTGAAGCAAGCGACGGCACCGATAGCATCCGGCAAGAGCCGCGGCGAAGCTCGAGTTTCAAACTCGATTGCCCCGATTCTGCTGCGCCGCCTAGACAATCTGATGACCGTGGAGCGCATTTACCGACAGGAAGGTCTCTCCATAAGCGGGCTGGCATCTAGGCTCGACCTGCCGGAATACCGGCGCAATTGATCAACGAAAGGCTGGGCTATCGCAACTTCAACGCGTTCCCTCAGGCCGCGCTGTCCGACCCGAGCCAACGGGAGGTACAGGTGTGCTGACCATCGCAATGGACGCCGGTTTCCAGTCGATCGGATCGTTCAATCGCGCCTTCAAGGCTGATACCGGCATGACGCCGACCGAATTTCGGCGCCACGGCCTCGTCCGGTCGCAAGCCGCTGCGTCGCGAGGCAACGACAACTTTAAAATCGGCCAGTCCCGCTGAAAAATCGGCTAGCCGAATTCTGGATCGGGCAAGACCGGATTAGCGCGGTCGGGCAGAAAAGCCTCGGATTTTCAATCGAACCGAGGACTGCCATGCCCAGCGTGACCGACGTCCACCCTACTACGGAACGGCTGCACGCCCTTGACGCGCTCAGGGGCGTGCCAACGGCCACTTCGTCGGCAACCCAGCCGCCCACTTCGATCGCGATGACCGTGCAGCGAAATGCTGGCCTCGATGCCCTGCGCGCAGCGATAGTGCTACTCGTGGTGCTCCACCATACGGCCATCACCTACGGAGCGAACGGCCTCTGGTACTACCGCGAGGTCATGCCGGACGGGAGTCCGGGCTCGAAGCTGCTCACCCTGATGTGCTCGGTTGACCAAGCCTTTTTCATGGGGTTGCTCTTCCTTCTGGCTGGCTATTTCTTGCCCGGGTCGCTGGCGCGGCACGGCGCGCTGGGCTACGTCAAGGAACGGCTGGTGCGTCTTGGTATCCCGATCCTCGTCTTCGGCTTGGTGATCGGGCCAGCGACGATTGCATTGGGTCTGACCGCCAAGGGCATCCCGTTCACGACCACGCTTCTCGCCCGCTGGAGCCATGGCACATTCGCGGTGGGCCCGCTCTGGTTCGCGGTGGCGCTGCTGATTTTCACAGCCGGGTTCCTGGCGTGGAGGAGCCTTGCGACGTCCCCGGGATCGGAGGCGGACACGCCGCAGCCTCGTTACTTCCCCTCGAACGCGATGCTGGCGATCGCCGCGCTTGCCACTGGCGCTGCCGCCTTCGCATTGCGTTTGGCATGGCCGGTCGGAACGACGCCCGCACTGGATCTGCAGCTCGGTTATTTCGCAAGCTATGTGGTGTTGTTCGCGGCCGGCTGTATCGGCGCGCGCGGCCAATGGCTGAGCCATGTTCCATCTCGCCAGCGGCGCTTGTGGATGATTGTGGCTACCATTGCCATAGCCGCTTCCGCAGTGCAGATCTT
>JBPYDO010000023.1:0-9508 GCA_051985755.1 Reyranella sp. | reverse complement strand
CCCGGCCGGTCGGCCACGCGCGTCACCGTGATCTTGGCCTCGTCCTTGGAGAAGGCGATGCCGCTCACCACGGATTTCTCGAGTCCCTGCGCCATGATCTCGTCCTCGTCCACAACCAGCGTGCCGGGCAGATCGCTGCCAATGGCATTGTCGAACGACGACAGCACCTGCACGCGCACATGATGGTTCATTGCCAGCTCGACCGACCGCGTCTGCAGGACCTTGGAGCCCTGCGAAGCCATCTCGAGCATTTCCTCGTAGGTTACCCGGTCGATCTTGCGCGCCTTCTCGACGATGCGTGGATCGGTCGTGTAGACGCCGTCGACGTCGGTGTAGATGTCGCAGCGCTCCGCCTTGAGCGCGGCGGCAAGCGCCACCGCCGAGGTATCCGAGCCGCCCCGGCCGAGCGTCGTCAGGCGACCCTCGGGCGACACGCCCTGGAAGCCTGGCACGATCGGCACCTCGCCGGCCGCCATCGCCTTGGCCATGGGCGCGATCTCGATGTCGAGGATGCGCGCCTTGGCGTGCGCGCCGTCGGTGCGGATCGGCACCTGCCAGGAGAGCCATGAGCGCGCCTTGACGCCCTCGGCCTGCAGCGCCATGGCCAGCAGACCGATCGTCACCTGCTCGCCCGTCGCCACCACGACGTCGTACTCGCTCGAATCGTGCATGGGCGCCAGATCGTTCACCCACTTCACCAGCTGGTTGGTGGCGCCCGCCATGGCCGAGGCTACGACGGCGACCTGGTTGCCGCGCTCCACCTCGGCCTTGACCTTGCGCGCGACGTTCCTGATCCGGTCGGTGTCGCCGACCGAAGTGCCGCCGAATTTCAGAACGATGCGCGCCATGGACCTGCTCGAAAGCGGGGTATAGACACCGGGGGCGCCACAGGGGTCAAGGGCAGCCATGGCCGAAGCACCGCACAGCACCGTCGATCCAGCCGAGGTCGAGCGCTTCCAGCGCGTGTCCGACGAATGGTGGGACCCCAACGGCAAGCTCGCGCCATTGCATCGCCTGAACCCGGTGCGGCTGGGCTTCATCCGCGACCGCGCGGCGGCTCACTGGCGGCGCGAGCCGCTCGGCAGCGCGCCGCTCAAGGGCCTCAGCCTGCTCGACATCGGCTGCGGCGGGGGCCTGATCGCCGAGCCGATGACGCGGCTCGGCGCCGGGGTCACCGGCATTGACGCGGCACCTGGCAATCTCACGACAGCGCGACGGCATGCCGAGGGGCAGGCGCTCGCCATCGACTATCGCGCCGCGACGGCCGAGGCGCTGGCCGAAGAAGGTGCCTCCTTCGACATCGTGCTGGCGCTCGAGATCGTCGAGCACGTCGCTGACGTCGACCTCTTCCTCAAATCCTGCGCTCGCCTCGTGAAGCCTGATGGGCTCCTGTTCCTGTCGACCCTCAACCGCACCGCCAAGGCCTGGGCGCTCGCCGTCGTCGGCGCCGAGTATGTGCTGCGCTGGCTGCCGCGCGGCACGCACGACTGGCGGAAATTCCTGAAGCCTTCCGAGGTCGCGCGCGGCCTCGCCGCGGGCGGCATCGACGTGCAGGAGATCGTGGGTGTGGTCTACAGCCCGCTCGAGCGCGCCTGGTCGCTCAACAAGCGCGATCTCGACGTCAACTACATGTTGTACGGAACGAAGCGCTAAATCAGTTGCCGCGCGGGATCCAGGGCAAGCGGCCGAACTCGATCCCTTCCTCGGCGAGCGCCTCGGCTTCCTCGTCGGTGGTCTCGCCGTAGATGCCGCGCTTGTCGCTCTCGCCGTAGTGGATCTTGCGCGCCGCCTCGGCGAACTTCGGCCCGACATGCTCGCAGTTCTTCTCGACTTCCGCCCGCACCTTCAGGAGCGCCTCGCGCAGCTCCTTCGGCATGTGTTTGGCGAGCGCCGCCATCTGCCGCTGCGCCTGCGGCTGTTGTGGTGCCGGCGCGGGCGCGGGTGGTGCGGCGGGCGCCTCGACCGGCACGCCGGTCTTGGTCTTGTTGCCCTTGGTGCCGAGCCGCGGCGCCATGATGGCGCGCGCCACCTTGGAGTCGCCGCACACGGCGCAGCCAATCAGCGACTTCTTTTCCTGGCGTTCGTAGGTCTTGCTGTCCTTGAACCAGCTTTCGAATTGGTGGCCCTTGGAGCAGCGCAGGCGGTACAAAATCATGCAATTCCGGGCAATTCAGGCCTTTGGCACTCCCACAAAGGGAGTGCCAAGATGATGGGGTGTGATTGGGTCTGACGCAAGAGGGCCCGCGGTCCTCAAGCCGGACCGCGCGATTGTGGCAATTACTCCGCCGCTTTGGGTATCGCGGGCTTGTAGAGGACCGGCGCTGAATATTTCCGGTCGTGCTCGAGCGAAGGCACCATCTTGCGAGCCTCAGCGACCTTGCCGAGATCGATATCGGCCAGCACGAAGCCTGGCTTCTCGCCGCCGGCATCGGCCAACACTTCGCCCCAGGGAGCGACGGCCACCGAATGACCATAGGTCTTGCGGTTGGAGCCCTTGTGCGTGCCGACCTGCGCCGGTGCAAAGACGAAGCAACCGGTTTCGATCGCGCGTGCCCGCATCAAGGCATGCCAATGCGCCCGGCCGGTCGGCACGGTGAACGATGAGGGTATCGACAGCATCACGGCGCCGGCATGCGCCAGGTCGCGATAGAGATAGGGAAAGCGCAGGTCGTAGCAGATCGTCATGCCGAGCACGCCCCATGGCGTCTCGGCCAACACCGAGCGCTCGCCCGGCTTGAAGGTCGAGGATTCGCGGTAGCTGTCGCCGCCGACGCCGCCGAGCTGCACGTCGAACATGTGGATCTTGTCATAGCTCGCCACGATGCCGCCGGAGGAATCGATCAGGTAGGACCGGTTGCGGATCTGCTCCTCGCCCGGCACGCGCACATGGATCGAGCCCAACAGGAACCACGCGCCTGTTTCACGGGCGAGTGCGCGGCAGGCCGCCAGCATGCCGTGCGATTCCTCGACCTGCGCCTTGGCGAGCGTATCGGCGCGATTGGCGCCGATCAGGCCGGTGTTCTCCGGCGTCATGATGAAATCGGCGCCGGCCTTGCACGCCAGCTCGGTCTGCTCGCGCACGAAGGCGATGTTCTCGGCCATCTCGTTGCTGACGTTGGTCTGGATCAGGCCGGCCTTGAATGCGGTCATCGCCCTGCCCCTCAGCCTGGTTGCGCCAGCAGCCCGTCCAGCTTGCCGGCCGCCTCGAGTGCCGCCAAGTCATCCGATCCGCCGATATGCTGGCCGTTGATGAAGATCTGCGGCACCGTCGAGCGCCTGGAGCGTTCGCGCATCTCGGCGCGCCGGCTCGCATCTTCCATCACATCCATTTCCTGGTAGCTGGCGCCCTTGCTCTCGAGCAGCCTCTTGGCACGGATGCAGTAGCCGCACCAGGGCGAGGTGTAGATCTCAATCTTAGCCATCAAGACTCCTTGGCCCGACTATAACGCCGGGCGGACGACCCGCGCCAGCGTCAGGACATCGACATGGCGTGCGCCACCCTGCTGCAACGCCCGTACGCAGGCATCGATTGTCGCACCGGTGGTCAGCACGTCGTCGATCAGCAGCACCGACTTGTCCGCAAGCAGCGCCTGCCAGCGCGGATGGACGTCGAAGGCGTGGCGCACATTGCGCCGCCGCTCCTCGGCCTTCAGCCCAGCCTGCGAGCCGGTCCAGCGCCGCCGCCTGAGCAGGTCGGGAGCAAGTCGACCCGAGGCGTCGCGCGCCACCCAGCGCGCCAGCAACATCGCCTGGTTGTAGCGGCGCGTGAACAGCCGGCGCCAGTGCAGCGGCACGGGCGCAATCAGCTCGGCCTCGCCCAAGAGTTCGGCGCCGGCACGCGCCATCCAGCGGCCGCAAGCGCGCGCCAGGTCGAGGCGGTCGCCGTGCTTCAGCGGCAGGATGAGCCGGCGGCTGTGATCGTCGTAGGCGAGAGCGGCACGGGCGCGGCGAAAGCGCGGCGGCCGGGTAAGGCAGGCGACGCACAGCGCGCCTTCGCCGAGATCGCGCGCGAACGGCGTCCCGCAACACGCGCAATGCGGCTCGCCGATGAAAGAAAAGCGCGGCCAGCACGCCGCGCAGAGCGCGCCCGGCGTGGCGACGATCTCGCCACAGCCGAGGCAGAGCGGCGGCAGCAGCGAATCGAGCAGCCGCCGCCCGGTCCGTTCCCAGGCTTCCCCGATCACGGGCGAGAGTGGGCCCGGCAAATGCGCCAGCTTGAGGGCGTCCCCTACCCGCCGCCGCGCTTTCGCCCTACATAAGGGATGGTGAGCGCGCCCGATCCCCTGCTCGTCTTCGACCGTAACGTGCTGCGCCAGCGCCGCGCGCGCGCCAGCCATCGATGGCCCCGGCGGTCCTTCTTGAAGCGCGAGATCGCCGAGCGGCTGGTCGAGCGGCTGGACGACGTGCGGCGCCGGTTTGCACTGGCGCTCGATCTCGGCTGCCACGGCGATGAAATCGCAGCGGCGCTGGGCGAGAGGCTGGGCGGCGGCGGGACCGTCGAACGCCTTGTGCGCGCCGATCTCGGCCACGATTTCGCCCGCTCGGCGTCGGGGCCGGCCGTGGTCGCCGACGAGGAGCGGCTGCCTTTCGCCGCCGGCTGCTTCGACCTGGTTCTGAGCGCCATGAGCCTGCACTGGGTCAACGACCTGCCCGGCGCCTTGATTCAGATCGGCCGGATCTTGCGGCCGGATGGGCTGTTTCTCGGCGCCATGCTGGGCGGTTCGACGCTCTGGCAGCTGCGTGAGTCGCTGGCCGCGGCCGAAAGCGAAATCGAAGGCGGTCTCAGTCCACGCGTGTCGCCGTTCGCCGGGTTGGCCGATGCAGCGGCCCTGCTGCAGCGCGCCGGCTTTGCCTTGCCGGTCGCGGACAGCGAGACGATCGACGTCGAGTACGACAGCGCACTCGCCCTGATGCACGAGTTGAGCGAGATGGGCGAGAGCAATCTCGTCGCCGAACGCCGTCGCGGCTTCAGCCGCCGCGCCACGCTCTTGCGCGCCGCGCAAGTCTACGGCGAGAGGTTCACCGCACCGTCGGGCCGGGTGAAGGCGAGCTTCGAGGTGCTGTTCCTGCACGGCTGGGCGCCGCACCCCTCGCAACCCAAGGCGCTCAGGCCGGGCAGCGCCAAACAGCGCCTGGCCGACGCGCTCGGCACTGTCGAAAGAAGCGCCGGCGAGAAGGCGGGGCGAGGCTAGGCGTGCCGGCGAGCGTGAAACTGTCCATCGGCGAGGTGCTGGCGGAAAGCTTCAGCTTCTTCTTCAGCAACCTCGCCCTGTTCTTCCATCTCGTGACCATCCCCTGGATCCTGTCGCTCGCAATCAGGATCATGGGCGCACTGCTGGGCGATGAGTCGCCGTTCTCGGCGCTTGTCGAGAAGGCGGTCGATTCGCTGCCAACAGTGATGTTCATGGTGGCCTGGATGCGCGTCACCCTGCTCGGTCCCCGACGGGCCGTCGGATTGCCCGGCCTCGCCTGGTCGGGCCGCGAAACCGCCTTCTTTATCCATCTGGTCAAGATCGCCGGCGTCACTTTCCTGCTGATCGCCGCATTCACCCTCTCCGTCGGATCGATCGATCCGACGGTGCTGGGCGGCGGTGCGGTCGATCCCGAGTCCGCCCGCCGCCAGGCCATGGCCGCGCCGCTCGGCACGGGCTTCATCGTGTCGGCCCTGCTGGCGTTGCGCGTGAGCTTCGGGTTGGCCGCGACCGCGGTCGATGTGCCCTTCACGCCGCGCGAATCGTGGTCCTATAGCCGCGGCAACGCCTGGACCATCATCTTCGCGCTTTTTCTGATCCTGATCCTGAGCGGCATGGCGACCACGGTCGCCGCCCTGGTGCCGCTTGCCGTGCTGCGCTCCCTCTCCGCCGATACCGCGGCGGCGGTCATCACCTGGACGGTGGCGATCCTTGTGTCTTATGGGGGTGCCGCCGTCGCCTGCACGGCCCAGGCCATCATCTTCCGCCGCCTGACGGCCTGGCGCGACGGCCAGCCACTCGCGCCGGTCCGCAGCTGAGGAGCCACCTACAGCAGGTCGCGCAGCAGTCCGACCAGCGGCAGGTCGGCCGGCGGCATGGGATAGCGGGTAAGGTCGCGAGGCTGCACCCATTTCAAGGCCTGGCCCTCGCGCGGCCGCGGGATCCCGCTCCATTTGCGGCAGGCGAAGAGCGGCATCAGGAGATGGAAAGTCTCGTAGCCATGGCTTGCAAAGGCGATCGGCGCTAGACAGCTCGCCGCTGTCTCGATGCCCAGTTCCTCGTGCAGCTCGCGCACCAGGGCCTGCTCGGGAGTCTCGCCCTGGTCGACCTTGCCGCCGGGAAACTCCCAGAGGCCTGCCATCGCCTTGCCCTCGGGCCGGCGGGCGATCAGCACGCGGCCGTCGACGTCGACCAGAGCCACCGCCGCGACCAGCACAAGCGGCCGCTCGCCGAGCGGCGGCGCGCTGCCCGGACAGTCCTCGTCGAACGACACCATTGCGGGATCAGGTCAAGAACGGTAGCTGCCGTTGATATCGATGTAGCCGTGCGTCAGGTCGCAGGTCCAGACCGTGGCGCGGCCGCGGCCGATGCCGAGGTCGATGTCGATCACGACGTCGGTGCCCTTGATGTGACGCGTCACTGGCGCCTCGTCGTAGTGCGGCACGACCTGGCCACCATCGGTGATCTTCACGCCGCCGATCGAGATCTTGAGCTTGTCGCGGTCGGCCCGCTCGCCGGATTTGCCGACGGCCATGACGATGCGGCCCCAGTTGGCGTCTTCGCCGGCGATGGCGGTCTTGACCAGCGGCGAATTGGCCACCGACAGCCCGATCTTGCGCGCCGCGCCGTTGGACGATGCGCCGCCGACATTGATGGTCACGAATTTGGTGGCGCCCTCGCCGTCGCGCGCCAGCAGCTGGGCCAGCTCGATCAGCACCTCATCCAGGGCGCGCTTGAAATCGACGAGCACCGGGTCGTCCGACTCCTCGACCGGCGCATGCCGCGCCGCTCCCGAGGCAGCGAGCAGGAGCGTGTCGCTGGTCGAGGTGTCGCCGTCGACGGTAACGCAATTCAGTGACTTGTCAGCGGCGTCCGCCAGGAGCCGCTGCAGCACGGCGCCCGGGATCTTGGCATCGGTGAACACGAAGCCCAGCATGGTCGCCATGTCGGGCGCGATCATGCCCGAGCCCTTGAGGAAGCCGTTCAGGACCACCGTGCGCTCGCCGATCTTGGCCTGGCGCGTGGCAAGCTTGGGGAACGTGTCGGTGGTCATGATGGCGCCGGCCGCCGCCGCCCAGTTCTCTTCGCGTGCGCCCTTGATCATCGCCGGCACCACCGCTGCGATCTTCTCCCATTCGAGCGGCTGGCCTATCACGCCGGTCGAGGCCATCAGCACCTCGTTGCGTGGGCAACCGATGGCCTGCGCCACGGCCCGCGTGCATTCCTCGACCGCCTTGTCGCCCAGCTTGCCGGTGAACGCGTTGGCGTTGCCGGCATTGACGATGATCGCCCGCACCTTGCCGCGGGCGAGATTTTTGCGGCACCAGTCGACCGGCGCTGAGCTGGTCTTGGAACGCGTCAGCACGCCGGCCACGGTTGCGCCGGCCGGCAGAATTGCCAGCATGACGTCGTCGCGATCCTTGTAGCGCACGCCCGAACGCGCCGCGGCGAGCTTGACGCCGGCAATACGCGGCAGCGTCGGCGTCGTCTTCGGCGCAAGTGACGATTGGGCGTGCTTGACGGCCATAGAGCTCTCCCGGCGGCCGATCGGCTGGCTTACCGAACGGCCGACGCGCGAAGCCTACACCAGAAAAGCCAAAAATACGTGCAGTTACTTGCCCCCGGAGGGTGCCGCGGGCTTGGCGGGCGCCGCGGGCTTGTCGGGCGCAGCCGGCTGACCAGGTGCGGCTGCTTCAGGCTTGCTGCCGTCCATGTTGAACTTCTCGATCTTGGCGTTGGCACGCAGCTTATTGAGGAAGCCGTTGACGGCTTCCTTGGCCAGATCCTCGCGAATCTGTTCGGCCAGCTCCTCGAAAGGCGGCGGCGGCGCCTGGCGGCGATCCGTCAGCTGGATGACGTGATAGCCGAATTGGGTCTTCACCGGCGTCTCACTCATCTCGCCCTTCTTCAAGGCGAAGGCGGCATCGGCGAATTCCTTCACCATGTCGGTCTTCTTGAACCAACCTAAATCGCCGCCTTCCGCACCCGACGCCTTGTCGGTCGATTTTTCCTTGGCAAGCTTCTCGAACGACGCACCCTTCTTCAGCTCGGCGATCAGCGCCTTCGCCTCATCCTCGGTCGCGACCAGGATGTGGCGCGCCTGCACCTCCTCCTCGGGCGGCATCGTCTTCAGGCGCTCCTCATAGCGCTTGCGCATCTTCTCGGGCGTGACCTCGCGCGCGATCTCCTTCTGCAGCCAGAAGTCCTGGATCACCTGGTCCTCGACGAAGGCCATGCGGCGCTTGAAGGCCGGATCGTCGGTGACCTTGTGCTTGCGGCCCTCCTGGACAACCAGCTTGCTGTCGACGATGCGGTCGAGCAGCGCGGGGAACACCGACTGCAGCGGCACGGTCCGGTACTGTGGCGGCAGCGCCTGCTGCGCCGTCTGGATTTCGGACAGGTGAAGTGGCCGGCCGTTGACCGTCGCCACGACCGGATCCTTGGGCGTGTTGCCAGGCTTGGCTTGGGCCGGCGGCAGCGGCAAGGTCGGCTTGGCGGCCGGCGGCTTGCTTTCCGGCTGCTGCGCTGCGGCAGCTCCGGCCAATGCGACAACTGCGCTACACGCCAGGACGATGCGCGGGAGGCGCGGACGAGGGTACATGATTGGCTCCGCAACGGACGGCAGGACGGCGCGCCGGGCAGCCACCGCTCTGCCCGCGAGGCTCGGTTTACACAGGCCAGCTTGTGACAGGCAAGTGTAGGCGCCGGCGGCGCGCGCCCTTGTGACTCGATTGCGGCACTTTTTCGTTACTTGGCGCGCGGGCCCGCGATTGCAGTCGACGCCGCTTGCGTTGACACTCCTGCGGCCGCTCTCTATCTCTCACTCGGACGGGCGGGCCGGGTGCCCGCCTAAGTCTTTAGAATATCGAGGGTTTCATGCTGGGTTCGCTTGCCCGAGGCCTGTTCGGGACAGCCAACGACCGCGTCGTCAAGGGCTTCGACAAGCCGGTGGCGAGGATCAATGCCCTGGAAGCGGACTTCGAGAAGCTCTCGGACGAGGCCCTGCGTTCCAAGACCAGCGAGTTTCGCGAGCGGTTGGCCAAGGGGGAAACTCTCGCCGATCTTCTTGTCGAGGCTTTCGCCACGGTCCGCGAGGCGGCCAAGCGCACCCTCGAGCAGCGCCCCTTCGACGTGCAGCTCAAGGGCGGCATGGTCCTGCACGGCGGCAAGATCGCCGAGATGAAGACCGGCGAAGGCAAGACCCTGGTCGCCACCCTGCCCGTCTATCTCAACGCCCTCGAAGGCAAGGGCGTTCATGTCGTGACGGTGAACGACTATCTGGCCCGCCGTGACTCGGAATGGATGGGCCGCATCTA
>JBPYDO010000022.1:0-5594 GCA_051985755.1 Reyranella sp. | reverse complement strand
GCGCAGCACTTGTTGCGCGGCGGGACCAGGGTTGCGCCTTTTTCGTCTTCGCTCAGGGTGCGCGGGCGCTGCAGCACCCAGACATGGTCCTGCGAGTCGACCGCCACGCTTGCCACCTGGCCGAACGTCCAGTTGTTGGGCAGGGGCTTGGGCCAGAAGGGATCGACCCGGAATTGCGGCACCGTTTGCGCCGTGACCGGCAGGGCAAACGCCAACAGGGCGCCGAGCGCCCATCCCGCAAGCCTCATCGTTTCCTCCCGCGGCGCTCAGGCCGCTTTTGCCGTCTTCGGCTTTTTGGCCTGCCAGTCGTTCAGGACCTCGCGGGCGCGGCTCTTCTTGGGATCCATCGCCGCGTCGTGGCCCGCCTTCTTGGCGGTGAGCTCGATCACGTAGCCGCTGGGGTCGCGGAAATAGATCGAATCGATGAACTTGTGGTCGGAGATGCCGCGCACCTCGCGGCCCTCCGCCTTGCCTTTGGCGAACATCTGATGGAGATGTTCTTGGCTGACCTCGAGCGCGATGTGCAGGTCGAAATCGTGCTGCTCCTTGAACTCGAACGGCACGTCAGGCGCCTCGAAGAAGGCGAGGCAGGAACCGTCGTCGAGCTGGAAGAAAGAGTGCAGCACGCCCGAGCCGGTTTTGCGGCCGGTCATCGTTGTCTCGATCTTGAAGGCATTGACCAGCGGCAGCCCGAGGAAATCCTCGTAGAACTGCCGCGTCTCTTCGGAGTCGCGGCAGCGGTAGGCGTTGTGGTGCAGACCCTTGATCATCGCTGCTCCTCTCAGATCGCCTGCCAGGGCTGTCCCTTGGTCGAGGCGCAGAAGCCGGTGAAGGTTTCGTAGACCTTGCCGTAGTTCGGCCCGGCTTTGAAGGTGTCGAGCCAGCGCTTGATATTGGGATAGGCCGAGAAATCGCAATGGATCAGTTCGCCCGCCGTGGTGATGCCGGCGCCGAAATAGTCCGCGACGGTAAGCTGGTTGCCGCAGAGATACTTGTTGCTGGGCCCGATCAAGTGATCGTTCAGCACCTGCAGCCACGCCTTCGACTTGTCCTTGCCCCAGGCGACCACGGCTTCCTGCACCTTGGCGTCCTCGCGCTTGAGATGCGGGAAGAGCTGCGGGTAGATGAGGCCATAGCCCCAGTCGCGGTAGAAGTTGGAATTGAACCAGTCCATCGCCTCGTTGACCTTGGCGCGCTGCTTGAGGTCCTTCGGATAGGCTGGCGAGCCGATCTTCTCGGCCAGGTAACGCAGGATGGCGGCGCTTTCAGTCAGCCGAAAGCCGTCGTCATCGAGCAGCGGGATGAGATGGTTGGGATTGAGCTTGCTGTAGGTCGGCTCGTAGTGCTGGCCCTTCAGGATGTCGACGACTTCCATATCGCACTTGATGTCGTTGTCGGCGATGAACTGCATCACCGGACGGCAGGTCGTGGAAACAGGATGCATATAAAGCTTCATGCTTTCCTCCCTTGACGGTCATTCGGCGGCGAGAAGTTTAGGACGTTCGGCTGCGCTCCGCAGCTTGCTTGCGCGCTTACCGGATAGAAACCGAGTCGATGCAGCGGGTATCGTCGGATGCTACCGTTGCGGGTCGATGACACACGGGAGACTGCCATGATCGTTGCGACGACGGAAAACATTGCCGGTCACAGAGTGGTGAGGACCCTGGGTCAAGCGTTCGGCGTGGTGGTGCGCAGCCGCGGCATCGGCGGCAATATCATGGCCAGCCTGCGCTCGATCGTCGGCGGCGAGATTCACGAATACACCCAGCTCCTCGAGGAGGCGCGGCGACACGCCGTCGACCGGCTGGTCAACAACGCCACGGCCATGGGCGCCAATGCGATCGTCATGATGCGCTTCGATTCGGCCGAAATCGGCCAGACCATGAGCGAGATCGTGGCCTACGGCACGGCCGCCGTGGTCGAACCCGTCAGCGGCTGACCATGCTGCGCAGCGTCCTGCTGACGCTGGGAATCGTGCTGATGCTGGGCGGCGTGGTCGGGCTCGGGCTGGGCGCAGTCTACGCCTTGCCGCCGCTGATCTTGGGCGGCGTGCTCTCCCTTGGGATCCTGGTCGAGCGCATCTTCTACAAGCCGCTCGTTTCGGCGCCGCCCGGCCAAGGCTGGATTCACACCGAGGAGCGCTTCGTCGACCCCGACACCGGCAAGACTGTCGATGTCTTCTACAATCCCGCGACGGGCGAGCGCCAATATGTCGACCGCGGCCAGGCCGGTCACAGGCCGTAGAGGTCGGCCTTGTTCAGGATGGTGTTGCGCAGGATGCGGATCGAAGCGACGTCGACCATGACGCCGTCGACGTTGATGGCGCCCAGGCCCTTGGCCTCCGCCTCGGCATAGGCCTTCTCGAGCTTTCTCGCCCGCGCGACATCCTCCGGCTTCGGCGAATAGATTTCGAGCGCATGGTCGATCTGCGCCGGATGGATCGCCCACTTGCCGACGCAGCCCAGGATCATCGAGCGCCGGCACTCTTCGCGATAGGCCTCGGCATTGCGGAAATCGGCGAACGGCCCATCGACCGGGTCGATGCCGGCGGCGCGGCAGGCCATCACCAGCCTGAAGCGCGCATAGTGCCAGATGTCGCCGGGATAGCCCTCATTGCTGCCGACATCCTTGTTGGTGACACCCATCGAGGCGGAGAAGTCGCCCATGCCGAACACCAGGCACTCGAGCCTGGGCGTGCACTTGGCGATGGCATCGACGTTCTGCAGTCCCTCGACCTCCTCGATCAGCGCTTCCAGGCCGATGCGGCGCTTGAGTTTCAGCTTCTTCTCGAGCTGGTGCAGCAGCTTGTCGGCGAACAGCACGTCAGCCGGAGTCATGACTTTGGTCATCATGATGGTGTCGAGATGCTCGCCCGCGCCCTCGACCACCTCGATGATGTCCTCGAAGGCGTATTCGGTGGTGAGGTCGTTGATGCGCACGCAGCGCGTCTTGCCTTTCCAGTCGAGCGTCTTCAGCGCCTCGACGATCTTCTTGCGCGCCTCGCGCTTCTGGCTCGGCGCCACCGCGTCCTCGAGGTCGAGGAAGACATGGTCGGCCTTCGACTCCGACGCTCTCTGCATCATCTTCTCGCTCGAGCCGGGGGTCGAAAGCTGCACGCGGCGGGCGCGGCGCGGACGGTCGGTCATGGTCGGTCTCCTACGCAACGATCTTGTCGGCGCGCAGGCGGGCGATCTCGCCGGCACTGCAGCCGATGGATTTCAGATACTCGTCGGTGTGTTCGCCCAGCAACGGTGCGCGATGGCGCACGCGGCCGGGTGTTTCGGTCATCTTGATGGCGACTCCGGCGATGGCGGTTTTTTGCGCGAGGCCGGGATGCTCCACGCGCACCACCATGTCGCGCACGGCGAAGTGCGGGTCGGCAAACACGTCGCGCACGTCGTTGACCGGCGCGAAGGGCACCTGACCGCCGAGGTGCTTCAGCAATTCGTGCTTGGTATGCCGACGCGTGAATTCCGACACCGCGGCGATGATCTCCGCCTGGCTGGAGCGCCGACCCTGGACCGTGAGGAAGCGCGGGTCGCTGCCCATTTCCGGCCGGCCGATCAGGCGGCAGAGGATCGGCCAGTGCGCGTCGGTGGGCGCAGCGAGGGTGACGTGGCCATCCTTCGCCGGGAACATGCCGAACGGGCAGAGCAGGGGATGATGGTTGCCCTCCGGCGCCGGCACGCCGCCGGTATAGGCGTGCTGGTGAACGATGCGTTCGCACATAGACAGGATCGCATCGACCATGGCGACATCGACGAGCTGGCCCTGGCCGGTCTTCTGCGCGCGCAGGATGGCGCTCACGATGCCGAAAGCCGACATGGTCGCCGGCATCAGGTCGCCGATGCCGGGGCCGACTTTCATCGGCGTCTGCTTGTCCGGTCCGGTGATTGCCATCACGCCGCCGAAGGCCTGAGAGACCACGTCATAGGCCGGCCAATCGGTGTACGGGCTCTCGCCGGTTCGCCGATCGCCGAAGCCGCGAATGGTGGCGTAGACCAGCCTCGGGAACCGCGCGTGCAGCGTGTCGTATCCCAGGCCCAACCGATCCATGACGCCGCCGCGCGAATTCTCGACGATGGCGTCGGCGTCCTCGCACAGTCGGAGAACGAGGTCGCGGCCCTCGGGAGTCTTGAGATTGATCGCGATCGACTTCTTGTTGCGGTTGATCGAGGCGAAATAGCCGCCGAACGCCTGCAGCCGGTCCTCGTCGTGATAGGGCCCCATGATGCGCGTGTCGTCACCGTCGAGCGGCTCGACCTTGATCACCTCGGCGCCCTGGTCGGCCAGCAGCATGGTGCAGAACGGACCCGCCAGCATCTGCGTGAGATCGACGATGCGGATCCCGTCGAGCGCGCCCAGGACGATCCGATCGCTCACCTGTCTCCCCAGTGGCTGCGCCGCTTCAGCAGCACCGTGCGCTCGCCCTCGAAGACGTGCTTGTCGTCCTGGTTCACGCCGTAGTGCCTGAAGCGCACGACGCCGGCGTCGGGGCGGTCGGCGTCCTTCTTCTCCAGCACTTCTGAGTAGCAATAGAGCGTATCGCCATGCACGACCGGGGCCCTGAGCCGGATCTTGTCCATGCCAAGCTCCATCAGGGCATTCTCGGCGGTATCCTGGGCGGCCAGCCCGATGCAGAGCGAGATGGTGACGCCGCCGAAGCCCAGGCGCTGGCCCCAGTTGCTGCCCTTCATCGAGTGCTCGTTGAAGTGCGCCTCGGCGGTGTTCATGGTGACGTTGGTGATCCAGACCTGCTCCAGTGGCTCGACCGTCTTGCCGCGGGCGTGCTTCAGCACCTCGCCGACCTTGAAGTCTTCGAAGTAGTTGTTCCGGCCGGTGAGGGCGGAGACTTTCATCGCTTGCCTGCCTCTAGTTCCGGCCCCGGCCGAGCAGGCGGTCGGAGATGATGCGCTTCTGGATCTCCGACGTACCCTCGAAGATCTTGGTCAGCCGCGCGTCGCGCCAGTGCCGTTCGACGGCGTGCAGCGTGGTGTAGCCCGCGCCGCCATGGATCTGGATGCCTTCGCTGCACACCCGCTCGGCCATCTCCGAGGCGAACAATTTGACCATCGAGGCCTCCTTGTCGCAGCGCTGGCCGGTGTCGATCTGCTCGCAGACGAAATAGTTGAGCTGGCGCGCCGCCTCGATCTGGGTCGCCATGTCGGCGATCTTGAAGCGGATCGCCTGGTTGTGCCCGATCGGCCTGCCGAATTGCACCCGCTGACGCGCGTACGCCACCGAGTCCTCCAAAGCCCCGCGGGCCAGGCCGATCGCGCGCGCGGCGGTATGGATGCGAGCGATCTCCAGGTCGCGCATCACGACCTTGAAGCCCTCGCCCTCCGCGCCGACCATCATGCCCGGCCCGACATAGGCCCCGTCGAACGACAGCTCCCAGGTCTTCCACCCGTGGTAGCCGATCTTGCGGACCGGCGATCCCGTGACCCCGTCGGGGAGCGTCCCGCGCTCCTTGGGCATGATGAAGCAGCTGATGCCGCGCGACCGGTGCGCCGGGTCGGCCGGCCGCGTCCGGGCGAAGACCAGCAGGTAGTCGGCGCCGTCGGCGAAGGTGCACCACATCTTCTGGCCGGTGA
>JBPYDO010000021.1:0-7023 GCA_051985755.1 Reyranella sp. | reverse complement strand
GGCGGTGGTACCGGCACGGGGGCGGCGCCCGTGATCGCGGCGGCGGCGCGCGAGCAGGGCATCCTCACCATCGGTGTCGTCACGAAGCCGTTTCACTTCGAAGGCCGGCGCCGCATGCAGGCGGCCGAGCAGGGCATCACCGAACTCGACAAGGTCGTCGAAACGCTGATCGTCATTCCCAACCAGAACCTGTTCAAGATCGCCAACGAGAAGACCACCTTCGCCGACGCCTTCAAGATGGCCGACGACGTGCTGCACATGGGCGTGCGCGGCGTCACCGACCTGATGGTGATGCCGGGCCTGATCAATCTCGACTTCGCCGACATCCGCACCGTGATGGGCGAGATGGGCAAGGCGATGATGGGCACCGGCGAGGCCGAGGGTCAGGACCGCAGCCGCGTCGCCGCCGAATCGGCGATCTCCAACCCGCTGCTGGAGGATCACTCGATGAAGGGCGCCAAGGGCGTCCTGATCAACATCACCGGCGGCCTCGACATGACGCTGCACGAGGTCGACGAGGCGGCCAACCGCATCCGCGAGGAAGTCGATCCCGATGCCAACATCATCTTCGGTTCGACATTCGACGCCTCGATGCAGGGCCGCATGCGCGTGTCGGTGGTCGCCACCGGCATCGCCGCCATGGCGAGCCAGCAGCCGGCGCCGAACTACCTGTCGCTCGACATGAGCCGCCCGATGCAGACCGGCCAGCCGGCGCTCAGCCGTCCGGTCGCGCCGCCTGTCGGGCGCGTCGCCACGCAGGCCGCGGCACCCGCCGCCATGGCCGTCGCTGCCGCGCCGGTTGTTGCGCCGGCCGCTCCGCCGATCGCGGCACAGACCGCTCCGGCGATGCCCGCGCCGGCGCCCATGCCAATCGCGGCACCGGCTCCGATGCCGGCCGCCGTGACGCCACCGCCCTTCATCATGCAGCCGGCGGTCGCGCCAGCGCCCGTGGTCGAAGCCGCTGCGGTACAGATCGCGCCCACCGAACTGCCGGTCGCGCCACCGGTCGTCGCTCCGGCACCACTGCCGATCGCACCCGTGCCGCAACCGGCCGCGCCGATCGCTGCAACCGCGGCGCCGGCCGTGCCGGCGGCCGCTCCGGCTGCGCCCGCCGCGCCGCCGGCAGTTCCGCACAAGCCGCTGGTCGACGAGAGCGACTGGCGCGTCACCCGTCCGGCGATTCGTCCGACGGTGCGCGCCACCGAACCGGCGGCGCGGCCGCTGGTCGCACGTCCGGCCGCCGGCGAAAGCCGTGCGCCCAACTTGTTCCAGCGCATCACCGGCGCCTTTGCGGCACCCAAGCCGGCGGCGCCCACGGTGGCACCGGCGGCGCCTGTCGAGCCCGCGATGGCGCGCCCGGCGCCGGAAAGCATCGTTGCCGTCGCGCCCAAGCCCGTTGTGCGGCCGGCGCCAGTGCAGACTTCGATCGACGTCACCGAGCGCGCCAAGCCTGCGCGAGATGACGACGACCTGCAAATTCCTGCGTTCCTGCGTCGGCAGGCCAACTGACGCCGATCGACGCATTGTGGTTGTTCTCCCGCGTTGCTTGGAGGGGCCTTGCGGCCCCTCTTTTTTTGGCATCGGCGTGATATAAGGCGCCGGCATTCCAGCTTACGGACAGGGGCATGTCGAAGAGGGTGGCGAGCAGGGCTTGCGGGGCACTTGCTCTCGTGATGGCAGCCGGTGGGCTGAGCGCTTGCAGCTGGTTCGGCGGCGGCGACTCGAGCGACGACACCTACGTCGAGCAGCCGGTCGAGATCCTGTACAACCGCGCGCTCGATGATCTGGGCGCGCAGGACTACAAGCACGCGGCCAAGGAATTCGAGGAAGTCGACCGCCAGCATCCCTACTCGGTGTGGGCCACCAAGGCGCAGGTCATGGCGGCCTTCACTTACTACCAGTACAACAAGTACGACGACGCCATCATCGCGCTCGATCGCTTCATCCAGCTGCATCCCGGCCACAAGGACATTCCCTACGCCTACTACCTGAAAGGGCTGTGCTACTACGAGCAGATCTCCGACGTCGGCCGCGACCAGGCAGTGACGCAAAAGGCGCTCGATGCGCTCTCGGACGTCGCCAAGCGCTTCCCCAACACGCCCTATGCACGCGATGCGCGTCTGAAAGTCGAGCTGACCATCGACCACCTCGCGGGCAAGGAGATGGACATCGGCCGCTACTATCAGAAGCAGCAGCAGTACATTGGCGCCATCAACCGCTACCGCGTGGTCATCGAGCGGTACCAGACCACCACGCACGTGCCGGAGGCGCTGCATCGCCTGGTCGAGTGCTACCTGGCACTCGGCGTCAAGAGCGAAGCTCAGGAGGCGGCCGCCGTGCTCGGACACAACTTCCCGGGCAGCGACTGGTACGCCGACAGCTACTACCTTATGACCGGCGAGGATTATCGGTTCGAAAGCGAGAAGTAGCGCGTGCTGCAATCGCTTTCGATCCGCGACTTCGTCCTGATCGAGAAGCTCGACCTCAACTTCACGGCTGCGCGCGGCACCGCAAGCGGCGGATTGGATGCACTGACCGGCGAGACCGGTGCCGGAAAATCCATCTTGATCGATGCCCTTGGCTTGGCATTGGGGGCTCGCGCGGACTCCGGCGCCGTGCGGCGCGGCGCGCAACAGGCGTCGGTGGCCGCCGCCTTTGACCTGCCAAAGGACCATGCGGCGCATACGCTGCTTGCCGAACAGGGCATCGACGACGAGGACACGCTGACGCTCCGCCGGACGGTCGGCGCCGACGGCCGCGGCCGCGCCTTCGTCAACGACCAGCCCGCCTCGGTAGCGTTGCTGCGCCGGCTGGGCGACACCCTGGTCGAGATCCAGGGCCAGCTCGAGCAGCACGGCCTTCTGGACATGGTGACGCACCGCGCTTCGCTCGACACTTTTGCCGGTCTCGAGGGTCAGGCCGGCCAGGTCGGCACGGCCTGGCAAGCCTGGCGCGCCGCCGAGCAGGCCTATGCCGTAGCACAGGAGGCCGCGGCGGCGGCCCGCCGCGACGAGGACTTCCTGCGCCACGCCGTGAAGGAGCTCGAGGCGCTGGCGCCCAAAGCTGACGACGAGGAGAAGCTCGCCGCCGAGCGGCAGCTGCTGCGCGCCGGCAGCGCCATCGGCGAGGCCGTGGCGCAAGCGCTCGGCGAACTCGAGCATGGCCGGGGTGCCGTGGCGGCGTTGCGCAGCGCACATCGCCTGGTCGAGCGCAACCTCGACAAGGCGGCGGGACGCCTGGACGTTGCGCTGGCAGCGCTGGAGCGGGCGCTGAGCGAAGCGACTGAGGCGCACGCCCAGCTCGAAACGGCGCGCGATGCGCTGGAGTTCGATCCCAATCGACTGGAAAAGCTCGAGGAGCGGCTGTTCGCGCTGCGGGCCGCGGCGCGCAAGCACAATGTTGCCGTCGCCGATCTGGCGCCGCTTGCCGAGAAGATGACGGCGCAGCTGGCCGCGCTGGAGGACGGCGAAGCCGGCCTCAAGAAGCTCGCGGCGGCTGCCAAGACGGCGCGTACCGCCTATGTTGCGGTGGCCGAGACTCTGGCGGCGGCGCGCCGCAAGGGCGCGACGCGACTCGACAAGGCGGTGGCGGGCGAGCTCGCGCCGCTCAAGCTGGAAAAAGCCAAGTTCGTGACCGAGCTGGCGTCATTGCCCGAAGCTGACTGGTCGGAGTCGGGCATCGATAGCGTTCAGTTCATGGTGGCGACCAATCCAGGCACGCCGCTGGCGCCGATCGCGCGCATCGCCTCAGGCGGCGAGCTGTCGCGCTTCCTGCTGGCTTTGAAAGTGTGCCTTGCCAAGGTAGGCGACGCGCCGACCATCGTGTTCGACGAAGTCGATTCCGGCATCGGCGGCGCCACCGCGGCGGCAGTGGGCGTGCGGCTGCGCAAGCTGGCGCGCGACCTGCAGGTGCTGGTGGTCACGCATTCGCCACAGGTCGCCGCCGTCGCCGACCGGCATTGGCTGATCCGCAAGACGACGACGCGCACCGCCGCCAGCACGGATGTGCTATCCCTCGATGCCAAGGGCCGGCGCGAGGAGATCGCCCGCATGCTGTCGGGCGCCGAGGTGACGGCCGAGGCACGTGCGGCGGCCGACCGCCTGCTCGCCGCCGCTAGCTAGGAGCAAGTGATGTCGCGTGCTGCCAAGGTCGTGGCTGCGGTCGCGGTCGACAAACTGACCGAGCGACAGGCGCGCGCCGAGCACAAGCGCCTGGCCGGGGAGATCGCCCACCACGACAAGCTCTATCACGAGCAGGATGCACCCGAGATCTCCGACGCGGACTACGACAAGCTGCGCCGCCGGCTGAAGGCGATCGAGGAGTGTTTCCCTGCATTTGTCGACTCGTCGAGTCCGACCCAGAACGTGGCGCCGACCCCGACTACGGCCTTCGCCAAGGTCCGCCACCTCAAGCCGATGCTGTCGCTCGACAATGCCTTTACCGACGACGAGCTGCAGGGCTTCTTCGATCGCGTGCGGCGTGGCTTGGAGCGCGAGACGGACCTCAAGCCCAATGCTGAGATCGCCCTGAGCTGCGAGGCCAAGATCGACGGCCTGTCGATCAGCCTGCGCTACGAGGACGGCGAATTCATCCAGGGCGCCACGCGCGGCGACGGCACGACTGGCGAGGACGTCACCGCCAACCTGCGCACGATCAAGGACATCCCGCACAAGCTGAAGGGCCGGGGCGTTCCAAAGGCCTTCGACGTGCGTGGCGAAGTCTACATGGAGCGCAAGGCGTTCCTGGAACTGAACGCCCGCCAAGCGGCGGCGGGCGAGAAGGCCTACGTCAATCCGCGCAACACCGCGGCGGGCTCGCTGCGCCAGCTAGATCCGACGATTACGGCATCGCGGCCCTTGCGTTTCTTCGCCTACGCCTGGGGTGAGGCCGAACCGCGGTCATGGAAGACCCACAGTGAGTATCTCAAGCTCCTGAAGGAATGGGGCTTCAAGACCAACCCGCTCACCAAGCTCTGCCGCACGCCCGACGAGGTGCGCGCCTTCTACAAGAAGATGGGCGAGGACCGGCCTTCGTTGCCCTACGACATCGACGGTGTGGTCTACAAGGTCGACCGCATCGACTGGCAGGAGCGGCTGGGCTTCGTCAGTCGGGCGCCGCGCTGGGCGATCGCCCACAAGTTCCCGGCCGAGCAGGCGCGGACGAAGCTGAATGGCATCCTGATCTCGGTCGGCCGCACCGGCGCCCTGACACCGGTGGCCGATCTCGAGCCGGTCAATGTCGGCGGCGTCGTAGTGGCGCGCGCCACCTTGCACAACGCTGACGAGATCGAACGGCTCGACGTGCGCGCCGGCGATACCGTGATCGTGCAGCGCGCCGGCGACGTCATTCCGCAGGTGCTGGGCTTCGTGCCCGAGCTGCGGCCCAAGAGGACCGAGAAGTTCAGGTTCCCGAGCTATTGCCCCTGTCCGCTCAAGACCAAAGTCGAGAGCGAGGAAGGTGGTGTGGTGCGCCGTTGCTCGGGCGGACTGGAATGCCCGTTCCAGCAGGTCGAGCGGCTGCGCCATTTCGTGTCGCGCCAGTGTTTCGACATCGAGGGCCTCGGCGGCACCCATATCGAGAATTTCCATCGGGACGGGCTGTTGAAGGTGCCGGGCGATATCTTTCGGCTGCCGAAGCGGGCCGACGAGATCAGGAAGCGCGAAGGCTGGGGTGAGCTGTCTGTGCGCAACCTTGTCAGCGCCATCGAGGCACGCCGTACCGTCCCCCTCGATCGCTTCATCAACGCCATCGGCATCCCGCTGATCGGCGAGGCGACCGCTAGGATTCTGGCCCAGGAATACGGCGATGCCGACACCTGGCTCGAGGAGATGCTGAAGGCGGCCCGCGAGCGCAAGAAAAACCACGAAGACGTCAAGAAGGAGAAGGCGGCCGACGAGATCGGGCCGAGCTACGGCCGGCTGTGCAATGTCGAGCAGATCGGCGTCACCACGGCCGATGCCATGTGCGTCTTCTTCAGCGAGGGCCACAACGTCGATGCCATCAGGGACCTGCGCAAGCAGCTCACGATCGAGGGCGTGAAGCGCCGCGTGGTCGCCGCCGACGCGCCGCTCAAGGACAAGATCGTGGTGTTCACCGGCGAGCTTTCGTCGATGACGCGCGATGCCGCCAAGGCGCGTGCCGAGGAGCTGGGCGCCAAGGTGACGGACTCGGTGTCGAAAAAGACGTCGCTTGTCGTGGTCGGCGAGAATGCCGGGTCGAAGGCACGCAAGGCGGCCGAGCTCGGCATCAAGACCCTCTCCGAAGAGGAGTGGGTCAGGCTCGCGAACTGATAGCCGCCGTCCTGACGCCGCTCTAAAGGCTCTTGAAATCTATGGGCGCGTTTCGATCCAGCGGCCGACCGCCATCGGCCATCGGGTACTTCAGTCCGGTGGCGCAATTGAACAGCACGACGGTGTCGGTCTTCTTGACGCGGCCGTCGGCGAGCGCCTGTCGGTAGGCGGCGGCCGTCGCCGCCCCCTCGGGGCACAGCAGGACTCCGTCCAGCCGGGCGACCTCATCGAGCGTCGACGAAATCGCGCTGTCCTCGACGGCGATGGCGAAACCGCCGGAGTCGCGCACGGCGTCGAGAATGAGGAAATCGCCGATGGCGACCGGCACGCGAATCCCGGCCGCCACCGTGTGGGCGTCCTTCCACAGCTCGGCATGCCGGCTGTTGCTCTCGAAGGCGCGCACGATCGGCGCGCATCCCGCCGCCTGGACGGCGATCATCTTGGGGCGCTTCTTACCGATGAAGCCGATGGCTTCCAGTTCGGCGAACGCCTTCCACATGCCGATCAATCCGGTTCCGCCGCCGGTGGGATAGAAGATCGCGTCCGGCAATTGCCAATCGACCTGCTCGGCGAGCTCGAGCCCCATGGTCTTCTTGCCCTCGATGCGATAGGGCTCCTTCAGGGTCGACGTGTCGAACCATCCGGCTTGCGTCACCCCGGCGCCGACCAGCTTTCCGCAGTCGTTGATGAGCCCGTTGACCTTGTAGACGCGAGCACCGCATTCGTCGATCTC
>JBPYDO010000020.1:0-8044 GCA_051985755.1 Reyranella sp. | reverse complement strand
TGCCTGGAGGCCCGCAGTTCCCAAAAAGGCCGGCAAATCAGGCCTATATCGCACCCGCCGGCCGTCCGCTTGACATAGGCGGTCGCTGGCAGTCTCTTTGCGTCCGTCCGAGGGGTGTCCGGGGTCGCCGTAGAATTCCGGTCTGAGACAGCCAGTGGGGCTGAACCCTTTGAACCTGATCCGGGTCATGCCGGCGAAGGAACGGGAGTTATCGGTTGAGCCACCCTAACGTCATAGTCGTCGGTGCTGGCGTCGCGGGCCTCGCCACGGCGCTGGAACTGTCGGAGCGCGGCCTGAAGGTCGAGGTCGTCGAGCGCGGCCGTGCCCTGGGCGACGGCGCCTGTTCCTGGCTGGCCGGCGGCATGCTGGCGCCGTGGTGCGAACGCGCCACGACCGACGAGGCCGTGGCGGCCCTGGGCGCGCCATCGATCGACTGGTGGCTGCGGCGCTTCGCCGGCACGGTGCGCAAGGGCAGCCTGGTGGTGACGCAGCCGCGCGACCTGGCCGACCTGGCGCACTTCGCCGAGCGCACCGAGCGCTTCGAATGGCTGGACGGCGAGGGCGTCGCCAAGCTCGAGCCCGACCTCGGCGGGCGTTTCCGCAAGGCGCTGTTCTTCCCCGACGAGGCGCATCTCGATCCACGCCGCGCGCTGCCGGCGCTGGCCGAGGCGCTCGGCAAGCGCGGCGTTTCGATCCGCTTCGGCGTCGAGTTCCAGCGATCGAGCGCCAAGACCGGCTTGGTCGTCGATTGCCGCGGTCTTAGCGCACGCGATGTCCTCAGCGACCTGCGCGCCGTGCGCGGCGAGATGCTGATGGTGCGCTCGCGCGACGTCGAGCTGTCGCGGCCGGTGCGCATGCTGCATCCGCGCATCCCGCTTTACATCGTGCCGCGCGGCGAGGGCGTGTTCATGATCGGCGCAACCATGATCGAAAGCGAAAGCACGGACGGCGCCAGCGTTCGCTCGACGGTGGAGCTGTTGAACGCGGCCTATGCGCTGCATCCAGCGTTCGGCGAGGCCGAGATCCTCGAAGTGCAGGCGGGGCTGCGGCCGGCCTTTGCCGACAATCTGCCGGCGGTGCGGCGCATCGGCGGTGCGTTCTATGCCAACGGCCTCTACCGGCACGGCTTCCTGCTGGCGCCCGCCTTGGCGAAGCGGGCGGCCGACGCCATCTATGAGTCGACTCTGGAGACAGGTGATGCGGATCTTCGTCAACGGCGATCAGCATGACGTCGAGCCCGATACGCTGGCCGTCGCCCTGAACGCGCTGGGCTACGGCGGGCGCAAGATCGCGACGGCGGTGAACGGCCGCTTCGTGGCGGCGAGCCAGCGCGAGCGCACCAAGCTCAGCGACGGCGACCGCATCGAAGTCGTGGCGCCAATGCAGGGAGGTTGAGCGGTGCCAACCCGCACCTTCTACGGCGTCGAACTGAAGTCCCGGCTGATGCTGGGCACGGCGCGCTATCCCTCGCCCAAGATCCTGGCCGAAGCCTTCAAGGCATCGGGTGCCGACGTGGTGACGGTGGCCCTGCGCCGCGAGGCGGGCGGCGAGCGCGGCGGCCAGAGCTTCTGGTCGCTGATCCGCGGCCTGGGCGCCCGCGTGCTGCCCAACACCGCGGGCTGCCATACCGTCCAGGAGGCGGTGACGACCGCGCACATGGCGCGCGAGCTGTTCGACACCAAGTGGATCAAGCTCGAAGTGATCCGCGACGACGAGACCCTGCAGCCCGACGTGTACGGCCTCGCCGAAGCGGCGCGCATCCTGGTCGAGGACGGCTTCGAGGTCTTTCCCTACACCACGGAGGACCTGGTGGTCGCCGACCGGCTGGTCGAGGCCGGCTGCAAGGTGCTGATGCCGTGGGCGGCGCCGATCGGCTCGGCGCGCGGCCTCAACAACGTCTATGGCCTGCGTTCCTTGCGGGCGCACTTTCCCGACATCCCGCTGGTGGTCGATGCCGGCCTCGGCGTGCCGTCGCATGCCGCGGCCGCCATGGAGCTGGGCTACGACGCGGTGCTGCTCAATACGGCGATTGCGGAAGCAGGCGACCCGGTCGCCATGGCGCGCGCCTTTGCACTCGCCATCGAGGCCGGCCGGCTCGCTTTCCAGTCAAAGCCGCTCGAGCCGCGTGACATGGCGGCGCCCTCGACGCCGATGATCGGCCGGGCGGCGCTCGGAGACTGACCGTGCGCTCCGTCACCCTCGACCGCTTCTATCCCGTGGTGCCCAATGCCGATTGGGTGGCGCGCCTGGTGCCGATCGGCACGCGCTTCATCCAGTTGCGCATCAAAGACCAGCCCGAGGCCGAACTGCGCCGCCAGGTGCGCGAGGCGCACGCGATCTGCAGCGCGCATGGCGCCGAGCTGGTGGTCAACGACTACTGGCGGATTGCCATCGACGAGAAGTGCCCGTGGGTGCATCTTGGCCAGGAGGATCTGGTGGGCGCCGACATCAAGGCGATCCATCGCGCCGGCGTTCGGTTGGGAGTGAGCACGCACGATCACGAGGAGCTGGAGAAGGGCCTCGCCACCGATCCCGAATATGTGGCGCTGGGGCCGATCTGGCCGACGCTGCTCAAGAAGATGCGCTTCGGGCCGCAGGGGCTGGAGCGCATCGGTGAATGGAAGAAGCTGATCGGCGGCCGGCCGCTGGTCGCGATCGGCGGATTGACGCTCGAGCGCGCGCTGCTCTGCCTGAAGGCCGGCGCCGATTCGGCCTCGGTCGTGAGCGACATCGTGAACAACAAGGATCCGATCGCCCAGGCCAAGGCCTGGATCGCCGCGACCCGCGTGCCGACAGGAGCCGCGGCGTGAGCGACCGCTACGCCCGCCAGACCGTGCTGGGCGAAGTGGGCGCCGCCGGGCAGGCGCGGCTCGCTGCGTCCTCGGTGCTGGTGGTCGGCGCGGGCGGGCTGGGCGGCCCCGTCCTGCAGTATCTCGCCGGCGCCGGCGTCGGGCGGATCACCGTCGTCGACCACGACGTGGTGGAGGAGAGCAACCTCCATCGCCAGCCGCTGTTCGGCATGCCCGACATCGGCAAGCCCAAGGCGGAAATGGCCCGCGCGGCGCTGCTGCGTTTCAATCCGCAAATCGCCGTCGAGGCCGTGGTCGAACGCCTGACGCCGCAGAATGCCCAGCGCCTCGTCGCGTCCTCGGACGTCGTCGTCGATGCCGCCGACGCCTTCGCCGTCACCTATATCCTGAGCGATGCCTGCCAGGCAGCCGGCAAGCCGCTGGTCAGCGCCTCGGTGCTGGGCCTCACCGGCTATGCCGGCGCCTTCTGCGGCGGCGCGCCGTCCTATCGCGCGGTGTTTCCCGACGTGTCGATCGACGGCGGCACCTGCGCCACAGTGGGCGTGCTGGGCACAGCGGTGGCGGTGCTGGGCAGCCTGCAGGCGCATCTGGCGCTCCATCTCTTGCTGGGATTGAAGCCCTCCGTGCTGGGCAAGGTCGTCACCTTCGATGCCGCCAAGTTCAGCTTCGGCGGCTTCGGCTTCGAAGGCAGCCCGGAGCCGGCAAAGGCCGTGCTGTTCATCGCGCCGGCCGAGGTCACGGACGACGACCTGGTGGTCGATCTGCGCGGGCTGGACGAGGCGCCCGTCTCGCCCTTCGCCGGCGCGCGCCGGCTGGACGTCGATCACGTTGGCGAGATTGTCACGCAACTTTCGCCCGATCGACGCATTGTCCTTTGTTGTCGCAGCGGCCAGCGCTCGCTGATGGCGGCCGACCGCTTGCGCGGCCTGGGCCTCGCCAATCTCGCCCTGGTGGCGCTCGGCTGACACCTCGCTGGTGGAGGGCATCATGACGACGCACACGACCGACCAGACCGTGCTCGACCACATCGAGCACCTGGTGTCCGAGGAGAAGAAGCTCTACGCCAAAGGCGCCATCTCCGAGGCCGAGCAGAAACGCCTCTCGGAGATCAACGTCGAGCTCGACCGCTGCTGGGACCTGCTGCGCCGGCGCCGCGCCTTGCGCGAATTCGGCCGCGACCCCGACCAGGCCGAGGTGCGCCCGGCGGGCGTTGTCGAGAACTACAAGGGCTAGGCCTTCTTCTTCTCCCACCGCTTCGCGGCGACGTCGTCGCCTTCGTGGGCGCCGACCCACTTCTCGCCGGCGTCGGTCTCTTCCAGCTTCCAGAACGGCGCCTTGGTCTTCAGCCAATCGACCAGTAACTCGCAGGCCTCGAATGCCGCCTCGCGGTGCGGCGAGCCGACCGCCACCAGCACGATGCGGTCGCCCGCCGCCAGCCGGCCGTGGCGATGCACGATCAGGGTCGCTTCGAGGGGCCAGCGGCGGCGCGCCTCGGCCTCGATCTCCTGCAGCGCCTGCTCGGTCATGCCGGGATAGTGCTCGAGGTTGAGCGCATCGATGCGATCGCGGTGCAGGCCCTCGCGCACATGCATCTCGCGCACCAGGCCGACGAACACCACGAGGCCGCCGATCTTCCTGTTGCCGGCGGCGAGCTTGTCGAGCTCGGCGCCGGTGTCGAAATCCTGCTCCTGCACCCGCACGGTCATGCGTCACCCGCCGGTGAAGGGTGGGAAGAAGGCGACCTCGCGCACGCCGGCGAGCGGCGTGTCGAACGGCGCGGTGCGCCGGTCGACCGCGGCGCCGAAGGCAGCGCCCTCGGCCAGCGCCTCGGCGTGGCCGGCGCTGCGGCCACGCAGCCAGGCGATCAGGTCGGCGACGGTGCGCACCGACGCGGGCGGCGAGACCTCTTCGTCGGCGACGCCCACGGTGCGTCTCATCCAGGCGAAGTAGCGCACTTTCATTCAGCGCCGCTCCTTGCATCCGAGGCGGGCGGCGCATCCTCCGCCATGTGGCGCAGCCCGGTGCGCAGATAGTCGTAGCCCGTGACCAGGGTGAGGACGGCCGCGATCCAGATCAGCCACAGGCCAAGCGTGGTGACGAGGGGCGAGGCGGCATCGCCGACCAGCAACAGCGCGATGGCCACCATCTGCGCTGCCGTCTTCCATTTGGCGAGCTGGCTCACCGGCACGCCGACGCGTAACTCGGCCAGAAACTCGCGCAGGCCCGAGACCAGGATCTCGCGCGCCAGGATGATCAGGGCGGCCAGAACATGCACGCCCTGCAAGGGGCCGCTGTAGACCAGCATCACCAAGGCCGCCGCGACCAGGAGCTTGTCGGCGATCGGATCGAGGAAGCGGCCCAGCCGCGAGATCTGGTGGTAGCGGCGGGCGAAGTAGCCGTCGAACCAGTCGGTCACGCCGGCCACCACGAACAGGATCATCGACAGCAACTGCGACCAGCCGCGGTCGAGCCAGAAGCAGGCGACGACCAGGGGGATGGCGGCGATGCGCGACAGCGTCAGGATATTGGCGGTGTTCAGCATGTGCGGGCGAACCTACTCCCCCTCCGGCGCTGCGCGCCACCTCCCCCGAAGACGGGGGAGCGAGACTCATTGGCCACCCCGGAAATGGTCGTGAATCTTGCGGGCCAGCGCATCGGAGATGCCCGGCACGGCCTTGATATCTTCCAGGGTCGCGGCGCCGACGGCGCGGGCGCTGCCGAAATGGTGCAACAGGGCGCGCTTGCGGCCGGCGCCGATGCCCGGCACCTCGTCCAGGGCCGAGCGCGTCAGGTCGCCGGCGCGCCGCGTGCGGTGGGTGCCGATGGCGAAGCGATGCGCCTCGTCGCGCAGCCGCTGCAGGAAATAGAGCACCGGGTCGCGCGGCTCGAGCGAGAAGGGGGCGCGGCCCGGCAGGAAGAAGCGCTCGCGGCCGGCGTCGCGGTCCGGTCCCTTGGCGATACCGACCGTGGCGATGTCCTCCAGCCCGAGCTCGGCCAGCACCTGGCGCGTCGCCTCGAGCTGGCCCTGGCCGCCGTCGATCAGCACCAGGTCCGGCCAATGCTCGTCGTCGCGGTCGGGATTCTCCTTGAGGGCGCGGCCAAAGCGGCGGTTCATGACCTCGCGCATCATGGCGAAGTCGTCGCCCGCCACGCCTTCGCCCTTGATGTTGAACTTGCGGTAGCCGTTCTTGATGAAGCCGTCGGGGCCGGCGACGATCATGGCGCCGATTGCGGCGCTGCCCTGGATGTGGCTGTTGTCGTAGACCTCGATGCGCTCGGGCGCCGCGTCGAGGCCGAACACGCGGGCGACGCCCTCGAGCAGCTGCCGCTGGGTGCCCCGCTCGGCCAGGCGCCGCGCCAGCGCCTCGCGCGCGTTGGTCACCGCCTGGTCGACGACGTCCTTCTGGTCGCCGCGCTTGGGATGACGGATCTCGACCTTGTGGCCGGCGCTGAGCGCCAGCGCGCTCTGCAGGAGTTCGGCCTCGGCCAGTTCGTGGCTGACCAGCACCAGCTTGGGCGCGGTGCGCGCCTCATAGAACTGGCCGATGAAGGCGGCCAGCACGACGCTCTCGTCGAGCTCGCGGGCGTGGCTCGGAAAGTAGGCGCGGTTGCCGAGATTCTGCCCGGCGCGCAGGAAGAAGACCTGCACGCAGACCTGGCCGCCCTGGGCGTGGGCCGCGAAGATGTCGGCCTCGTCGATCGAGGCGAGGCTGATCGACTGGTGCGACTGGATGTGGGCCAGCGCCTTGATGCGATCGCGCAGCACGGCGGCGCGCTCGAACTCCATCGTGCCCGAGGCCTGCTCCATGCGCTGGGAGAGCGACTGCTGGACCTCGCGATTGCGGCCGCCCAGGAAGGCGCGCACTTCCTCGACGATGGCGCCGTACTCGGGCTTGTCGATGCGGCCGACGCACGGCGCGGTGCAGCGCTTGATCTGGTACTGCAGGCAGGGCCGCGTGCGGGTCGAGAACACGCCGTCCGAGCAGGAGCGCAGCGGGAAGGCGCGCTGCAGGGCATAGAGCGTGCGGTTGACCGCGGTGGCCGAGGCGAACGGCCCGAAATATTCGTTGCTGGGCTCGCGCGTGCCGCGGTGCTTGGCGAGCTGCGGCCATTCGGTGTCGCGCCGGATCACGATGTAGGGAAACGACTTGTCGTCGCGCAGCAGCACGTTGAAGCGCGGCCGGAAGCGCTTGATCAGGTTGTTCTCGAGCAACAGCGCCTCGGCCTCGCTGTCGGTGACCACGAACTCCATGCTGCTTGTGCTCGAGACCATGCGCATCAGCCGGTTCTCGAGCCGCGTCGGCTGGGTGTAGGCGGCCACCCGGTTGCGCAGCGAGCGCGCCTTGCCGACGTAGAGCACCTCGCCGTCGGCGCCGATCATGCGATAGACACCGGGCTTGCGTGGCAGCGTGCGAACGAAGTCGGCGATGACGCGCATGCCCTCGGCGAGCGAGCCTTCGCTCGGTTTTTGCTCGGTATCGGTTTCGCTGCTCACGGGCCCGATGTGGGGAAGTCTGTGAAAAAGCCGGCACGCTGGTGAGCGTTACATGCGCGTCACCTTATTGACTCAATGTAGTCAGGGTGGCAGAGGCCCGCCACCCCGCGGCTAGTACATTGTTTGCGTTGACTATTCGCGACCGAAGGAAAGTCGCATGAAATTGGTTCTTCGACAGACGTTCCCGTTTCGGTCCGATCGACTGTCGAGATTCGATCTGTGGATAGGTGCCGAGTTTACGGATGACAAACCCAAGCCCAAACGTGATGCGGCCGGGCCTAGAAATGGGCTGGCCTAAGGAACCATTTTGGCACGTCTGGAGCGTCTGAAAGACGGTCTTTGAAGCACTCACCATGGCAATACCAGACCTGCCACTTGCCGCCGTTCGGCTCGACAGTAACGCGGCAAGGATCGCGCTCCGTAGTCGCTATGGGCTTACCGCAGAAGCAGCAGGGACCAAATTCAAGAGCCATTCACTTGCGACGGGATCACAGCACCGACAGCATGCGGCCGACCAGCGGATGGCGCACCACGTCGCGATCGTTGAGGCGCACCACGGCCACGTCCTCGAAGCCTTCCAGGCGCCGGGCGATGTTGGAAAGGCCGGACAGTTCCGGCAACAGGTCGGTCTGGTCGGGATCGCCGGTGATCACCATGGTCGAGTGCCAGCCGAGCCGGGTCAGCAGCATCTTGAGCTGGCCGTAGGTGCAGTTCTGCGCCTCGTCGATCAGCACGAAGC
>JBPYDO010000019.1:0-7860 GCA_051985755.1 Reyranella sp. | reverse complement strand
AGCGGTCGTCGAAGTCGCCGAAATTGTCGCCGAACTCGAGCAGGATGCGATAGTCCTTGGCGAGGAAGGCGCGGCGCGTGCCCTTCTTGCTGCCCCAGTCCGGCTTCTCGCTCTGCATCAGGAAGGTGTCGACATTGCCGCCCATGGGGAAGCCGAGCTTCTGCATGTTCTCGCGCGTGTCCTTCTCAGTCGCGGCGTCGCGGTTACTGACGTAGAAGACCTTCACGCCTTTGGAATCGGCGTAGTTGGTGAATTCGACGGCGCCCGGAACCGCGCGCGAGATCTGGGCGGCACAAAATTCGTTCCACGTCTTCACGCTGAAGCTCTTGCCCGATTTGATGAGCCAGGCCTGATAGGGCGAGTTGTCGATGGCGGTCTCGTCGAGATCGAGCACCACGGCCGGCGGCAGGTTCTGGTAGTCGCCCTTCTGCTCGACCGGCGCCGCGGTCCAGTTCTTGTCGGCAAGCGCCTGAGCGAGCCGAAGCCTGGCCAGCGCATAGACCGTCATCGCATTGCCCTTGTACTCGACCGAACGCTGCATCCAGAGCGTGGCCATCAGAATGTCGTTGGGCGTCGGCTCCTCGGCGCGCACTTCAGCGGCGCCCATCGCAACGATGCAAGCCAAGGCCACCAGGATCGGTTTGCCTGTCATGGTTGTATCCCCTCCAAAAGCTTGTGCTTGATCCTCTCCCCGGCAAATGACGCCTCGATGGCAGTGCGCGTAATTTGTCTCAGGGTGCGCTCCGCGAGGCCCGACCGGTCGTACTCCGTCTTGAGCGTGGTGTGAAAAAACGGCGGGTCGTCCGAGCCAAGGGTGACGCGGACGCCGGCGGCGATCAAGCGATGCAGCGGATGGGCGGCGCGGTCGGGATAGAGGCCGAGCGCCACGTTACTGCCCGGGCAGACTTCCAGCGCCGTCCCGCGGCGGGCCAGCTCGTCGACCAGGGCAGGATCCTCGATCGAGCGCACGCCGTGCCCGATGCGCGTCACCGGCAGGGTGCGCAAGGCGGCCCACACGCTTTCCGGCCCCAGCACCTCGCCGGCATGGACGGTGCAGCCATGGCCCTTGTCGTGGGCCAGGCGAAAAGCTCGGGCGAATTCGGCCGGTTCGAACTTCGCCTCGTCGCCGCCCATGCCGAAGCCCACGACGTAGGGATGCGGTTCGGCGACCATCAGCTCGGCCAGGGCAAGCGCGCGGTCCGGCCCGAGATGACGGATGCAGATGATGATGATGCGGCCTTCGATGCCGAAGTCGCGTCGCGCGCGATCGATGGCGTCGACCAGCGCCGCCAGCCAATCGGCATAGGCGATGCCGAGCGCCTTGGGCCGCTCCGGTGAACAGAACATCTCGACATAGAGCGCGCCGTCGGCCGCCGCGTGCGCGAGGTAGTCGTAGAGCACGTCGCCGAAATCGCGCGCCACCCTCAGCACGCCGCAGACCCGATCGTAGGCGTCAAGAAAGCTCAGGAAGTCGCGCCACTGGTAGTGACCGTCGGGACCCAGCAGGCCCTGAGGCAGCGACAGCCCATTGCGCCGCGCCAGGCTTCGCGCCAGCGCCGGCGGGATCGATCCCTCGAGATGGCAGTGCAGCTCGGCCTTGGGGATCACGCGAAGCCCCGCAACGGCAGGTCCGGTCGCTGCAGCCAGTTGTCGGGATCGTAGATGGCACGCCCGTCGATCAGGTGCAGGGCATAGGCGTGGCGCGGCCGCGACGAGCGATTGGCGCTGCTGGCGTGCGGCAAGAGGCCATGCAGCACCACCAGGGTTCCGCGCGACGCTTCGAGGGCCACCGGCTCGACTGCTGGCCACGGCGTCGCGTCGAGCTCGCTCGTCACAAGGCCTCCGGCCGAGCGATGGAAGCGCTTGCGCAAGGGTCCGCGATGGCCGCCGGGCAGGGCGAGCAGGCAGCCATTGTCACGACCCGCATCGTCGAGGGCGATCCAGAACCCCGTGACGGTCGACGGCGTGGTGCAGAGATAGGTTGCGTCCTGATGCCAGCCGATTTCGCCGCCGATCTCAGGCTGCTTGAAGATGTACATCGACTGCAGCAGCAGCGGGCGGGCGAACCCGAGGCGTCCGGCCAGCCGGGCGAGCTGGGGCCGGCGCGAGATGCGATCGAACACGGGGTCGAGGTCGTGCAGCGCATGGCCGATCTTGTTCAGCGCCAGCTCCTTGGGCTGGTCGGTTGCCTCCTCCTCGAAGAAGAAGCGGATGGCGCTGCCCGATTCCTGGAAGTAGCGGTCCCTGGCATGGCCCTGGTCGCGCGCCGAGAACACCGTGCGGGCCGGCCCGGGATCGAAGCCCGCGACGAGCTCGTCGGCGCGCCGCTGCAGGGCGTCGCAATCGGCGGCCGGCAGGAAATCCTTCAGGACGAGAAAGCCGTCACGCGCATAGGCGGCGAGATCGGGCTCGATCATTGGCCGATCCGACCGATGACGGTGGGCCGCGCCGAAGGCGGCCGCTCGCCGATCCTGACGGCGTCACGCACCAGGGCGATGGCCGCGTCAGCCTCCGCATCGGTCGCGGCGTGGACGAGGCACAGCGGGGCGCCGGCGCGGACGGGGCCGCCGACTTCGACCATGTCGGTCAATCCGACCGAAGGGTCGATGGCATCGTCGGCATGGCTGCGCCCGCCGCCCAGGGAAACCACGGCGATTCCCACTTCTCGTGCGTTCATGCCCGTGACATAGCCCGACCTTCCGGCGGTGCAAGGCTTCACCACGCTGGCCCGAGCGAGATAATGATGCGGCTTGTCGAGAAAATCATCGGGGCCGCCCAGCGCCGCCACCATGCGGGCGAACTTCTCGGCGGCGCGGCCGTCTTCCAGGGCTGCCTCGGCGCGCGCCCGGCCGGCAGCCGCGCTCGCGGCAAGGCCGCTCAACACCAGCATCTCGCCGGCCAGCGCCATGACGACGTCGTGCAGGCGCGGATCGCGCGTGCCTTCGCCCCTGAGATAGGCCACGGCCTCGCCGACTTCGAGGGCATTGCCGACGTTGCGGCCAAGCACGCGGTCCATGTCGGTGACCAGCGCCGTGGTCGGCAGCCCTGCCCGATTGGCAACGGCCACAAGGCTCTGCGCCAGGTCGCGTGCCATGGCTTCGGTGTCGCAGAACGCGCCGGAGCCGCACTTGACGTCCATCACCAGTCCGCCCAGCCCCGCCGCGATCTTCTTGCTTAGGATCGAGCTCACGATCAGCGGGATCGACTCGACGCTGCTGGTGACGTCGCGCACCGCATAAAGCCGCCGGTCGGCCGGCGCCAGATCGTCGGTCTGGCCGATGATGGCGCAGCCCACGTCGCGCACCACCCGTTGGAAGGTCGTCACGTCGGGCTGCACGTCGTATCCCGAGATCGACGAGAGTTTGTCCAGCGTGCCGCCGGTATGGCCGAGGCCGCGGCCGGAGATCATCGGCACGAACAGGCCGCAGGCCGTCACGATCGGCACCAAGACCAGGCTCACCTTGTCGCCGACGCCGCCGCTCGAATGTTTGTCGACGATCGGCCCGGGCAGCGCGAAGTCGTGCCAGTCGAGCGTCACGCCCGACTTCACCAGGCCGAGCGTCATCGCCACCCGCTCCTCGACCGTCATGCCGCGGAAGAACACCGACATGGCGAAAGACGCCACCTGCCCCTCGCTCAGGCTTTCGTCGGAAATTCCCCGCGTGATGAACGCGATCTCTTCCGCCGAAAGCTCGTGGCCGTCGCGCTTCTTGCGGATGATCTCCTGCGGCAGCATCGGCCTAAGGGTAGCCCTCGAGAAAACCGCGCAACAGCTTGCGGACATCGGCCGCCGCGGCGTTGGCCACGTTGAGGACCTGATCGTGGCCGATGCCGTCCGGCACCAGGCCCGCCGCGTAGTTGGTCATCAGCGACAGGCCGGCAACCTTGAGCCCCGCGTGACGGGCAAGGATTGTCTCGGGCACCGTCGACATGCCGACCGCATCGGCACCCAGGATGCCCGCGGCACGGATCTCGGCCGGGGTCTCGAAGCTTGGACCGCAGAACCAGATATAGACGCCGTCGTGGCAGAGGATGTTGTTGGCCCTGGCGACCGCCAGCATCCGCTTCACGAGTTCGCGGTCGTAGGCGTCGATCATGTCGACGAAGCGACGGTCACGTCCCAGGCCGAACAGCGGATTGACGCCGGTGAAGTTGATGTGGTCGGTGATCGCCATCAACGAGCCCGGCGGCATGTCGAGCTTCAGGCTGCCGGCGGCATTGGTCAGCACGACGGTCTCGCAGCCCAGCGCCGCAATTGTCTCGATGGGCACCTTCATCTCGTCGGCGCGGCCGAATTCATAATAGTGCGCGCGGCCTTGCAGGACGGCGACCGGCGTGTCGCCGACTTTGCCCAGCACCAGCTTGCCAGCATGGCTTCGCACGGTCGGGCGCGGAAAGCCTTCCAGCTCGTCGTAGGAAATGGACGCCACCGGCTGCACTTCGTCGACAAAGCCGCCGAGGCCGGTTCCCAATACCAGCGCCACCTTGGGCCGGAAGCCCGGCGCTCGCTCGGCAATGTGCTCGACGGCGGTCACGGCTTGCCGACGTGGTGCGGCCCGAACGAGAGCGGCAGCAGCTGGCCCAGGGTCACCGTGCGATGCAGCCCATCGGGACCACAGAGATGGATTTTCGTGTCGTCCAAGGCGAACTCGCGCAACGCCTGGCGGCAGCCGCCACAGGGCGTGATCAACTCGGGGCCGGGGCCCGCGATGGCGCATTCCAGCACGCGGCGTCCGCCTGCCGCGACCAGGGCGGAGATGGCCGACGCTTCGGCGCACCAGCCTTGCGGGTAGGCGGCGTTCTCCACGTTGCAGCCGCCGTGGATGGCGCCGTTCTCGTCGCGCATGGCGGCGCCGACATGGAACTTCGAATATGGCGCGTGGGCGCGCGTCATCATGGTCAGGGCGAGACGGATCAGGTCGTCCATCTCAGTGCTCCTTTTCGTAAGGCACGCCCACGGCCTTGGGTGCCACGGCGCGTCCGATGAAGCCGGCCAACAGGAACATCGTGAGAAGATAAGGCAAGGTCTGGATCAATTGCACCGGCACTTCGCCCAGGCCCGGGACGCGCACGCCTTGCAGTCGGATGGCGACCGCGTCGAGCAGGCCGAACATCAGGCAGGCGCCGAACGCCGGAAAGGGCCGCCATTTGCCGAAGATGACGGCGGCGAGCGCGATGAAGCCCTGGCCCGCCGTCATGTCACGGCCGAAGCCGGCATTCTGGGCGATCGACAGATAGGCGCCGGCCAGGCCCGTGAACAGGCCGCACAGAAGCACCGCGCGATAGCGCAGCCAGCCGACCGAAATGCCGGCGGTATCGACGGCGAGCGGCATCTCGCCCACGGCGCGCAGTCTGAGCCCGAAGCGCGTGCGCTCGATCAGCCACCAGGTGAGCGGCACCGAGGCCAGCGCCACGTAGACCAGGATATTGTCGCCGGCGTTCGGGAAGAACAGCGGCATCAGGCGCTGGCCTGCGCCCTCGAGCGCCGGAGTTTGGCCGCCGCGCTGGAACCACGCCTCGCCCAGTTCGATCGTCAGGCCAGCCGCCAGGATGTTGATCGCAACGCCGCTCACCACCTGATTGCCGCGGTGCGTGATGCAGGCGAAGCCGTGCAGCAGCGCCAGCACCTCGGCGGCGACGATCGCGGCCGCGACGCCGAGCCAGGCGGACCCGGTGACGGCCGAAGTGGCGGCGGCGAAAAACGCCGCCATGAGCATCTTGCCCTCGAGCCCGACGTCGATGATCCCGCTCTTCTCCGAGAACAGGCCGCCCATGGCGCACAGCACGAGTGGCGTGCCGACACGCAAGGTCGCGGCGAAGGTCAGGAAGGCGATGGAGAGGGTGTCCTGCATTAGAGCCGCCTGGGTGACAGCAACATCTGCAGCCAGGGCCGCGGCATGTACGCCAGCGCACCGGAGAACAGGATCACCAGGCCCTGGATCACCACCACCATGTCGCGCGTGATCTTGGGGATGTCGAAGGCAAGCTCGGCGCCGCCCTGCTGCAGGGCGCCGAACAGCAGCGCCGCCAGCGCGATGCCCAGCGGATGGCTGCGTCCCATCAGCGCCACCGCGATGCCGGCAAAGCCGTAGCCCGCGGGAAAGTCCAGCACGATACGGCCGTGCACACCCAGCAGTTCATTGACGCCGACGAAGCCGGCGAGCGCGCCGGAGAAGCACATGCCGAGCATGGTCATGCGCCTCAGGTTCGTGCCGGCATAGACCGCCGCCTCGGGATTGTGGCCCATGGCGCGCAGCGCATAGCCCCATGGCGTGTGCCAGAGGAACACCCAGACGACGACGCAGCAGAAGAGCGCAAGGAAGAGCGACACATTGAGCGCCGACGGCGCGACACCGAAGCCGAGCCCCTTCAGGATCTCGTGCATGGCCGGCAGGTCGGCGCCGGCGGCAAAGTTGCGGCTCTGCGGCGTCATCGAGCCCGGCGCGATCAGGACGTCCACCATCAGGTAGACCATCAGCGCCGAGGCGACGAAATTGAACATGATGGTGGTGATGACGATGTGGCTGCCGCGCCAGGCTTGCAGCCAGGCGGGAACGGCGGCCCACGCGGCGCCGAACAGCGCGGCGGCGGCGATGGCGATCGGGATCACCGCCCATCCCGGCAGGAAGCGGTCGAAGGCAAGCACGGCCAGCCCGCAACCCAGCCCGCCGATATAGGCCTGGCCCTCGCCGCCGATGTTGAACAGGCCGCCATGGAAGGCGACGGCAACCGCAAGACCGGTGAAGATGAAATTGGTCGCGTAGTAGAGCGTGTAGCCGATCCCCTCGGACGAGCCGAGCGCGCCCCGCACCAGGAGAACGAGCGCATGCGAGGGATCGACGCCGATGATCGCCACGATCACGCCGACCGTGAGGAAGGCGAGCGCGATATTGACCAGCGGCAAGAGCGCGATGTCGGCCCAGGCTGGCAGCGGTCGGCGCGGTGCGCTCACGCTCCTTCGGCCCCGCTCAGGGCAGCCGTTTTCGCGCCGGCCATCATCAGGCCGAGCGTGCGCTCGTCGGCTTGGCCGTGCCCGACCTCGCCCACGACGCGACCGGCGAACATCACCAGGATGCGGTCGGCGAGCGACAGGATCTCCTCGAGCTCGACCGAGACGACCAGCACCGCGCAGCCCTGGTCTCTGGCCTTCACCAGCTCGCGATGGATGAACTCGATGGCGCCGATATCGACGCCGCGCGTCGGCTGCCCCACCAGCAGCACCTTGGGCGCATGCGCCATCTCGCGCGCCAGCACCAGCTTCTGCTGATTGCCGCCAGAGAAGCTCGACGAGCGCAGGCCGGGCAGCCTGGGGCGCACGTCGAACTGTTCCATCAGCCTCGCGCAATAGGCGCCGACGGCCGGATTGTTCAGCAAGTAGCGGCGGGTGAAGGGCGGCCCGTCGTGGTAGCCCAGGATCGACGTCTCCGACGCACGAAACTCCGCTACCATGCCCTGGCGCTGGCGGTCCTCGGGAACGTGGGCCACACCGAGGTTGCGCATTTCGCCCGGATCGGCGGGGTGGACGGCGTCGACGGTGCGGCCGAGGACGGTGAAGCTGCCCGCGGTCGGCGCGCGGATGCCGGACAGCACCTGCAAAAGCTCGGTCTGGCCGTTGCCGGAGACGCCGGCGATGCCGACGATTTCGCCGGCGCGCAATTCCAGTCCGATGCCGTCGAGCGCTCGCACGCCCCGGCGGTCGACCAGGCAAAGGTCCTCGGCCCGCAGCAGGACTTCGCCAGGGCGAGGTGCCGACTTGTCGAGTTGCAGGCGGACCTTGCGGCCGACCATCAGCTCGGCCAGCTCCTCGGGGCTGGTATCGGAGGTTAGGCGCTCGGCCACGACCTCGCCCTGGCGCATGAC
>JBPYDO010000018.1:0-6466 GCA_051985755.1 Reyranella sp. | reverse complement strand
ACCATCAACAGCGAGTCGGTGCAGAATCACGGCGACAACACGATCTACGGCGGCGGCGGCGACAACGTGCTGATCGGCGGCGGCGGCAACGATGCGATCCAGGGCGGCACCGGTCGCGACCTGATCTTCGGAGACAATGCCTCGCTCGATCGCACGACGCACCTCGGCGACTACAGGAGCCCGCGCTTCGAGGCCCTGCAGGGGACCGAGATCTACGCTCCTGGAGTCACCACGGCGAACGACCTTCTGACCAACGGTCAGTGGCAGGCCGATCCGCGCGGTCACGGCGCGTGGGGCGACTACCTGATCACGCTGCTCGACATGGGCTCGACCCCTGCGCTGGCGCCGGCCGGGTCGTACGGCGACGACTACATCGCCGGCGGTAGCGGCGACGACATGATCTTCGGCGAGATGGGCAACAACACCATCCAGGCCGATGGCTCGATCGACTACATCTCCCATGTCGTGATGGACGACGGCAACGGCCACATCGTGCTCAATCCCGATCCGGCCTTCGCGATCGGCGGCCGCGTCGGCGTCATCAACGTGGCGCCCAACATTGCCGGCAACCCGTTCCGCGACGCCAACAACGCGATGTGGCTGCGTCCGGAGTACGACGGCGACACGACCGACTCCGCCGACTACATCGAAGGCGGCGGCGGCAACAACATCATCTTCGGCGGTCATGGCCAGAAGGACATCGTCGGCGGCAATTCCGACATGTTCAGCCTGACCAACCGGCTGCAGCGGCCGAACGGCCAGAACCTGATTTTCGGCGGCACCGGCTGGGATACGGCGCGCAACGACATCGGCGACGCCACCATCGATGCCAACGGCAACGTCACTGTCGATCCCAACGGCCATGCCACCGATTCAGATGCGATCGTGGCGAACAACGGCGACATCATCCGGCTGGTGGGAATCAACAACACCACGCTCGCCCCGGCAGTCGGCGCGGCCGTGCTGAGCGGCGCGATCGCCCAGGCCGGCAATCCGGTGCAGTCGTACAACGGCTTCCTGTCGTTCAACTACGACAACTACGCCGGCAGCACGGTCAAGATCGTGCCGCGGGCCATCCGGTTGATCGACTACACGCGCGGTGGTCCCGACTACGACCCGGTGGACGCAGCCCTCGACATCGGCAAGCCGACCGAGATCCACGGCGGGAGCGGCGACGGCTTCATCTATGGCGGCCCCGGCGGCGACTGGCTGTACGGCGGCGGCGGCAACAACACGATGGTCGGCGGCTACGGCAACAACTGGATGTCGGGCGGCGTCGGCACCGAGGGCATGCTGGGATCTGACGGCCGCATCCTCGAAAGCCGCAACAGCTTGAGCGCCGATCCCAACAACCCGGGCTACCTGATCAGCCTCGGCGAGCCGCTCAACGGCATCGCCGCGGTGATGCAGACCAATCCCTTCCCGAAGTACAACAACGGCAACGTGCTGAATGAGCTCATCGACACGCCTGGCAACACCCAGGTCGATACGATCAATCTCAGCGGCGCGTTGAAGTTCACGGCGGACATCGAGCCGTTCACCGTCGATCCGGTCTGGAACGCGGAAACCGAACCGAGCACCAACCCGATCATCGCCCGCGGCACGATGGACAACATCATGTACGGCGGCCTGGGCGACGATTTCATGCATGGCGGTCCGGGCGACAACGCGATGATGGGCGCCCAGGCGCCGACATATTCCTTCACGCAGATCGAGGATTCGAACCTCAACCTGATCGGCGTGGCCGAGTCCGACTTCTACCACCCGTACAATCCGGGCGACGCGCTGCGCTTCAACCCGATCGATCCGAATTCGCATCATCCCAAGATCGCAGGCCGCACCGGCGAATTCGCGCTCTACGACGAGAACGACCCGTTGCGCGAGGTCCTGCTCAATCCGGACGGCACCCTTGCCAAGTGGGCGGCCGGTTCACCGCCGCCGGCCACGGCCCTGCCGTGGATCCTCGACTTCAATCCGAACGAGGGCTTCCTGGTGCCCGGCGGCGTGGCCGGCACAGGGCCGCAGGCGGTTACCTACGGGCCGACGCATGACGATGGCAACAAGGCCATCTTCGGCGACACCGGCAACGACTGGATCGTCGGCGGCACCGGCCACAATCACCTCTATGGCGGCTGGGGTAACGACCTGCTCGATGCCAGGAGCACTCAGCTCGCGGACAACGGGTTGAACGACATACCTGTTACGAACCCCGCCAGCGATACCCGCGCCTACGGCGGCGGCGGCAAGGATGTGCTGATCGCCTCCAGTTCAGGCGACCGGCTGATCGACTGGGTCGGCGAATACAACAGCTACCTCGTGCCGTTCTCGGAATTCGGCAACCCGACCGTGAGCCGCACGCTGCAACCGCAGCTGCAGGACTTCCTCTATGCCCAGGCACTGGGTGACGGCGTCGATTCGCGGTACTCGGATCTGCACAATGGCGCGCCGCCACCGGCCGCCACGGCACACGAGCCCAATCCGGGTCGCAATGGCGAGCCGGCCGGCGAGATGGGGCTGGTCCTGCAGCAGGATGCGGCTTGGCATGTCCAGACCGGCGCGCCGACCGATCCGCAGGCCGGCAACCTGCCGGGGACGCAGCGCGACCTGTTGCGCAGCGCCAGCTTCTCCAACAGTACGCCAGGTGCTGCGACCGGCATGTTTGCCGACAGCGGAACCTGGACCAACAGCAACAACACCTATCAGAACGGCGCCGGCACGGTCAGCGGCCAGAATGTCAGCCTGTTCGATCTCAACACGTGGCTGCCGGCCAACTATTACGAGGTGACTTCCACCTTGAAGGTGCTGAGCGGCGGAACCCAGGCGAACGCGTACATCGTGTTCGACTACCAGACTTCGACCAACTTCAAGTACGCCGGCATCGACGTCACCAATGATCAGCTGGTGATCGGTCAGCGCTCCGATACCGGCTGGACCAATCTTGTGACGTTGAACCTGGGCAAGCCGGCAATCGGCGTCAACCAGAACCAGTCGCTCACTCTGGAGGCGGCCGGCGCGCTCGCCACGATCACCCTGGGAGGCAACAAGACCGCCGAATCGATTTCCTATACTTTCAGCGGTCCGCTGAATACCGGATTGCTGGGTCTCGGAACGAACAATTCGATGGCCTCGTTCTCCAGCTACAGCGTTCTCAGGCTGCCGATCACCTTCACCTACTCGGTGACGACGAACTTCAGCAACGGTGTTGCCACCAACTTTACGCCGGCGGCCGGCGCATGGACGGTCACCAGCGGCACCACCAGCTCCTACAACGCGGTCCCGCCGGCCAACGGCGCGACCCTCAGTATCAGGCCGTTCTCGGTCGCACCGCTCTCCTATGTCGAGTATTCGGCGACGGTGACGCCCAGCAAGAATGGTGCCGAGGCGGGCCTCGTCTTCGACGAGACCTCAGCCAACGACTTCCTCTATGCCGCCATCGTCGCCGGCACCAACCAGGTCGTGCTGGGCCACGTCAGTCTCGGCAAGTGGTACGTCGACGCCACGGCCACCGCCACGATCACGGCGGGTGCGAGCCACACCCTGCTGGTGGCGCTGAGCGAAGGCACGACCAACACCGTCAACGTCGTGCTCGACGGCAAGGCCGTCCTTTCCAAGAGCTACAACTACTTGGTGCACGACGGCAACCTTGGCCTGTTCGCCTCGGGCGGCAACGCCTCGTTCGGCAACGTGCTGATCCGCGGCGACGACGTGGCCTATGCCGGCGGCGGCTCGCCGCTGGTCGCGGCGTCCGCGCCGTCGCAGCCGGGAATGAACGTCGGCACGCTCGATGCGGCAGCGGTCGACTCCGCCCTGGCCGTGGCCGAGCAGCGCTGGATCGCGAGTGGTCTGGTCAATGCCCAGGCTATCGCCGCCCTGGGTCCGATCGAAGTGCAGATCGCCGATCTCGGCGGCCTGACCCTCGGCCTCGCGAACCTGTCGCAGGAAGAGATCATCATCGACGGCAACGCCGCCGGCTGGGGCTGGTTCGTCGATCCGACGCCGAGCAAAGACACGGCGTTCTCGATCGCGGTGACCCCCGACACCAGCGCGGCGGCTCCGGGCAGCCCGGCCTACGGCAAGATGGACCTGCTGACCGTGGTCGAGCATGAGCTCGGGCATCTGCTGGGCTTCGATCATGGCAGCCTCGATGTGATGAACGAGGCCCTGTCCGCCGGCGTGCGGATCAGCCCGGCCATGCCGTCGCCGATCCTGCCGGGCTCGGAGGAAGTGTCTCTGACGTCCCCGTCGGGCGGCCAGAGTGTGTTCCTGCCGGTCGCCATCGCCACCCAGTTCGCGGTGACGCCGCATGAGCTCAGCATCGACTCGCCGATCGCCGGCAATGGAGCGCCGCCGCCGTTGCCCGACTTTGCGGCGGGTGGCTTCGTCAATCGGACATCGATCTCGTCGACGTCGCTCGGCGAGCCCGATGATCTCGGTGGCGGATCGCCGCCACTTCATGACGTCGCCCTGTTTGACCCGGCGGCGCCAGTGGGCCCAGCGCCAGATGCGTCGACGACCGACGGGTCTGACGACGGTGCAACGCCGAACGGATTGGCGGCGCAAGGCGACCAGCCCAAGGATTGGACCGTGGATGAAGACCACGCCGTTCTGGCCGACAGCTCGAGCGGCTGGGTGGATGACTTCGTCAATCACGGCGGGCAGAGCGCAGAACACCGCAATCCAAACGCCGGCATGCGGGTGCTCCCGGGCAGCCTGTCATCCGGCGATGTCTAGGAAGGAACCATGATTTCGTCACTCCAGAGCAGGGGATACAAATGACCACGCAGTTGCTGATCTACGAGACCGTCGTGCCGCTCTCGGCGGCACGCCATCGCGAGCATTCGGTCGAGGCGGGCACCGACTACAAGTTCAGCGCCAAGGTGAACTCGGTGCCCCTGATGGCCGTCGAATTTCCGCAGGCGGTGATGGAATACGCCGTCGTTTTCGCCGGTCCGCCGGAGAATGTGATGCCGGCAGTGATCCTCGGACTGCGCCGTTCGGAGAACCTCTACGTCGCCGACGACGCCACCTGGGGCGCCCGTTACAAGCCGGCCTTCGTGCGTCGCTATCCGTTCGTGTTCTCGCCGACCGAGGACGGGCAGCGGCTGCTGCTTTGCGTCGACGAGGCGTTCGCCGGCTTCAACCGCGAGGGTCGCGGCCAGAAGCTGTTCGACGCCGAGGACAAGCCGACAGCCTACGTCGACAACATCCTGAAGTTCCTGCAGGAGTATCAGGCGCAGTTCCGACGCACCCAGTCGTTCTGCAAGAAGCTGGTCGAGCTTCAACTGCTCGAGCCGATGCAGGCGCAGGTCGAACTGCGCTCGGGCGAGCGGCTGTCGTTGAGCGGCTTCCAGGCCGTCAGCCGGGCCAAGCTGAAGGCACTTGCCGGCGACAAGCTCGCCGAACTCGCCAAGACCGACGAGCTCGAGCTGATCTACCTGCACCTCGAATCGATGCGCAACTTCACCCAGCTGCCGGAACGCCTTGCCAATGGGCACACCGACAAGACGGAGAAGCCCGACAACGAAGCGGAGCCGGCGAAAGAGGAGGCCGAAAAGCCGGCCGCCAAGGGAAAGTCCGGCGGGCGCAACAGCACGGCGCGCGCGAACTGAGGGTGAGGCGGCTGACGAGTTGAGTTAGTGGGCGGCGCGTGGTCCTGGCCGACATGCCGCCCGCGGGAAGTCGCTGAACGCCATGGCTGACGCACCGATCTACGCCCTTGGCGAGGGAACGACGCGAGCGGAGGCGGCCGCTTGGGCGAAGTTCTCGGGCGCGCGCGACAGCAACGAGTTTTGGGCCAGCTGGCTGGCGATCCTGTGCATCCAGATCGAACGCGTCGGCGGCGCGCTTTTGCTCCTCGGGCCCGATGCGAGCGGCGCGTTCGTTCCCGCCGCGGTGTGGCCGCATGCCGGGCGGGACATGCAATACCTCGGGCCGACCGCGCAAAGGGTCCTGACCGAGCGCCGCGGCGTCGTCGTCGCCGCCGACGGGACGCCGGCGCCGGTGCGCGACCAGCGGGCCTATGTCGGATATCCGGTCGAGGTGTCGGGCGTGCTGCGCGGCGCCGTCGTCCTCGATGTCGCGCCGGGGCCGGACGCAGCGCTGCAGCGGGCGCTCCGCCTGTTGCACTGGGCGAGCGCCTGGCTGCTCGACCAGTTCCGCCGGAGAGCGCTGGAGGAGCGCGAGGCCCAGCTGTCCCGCATGGCGCTGACGATGGACATCGTCGCCACCGCCATGCAGGAGCCGCTCTACGGACCGTCGGCGCTCGCCGTCACCAACGAACTCGCCGCGCGCCTGGAGTGCGACCGGGTCAGCATCGGTTGGGAGAAGGGCGGCAGCATCGAGGTCGACACGATCTCCAACAGCGCGACCTTCGACCCCAAGACCGACCTCGCCCGGCTGATCGGCGAGGCGATGGACGAGGTGCTCGATCTCGACGTGGCGCTCAGCTATCCGCCACGCGGCGACG
>JBPYDO010000017.1:0-20334 GCA_051985755.1 Reyranella sp. | reverse complement strand
CATGAAGCCAACAGACGGCACGAGAAGGACGAGCGCGGTGATGGCCGCAATCTGGTAGTTGCCGGCCATGCTGGCGGTGAACATGAGGAGCGGCAGCGTCGTGACGTCGGGCACACCGACGAAATAGGTGCCGGTGAACTCGTCCAGTGATTCGAGGAAGACGAAGATCGCGCTCGCCATGATGCCCGGCGCGGCGAGCGGCAAGGTCACGGCGAAGAAAGCGCGGAGCCTGGAAGCGCCGAGATTGCGTGCCGCGAGCTCGATTTCGGGATTGACCGCGGCGAAGGCGGCGGCCGCGATCCACACGGCGAGGACGAGCCCATGCACGGTGTGGACGAGAACGACGCCGGGAATGGTGCCATTGAGCCCGACGGCATAGAAGATGCGGGCCACGTTGAAGTAGACAACGATGTTCGGGAAGGCCTGCGGCAGAAGGAAGACGAGAAGAAACGCGCTACGCCACGGCAGCCGACCGCGCGCCAGCGCCAAGCCGGCGGGAACGGCGAGACAAAGGCAGACGACGACGCAGAAGCCGGCGATGAGGACGCTGGTGCCGAGCGATGCCAGCGCGTCGCTCGAGGGCCGGAAGACTTGGTGCCAGAAGCGCAGGCCATAAGAAAGCGGCAGCTTGTAGGGGAAGTACCAGCGCTCGGCGACCGCCCACAGCGCAAGGTTGGCGAGCGGCCCGAAGATCGCGAAGGCGAGCAGCCCCAGCACCGCGCCGCGCAGTATCCAGGCCAGCCCGTCGCGCAGCCGCGCCGTCATATCCGCCCGCCCGCCTGTCCACCCTGGGCGACGCTGCGGCGCAGATAGATCGAGGCGACCGCAGCGGTCAGGAGGTAGGAGACCAGGCCGAGCGCATTGGCGACGCCATAATCCCCGTAGGAATTGATGCGAAAAGCCATGTCGACCGTCATCATGGTCGGCGACCCGCCACTGATCATCGCCGGCACCGAAAGCACCGACATCATCGTCACGAACGACAGGATCAACCCGGTCGCGAGCGTTCCCGCGACCTGCGGAAGCATGATCTCGACAAGGATGCGCATGCGGGCTGCACCGAGGTTGCGCGCCGCCTCGAGCATGGCGCGATCGAGCGACGCCATCGCCGCCGCGACGAGCAACGTGACGAAGGGCGTCTGCTTCCAGACGAAGGTGACGATGATGCCGCGCCAGTCGAGAAGACCCGTCGCGTCGCGGACGTCGACGAGGCCGAGCGTGTCGAAAGCGTTGTTCATGAAGCCGTTCTTGGCGAGGAACATGCGCATGCATTGCGCGGCGACGATGAACGGGACGAAGAGCGGCCAACGGTAGAGCCATTTGAGCAGCGCCACGGCGAGCCGGTTCTCGCCGAGCACGAGGTAGCCACCGATCGCTGACGCGAGCAGCCCGATGAGTGCGGTCGAGACGGCGACAATGACGAGGGTGAAGAGGACGTCCGGCGCATATAGCTCGCCGGCCTTGGCGAAGTTTTCGAGCGTTGCGCCCCCGTCCTTCGCCGTGAAAGCCGAGATCGCCGAGAGGCCGAGCGGATAGACGAAAAGCCCCAGCACCATGAGCAGGGCCGGCGCGACCAAGGCGATGGCGGCAAGGCGCGAAGAGGACATCGACGGCTACCTGCGAGGCGAGCTTGAAGCCCGGTCGTCGAGAAAGTCCTCGCCGCGCCCTGGCGCCGCCTCTGTCACTGCACCTTCTTCTCGTATGCCTCGAGAATATCGTTGAAATACGGGGTAATGGGGAAAGTCTGGCCCTTCTTGGCGAGGTCCTCGGGCGTCACGTCGGCGAACAGCTTCTTCCACGTCGCGTCATCGAGCTTCGGCTTGACGGCATTGGCATCGATGCCGGGATACCAGTTGAACTTCTTGACGATGCCCTCGGCCTGAACCTCAGGGCTGGTCGCCAGTTCGACGAACTTGGCCGCCACCTCGCGGTTCGCCGCCTTGGCCGGGATCGCATAGTACATCGGCTGGCCCGGCATGCCTGGGCCAATCAGCTTCAGCCGAACGTTGGGCGGGATCTTGCCGTCGGCCTGCCACGTGTAGAACATGTCGACCCAGACCGGGCCCATGGTGATCTCGCCGCGGTTCAACATGTCGAGCGTGCCGGCATTGCCGGGCGTCAGTACGACCGATTTGTTGAATTCCCTGAGCTTGGCGAGGGCCGGGTCCCAGGCGTTCTTCTCGGCGGCCTTGTAGGGACCCTTCATCAGCAACTCGCTGTCGCCGGCATTGGCATAGACCCAACCGACGACGAAGCTCACCCCCGACATGCCGCCCTTGATGCCGTTGTAGCCGAACTTCTTGGGATTGGCGGCAACCCACGCGGCAAGTTCGGAATAGGTCTTGGGCGGATCCTTCACCATGTCCGCGTTGTAGGCGATCGCGGTCTGACTGTTGAACATCGGAATGACGTAGCCGCCGACATCGGTGCCGAGCGCGTTCTTTGCCGCCGGCGAGGTCACCAGCGCGCCGGTCGCAACATCCTTGACGTAAGGTGCCAGCAACTGCTCGTTGACCATTTCGCCGGCTGCCTTCTGATGGATGACGGCGACGTCGATGTCCCAGGTCGCGCGATTCTTCTCAGCGTTCAGCTTTTCCATGATTTTCTGCGAGCCGGCGTCGCCCGGCCCGGTGCCGACCGCCTTGACGGTGACGTTGGGGTTCGATTTCTCGAAGAGCGGCCCAAGATAGTCCTTGATGTAGTCGACCATGTTGGCGTCGCCGGCCGAAATCACGTTGAGCGTGGTCTTCTGCTGCGCCATCGCTGGGGATGCAACCATCAGGAGCACCGCAGCGCTCCACGTGAGCAGGCTTGCAATCGGCCTCATCGAGGCTCCCTCCCTCGTTCATGGCCGCCAGATGGCGTTGCCCACCGATGTAGGCCGGCGGCATTACGTTTTCGTGGCATGAATATGCAGCGCCCCGAGCGGCAGGGCAATCGAAGCGGCGACGAACGAAAAGTTGGCGGAAGAGAGTGGGAGTCGAACCCACTAAGAGCCGTCTGGCGACCCTCTCTGGCTTTGAAGGCCAGCCGCCCCACCGGGAGCGCTTCCCCTCCGTTATCGATAATTCCCCAGATCGCAATTGATGTCACCCGCCGCCATTCCCCGCCTCAAGACGCCGGCGGCGGACCGTACTGCTGAAGCTTTTGCGGCACGGTGCGGCGCAGATCGCCGCGGCGCACCGTGATGCCTTGGCGGTCGAAAAATTCCAGGATCAGGATCGCGAGCTTGCGGCCGTTGTCGAGGCGGTCGCGGAATTGCGCCGCGGTGAAGTCGTTGCCCAGCCCATGCGCCACGCCGATCATCTCGGCCACGACCGGACGCAGGAAGAACTGGTCGGGCGCCACCTCGACCAGGCGGCCCATGCGCGCCACCTGGCGCATCAGCTTGCGCACCTGCGGTTCGGGCGTGCCGTAGGCGTTGGCGAAGTCCCGTACGCGCGGCGGCTTGAAACGCTCGCGCACCAGATCGGCCGAGATCTTCTTCCACAGCGCCTCGTCGCGTGCGCCCAAGGTAACGGCGTGTCCCGGCAGGCGCAGGAAGGCGCCGTCGACCACCACCGTCTTGGCGGCCAGCGCATCGTCGAGCAGGGCGCGAAAGAGCGACACCGGCCAGCGCTTGCCCATCGCCAGCCTCAGGCGTTCGGCCTGCAGCCCGGGCGAATCGGCATTGCTGGCGTGATGCTGCTTCAGGGTCTCGACCAGATCGCCACGCGCCGCCTCGAGCGTCTGGCGTAACAGCCCGAACTCCGCCAACCGGACACCCTCGGCCGCCGCGAGCAGCCGTTCGACCTCGGCGGGTCGCAGATTGCGCGCAAGACCGAAGCGCGCCAGGTCGACGAAGCCTGCCTCCAGGCCGAGCAGCCGCTGCAGGGCGCCGCCATCGTCGCCACCGAGCGCGGCAAGCTCGGCAAGCCGTCGCGGCGCGCGCCGATGGCGCGGCGGGCCGAAGGGGTCGACGGTCACTGCGCCGCCGATCGTGCGCGTCGCCGAGGGATTGCGCAGGATCACGTGGTCGCCCGCCAGCGCCCCTACCTTCTCCTCGAGCACCAGCTGGGCAAGGCCGCCGGCGCCCGGCTGCAGGCGGTCGCCTTCCAGCAAGGCCACCCGCCCCATGACGTGGGCCGCGCCGAGATGCACGTGAACCGGCGCCCAATGGCGCAACGCCTGCGGCTCGGAGGCGAGCAGCTTCAGGCGCACGTCGATGCGGTCGGTCGGCGCGTGCAGTTCGGGGCTTACCACCCAGTCGCCGCGCCGCACGGCCTCGCGCGACAGGCGCGGTCCGCTGAGGTTCAGCGCGCAACGTTCGCCGGCTTTGCCGAGCTCGGCCGGGCGGTTCTGGGCATGCAGCGAGCGCACCCGCGCCTCCAGACCGGAGGGCGTCAGGAGGAGCCGGTCGTCGAGCCGGATCTCGCCGGCATGCACCGTGCCGGTAACCACGATGCCGGCGCCGGACAGCACGAAGCAGCGATCGACGGCGAGGCGCGCGAAGCCTTCGGCGCCCTTGCCGCTTTCGCCCAGCGCCAGCAGCTTGGCCTTCAGCTCATCGACGCCCTGCCCCGTGACGCTCGACACCGGAACGATGTCGGCGCCCTTGAGCGAGGTGGACCCGAGTAGGCTCTCGATCTCGGCCATGCGCTCCAGCATCTGGTCGTCGCTCGCGAGATCGGCCTTGGTGAGCGCCACGATGCCGCGATCGAGGCCGAGCAGGTCGACAATCTGCAGGTGCTCCACCGTCTGCGGCTTGATGCCCTCCGCTGCCGACACGACCAGCAGTGCTGCGTCGATGCCGGTCGCGCCGGCCAGCATGTTGTGCACGAAGCGCTCGTGGCCCGGCACGTCGACGAAGCCGAGCTGCCGGCCGTCGCCCAGGTCGCTGTAGGCGTAGCCGAGGTCGATGGTGATGCCGCGCGCCTTCTCCTCCTTGAGCCGGTCGGCATCGACGCCGGTCAGCGCCTTCACGAGCGCGGTCTTGCCGTGGTCGATATGTCCCGCCGTGCCGACGATCATTGGGCCATCCGCTGCGCGACGAAACTCTCTTCGTCGTCGAGGGTACGCAAATCGAACAGGAGCGTGTCATTGCGAATGCGGCCGATCACCGGGATCGGGAAGCGTCGTAATCCTGCGGCCAGCGCATCCAGGCCGCTGCCTCGCACGGCGATGGCCCAGGACGGCAGCAGATCGACCGGCAGCGCACCGGAGCCAATCTGGCTACGCACGGACTCGATCGCGACTTGCGCGTTGCGCCCAAACGCCCTCGTGAACAGCGGAAGAAGCCGCTCGGCCTGCGCCCGGATCTCGGCCTCAGGCCGGGCCAGCGCGCGGATGGTCGGCAGGCGAACGCTGAGCTTCTCCGGATCGGCATAGAGCCTGAGCGTCGCCTCGAGCGCCGCCAGCCGCACCTTGTCGAGCCGTAGCGCGCGTTTCAGCGGATTCTTGGCGATGCGCTCGATCAGCGCCTTGCGCCCGACCAGCAACCCCGCCTGTGGGCCGCCCAAAAGCTTGTCGCCGGAGAAGGTCACGACATCGATGCCGGCCGCCACTGCTTCGCGCGCGGTCGGCTCGTGCGGCAGGCCCCAGGTCTCAAGATCTACCAGGGTGCCGCTGCCGAGATCCTCGATCACCGGCAGGCCCTTCTCACGGGCAAGCGGCACCAGCTCGGCGGCCGATACCGACTTGGTGAAGCCCTGCACGGCGTAGTTCGAGGGATGGACCTTCATGATCGCCCCGGTCTCGGGCCCGATCGCCGCGGCATAGTCCCTGAGATGGGTGCGGTTGGTGGTACCGACCTCGACCAGACGGCAGCCGGCGCGCACCATGATGTCGGGGATGCGGAAGGCGCCGCCGATCTCGATCAGCTCGCCGCGCGAGACAATGACCTCGCGGCCCGCCGCCAATGCGCTGAGCGCAATCAGCACGGCGCCGGCATTGTTGTTCACCGCCGTCGCCGCCTCGGCGCCGGTCAGGCGGCAGAGCCACGGCGCAATGTGGTCGTCGCGCTCGCCGCGCGCACCGCCTTCCAGGTCGTATTCCAGCGTTGCCGGCGAGCGCATCGCGGTGACGGCAGCCTCGATCGCCTCCTCGGGCAAAAGCGCGCGGCCGAGATTGGTGTGCAGCACGGTACCGGTGAGGTTGAACACGCGCCGCAAGGTGGAGGCCGCGAGCCCGGCAAGCCGCTCCTCGCACCAGCGTGCGCAAGCCTTGGCATCGGAGACATCGGGCGAGCCCCGGCGGGCATCGGCCCAGGCCCGCAAGGCCTCAATGACCAAGGGCCGGCCGACGCGTGCGATCAGCGGCTCAAGCGCCGGCCAGCGGGCCATGCGGTCGATGGACGGGGGGCGAATAACGGAGGCGCTTTCGGCGCGGTCGGCACGCGACACAGGCTTTTCCCAGGCTTTTCAGGGCCGGACCAGACTCCGGCCGGGCAAACATGGCCCAGGGCCGCCCCGCTTTCAACAGCCAGAAATTCTGCGCTCCCCAGTCGACTGGGGAGGTGTCCGCGTGTTCTCGGGCGGAGGCGCTTTAGTGGCTGAGGCCCGGCATGGCGATGGCGACGCGCACCACCACCAGCACGGCCGAGGCGGCAAGCCCGATCACGACGGCAAGCTGCAGGGAAGAAGCGCCGGCCTGGTCAGCAACGAGCGCACGGCCGAAAGCAAGAGCGCGAGAAACGATCGTCATGTCGAAATCCCCAAGACTAAGAAGAACCCCGCCGGCCTGCGAGCGAACCCCTCCGCCCCTACGGCCAGCACCTCGCCCAAATTGGGCGAACCCACACAAAAACATCTGCGGCGACCGGGACCCCTCCCAGGCGACGCTGGCCGATCTATAGCGGCCCGAATTGTAACTTTGGTTTCCAGCGCAAAATAAGTTTGTATCAATTGTGTCCGCGCCGGCGCCTATGGCTTGGGCTTCAACCCCCAGACCTCGGCCAGGTGCTTGGCCACGGCGGCGGCCATGATGTCATAGCCGCGGCTCGACCCGTCGGCCGCGCGATAGCAATGAATGTCGTCGGCGTAGATCGACTCCTTCTCGTTCTGGAAGATGTCGCCCAGGTCGAAGGTCGGCACGCCGCGGTCGCGCAAGCTCATCATGCCGTCGACCATGCGGCGATAAATGGGTGCGTAGGAGATATCGCCGACATTGGTCTTCTCGACGTCGGTCAGCGTCTTGCCCCAGCCCGGGAACGGCTGGATGAAGAAGGCGCTCTTGACGCCGTATTCGCGCGCCACCGCCTCGGTCTCGCGCCAATACTGCTGATAGAGCGAGATCTGCACCTGGAAGAACTTCTCGTGGTCGCGGCTGATCTCGTCGGGCATATGGAAGAGGCTGTAGAGCGTCGTCTTCTTCTGTGATTTGAAGACGTCGCGACTCTTGGCGAGCGATTCGATGCCGCGAATGATCATGTAGGCGGCGTGGCTGTGGACCAAGAGCGGCACCCGCGTCAGGGCGCCGGCAACCCGTCCAATCACCCAGCCGATCGCCGCGTCGCCGAAATTCTCGTCGGCGACGAAGGGATTGACCTCGGCGAAGTTGCTGGCCGGCCGCTCGAGACGCTCCTGCGTGCCGGGCGTGAAGAAATAGTGCTCGTTGAAGCCGTCGAGGGTCACCACGGCGTCGACCGACGAGGCGAACAGCGCGAACAGGATGAAGGACTGCGGCTCCTTCCAGGCGCCGTCGCCGCCATTCAGCACCAGGAACGGCTGGCCGTTGGGGCTGACGTAATGCTTGTTCAGCTCGATCTCGAGATAGTGCGGCGCCGGCGGCGGCATGTTCTGCACCAGCTGCGAGGCGACCGATCCGCCGACCACCAGCACGACATAGCGGTCGGTGCGCTTGATCGTCGGGAAGTCGTCGCCGAACAGGCCGACATTGTTGACGTTCGGTAGGCCGCACGGCGGGTTGGCGTGGTGAACGAAAGCGAGATACGGATGGGGATAGAGCGTGTCGACGTAGCGGCAGTCCTTGCCCTTGGTGAGATCGCGCACGTAGGTGTTCTGCGTGCGCGCGAACAGCTCCTGGGCCGGCGTGTAGCGCCCGTCCTCGATGGTCATCCAGACGGTCGCCAGCAGTTCGACCGCGGCCAGCGACAGCACGACCGCGATGAGGGCCGTGATCAGGCTGAAAATCCGCTTTTTCATTGTTGCCCGCGCGCGCCCGTCATTGGTTGGCGCGGACTATACCCGCTCAAAAGGCAAAAGCACGGCGCACGTTGCCGCCCAGCAGGCCGGCGCGGGCCGGCTCGGGGACTGCGCCGATCATCTCTTCCAGGGCCTGCAGATAGTCGCCGGTATGGTCGGGATGCGGATAGTCGGACGCCCAAAAGAAGCGATCGGCGCCGTAGGTCGCCATCATGGCAGGCAAGGTGCGCTCGTCGGGGTCACCCGAGATCCAAACCTGTCGTCGGAAATAGTCGCTGGGCCTCAGTTTCAGCGGCGCCCGGCCGCCGAGATAGGTCGCTGTCGACACGCCGTCGAGGCGATCGAGCCAGTAGCCGATCCACCCTGCGCCGCATTCCAGCAACACGAGCTTGAGCTTGGGGAAGCGGTCGAAAGTCGCGAAGTCGAAGAAGGTGGTGAAGGCCTGGCGCACCCCCTCGCCCGCCGTCACCGAGGCGAGCAGCGTGAGGCGGTGGCCGTTCTCGAAGCGCGGCGAGCGCAGTTCGAAGGGCTCGAAGGCCGGATGGATAGCGATCGGCACGTCGAGCTCGACCGCCTTGGCGAAGACCGCGTCGTGCGCCGGATGGCCGTGCGGCCGATGCGTCCAGGTGAACGGCACAACAAAGGCGCCACGACAGCCGTCTTTCACCGCCCGCTCGAGCTCGATCGCCGCGGCTGCCGGATCGCCGAGCGACAGATGCGCGATGGCAATCAGCCGACCCTTGGACGAGCGGCAGAAGTCGGCAACCCAGCGGTTGTAGGCCCGGCAGTAAGCCTGGCTCAGCTCGACATCGTCGAGCTCGGATTCCCAGAGAATGCCCAGGGTCGGGTAGAGAACGGCAGCGTCCAGGCCCTCGGCGTCGAGAAGCTTCAGCCGCTCGTTAGCATCGCAGGCGCCGAACGGCATGTTGGCGGCGTATGTCTTGTCCGGATGCGGCTCGAAGGCTTGTAGGTCCTTCTGGCCCATGCGTCCCAGGGTCGCCGGATAGCCCTTGCGCGTGCGCTTGCTCGGCCGGCCGGCGATCTCGAGGTATTCAAGGCCATCGGTGTCGCGCGCGATGCGCAGAGCGCGGTTGCGAAATTTCGCCTCGATGTAGCGGTCCCACAGTCCGGCATCCTCGAGCAGGTGGCCGTCGGCATCGACGGCGCCGCGATATTTCAGACGATGGACCGACTCAGGCTCGAAGACCGGGCGCATGACGGCGTGCTCACTGCCTGAGGCTCGGCATCTCGGGCAAGGTGACGATGCGGATGCCGGCTGCTTCGAGGCCCTCGCGCACAGCGCGCGACACCGTCACCGCCGTCGGACCGTCACCGTGCACGCAGATCGAATCGACGCGGCAGGGAATGCGCTTGCCCGAGGTCGAGTAGATCGCCTGCTCGTCGACCATGCGCCGCACATGCGCCACGGCCTGCGCCGGATCCTTGATCATGGAGTTCGCTTCCTTGCGCGGCGTCAGGAAACCCTTGTCGGTATAGGTGCGGTCGGCGAACACCTCTTCTGCGGCGCGCAGGCCGACCTTCTCCGCCGCCTTGCCCTGTTCGGTGTTGGCCTGGGCGAGGAAGATGATATCGCGGTCGATCGCCTTGGTGGCGCGCGCGATCGCCTCGGACATCTCGGCGCTCTCGGCCGACATGTTGCCCATCATGCCGTGCGGCTTGATGTGCGTGACCTTCATGCCCTGAAGTGCGGCGATCGCCTGCAAGGCGCCCAGCTGGTAGGCGATGTTGGCCTCGAGCTCCTTGACCGAAAGATTGATCACCCGCCGGCCGAAGCCCTGCAGGTCGGCGAAACCCGGATGGGCGCCGATACTGACGCCGTTCTGCTTGCAGAGCTTGACGGTGTCGACCATCACGGTGGGATCGCTGGCATGAAAGCCGCAAGCGACGTTCGCCGACTTGACGATCTTCAGCACCTCGGCATCGTTGCCCATGACCCACGGGCCGAAGCTCTCGCCGAGATCGGAGTTGATGTTCACGTAACCTGCGTTGGTGCCTTGGGCCATGGGAGACTCCCTTTGTCCGAGCTTGTATCCTAGCAGACGTGAGCGTCCGTTACCTTTCCTGCGGCGATACTGCCTTTACCGTCGAATTCGGCAACGAAATATCGCCGTCGATCAATGGCCAGGTGATGGCGCTGCATGCGGTGATTGGCGCCGCTAAGACGGCGGGCCGCCTGGAAGGCGTGGTCGAGACGGTGCCCTCCATGCGTTCGCTGATGGTCACCTATGATCCGCTGGCAACGTCACGCGGCCGCCTGCAGCCCGAGATCGAGGCGCTGATCGCGGGCGGGCTCGCGACCGGCATGAAGAGCCGCCAGGTGCGCATCCCCTGCTGCTACGACGATCCCGAATTCGCGCCCGATCTTGCCGACGTGGCAAAACGTACCAAAACGACGCCAGAAGGAGTGGTTGCCGGTCATCTCGCCTCCGCCTTCAAGGTCTATGTGCTGGGCTTCATGCCGGGGCTCGCCTACATCGCGGGCCTGCAACCCGGTCTCTACCTGCCGCGCCGCGCCCAGCCGCGGGTGCGCGTGCCGCGCTCGTCGGTGGCCATCGCCATGGACATGACGACGATCTATCCCTTCGAGGTTCCGGGCGGCTGGCATCTGATCGGCCGCACGCCGCTCTGGATGTTCGATCAGCGTCGCGAGCAGCCGGTGTTCCTGGCGCCAGGCGATTCGCTCGCCTTCGAGCGCATCGATCGCAAGACGTACGACCGCCTGGCGCGCGAGGTCGAGGCGGGAACACTCGACTGGTCGACCCTGATCAAGCCATGAGTGCGGTGCTGAAAGTCGTCCGTGCGGGCCTGTTCGACACCGTGCAGGATCTCGGCCGCGTGGGATACATGGCGCTCGGCATGCCGACGTCCGGCGCCATGGACAGGATCGGGCTCACGCTCGCCAATGCGCTGGTCGGCAATCCGGCCAACACCGCCGGCCTGGAGATCGGCGTCATGGGGCCCGACCTTCTCGTCGAGGCCGACAGCGTGCGGATCGCCCTCGTGGGCCGGCTTTCGCCATCCTTGGTCGAAACGCCCGATGCGCCGCCCAAGCCGATCGATTCCGATCGCACGCATCTCCTGAAGCGCGGCCAGACCTTGCGCGTCGGCATGGTCGAGGGCGCGAGCACCGCTTACCTCGCGATCGCGGGCGGACTCGCGCTGGCACCCTTCATGGGCAGCCTGTCGACTTATGCGCGCGCCGGCATCGGCGGCTTCGAAGGACGCAAGCTCGCCAACGGCGACGCCCTGCCACTCGAGCTCGACCAGGCGGCAGCGGCCACCGAACGCAAGCTCGGCGCCGCCTTCGACTATGGCAGCGGTCCGATCCGGGTTATCTGGGGACCGCAGGACGACTATTTCAGCGCCAAGGGACGCAAGACCCTCGTGGAGTCCGAATATCGCGTCTCCAAGGAAGCCGACCGCATGGGCATCCGCTTCGAGGGCCCGACCATCGAACATGTAAAAGGCGCCGACATCATCTCCGACGGCATCGGCCTCGGCGCCATCCAGGTCCCCGGCGCCGGATTGCCCATCGTCCTGCTCAGCGACCGGCAAACCGTCGGCGGCTATTCCAAGATCGCCACCGTGGCGTCGGTCGACCTGCCGCGACTGGGCCGCCTGCTGCCCGGCATGATGGTGCATTTCGCGGCGGTCACCGTCGAGGACGCCGAGCAGCTCAGGCGCGATCAGGAGGCGCGACTGCAGCGCGCCATCGCTGATTTCAAGCCGGCGCTGCCGCCCGGCGGCATCGACCTTGGCCGGCTTTACGAAGCAAACCTGATCGACGGCGTCGTCTACGACCGCTTGCGCGGCTGAACGGCTCGCCGCGGACTCTTCGCACGCCCGGGCGGCCGCTCGGGCGGATAGGTGATCCGGGTCTTCCTGACGCGGGCGAAGGGGGTGCGCTTGTGCAGGCGCCAGTTCGTCTCCGAGAAGATTTCCACCGCGGGAATGCCGCGTACCCCGAGCGCATCGGCGACCAGCGAGCGATGGCAGCGCCACGGCACGGCTTCGGCGCACATGATGGCGACGGACCTGCCGCGGCTGAGGCCAATCAGTTCGGCCAGGCCGGCGACGAACTCATCGGTCTGCATGTAGTCGGCGTAGCCGCGGAAGCTCGCATTGCGCCAGCCGGTGTTCGGCGACTCGCGCCGGGCCCGCCGCAGTCCGCCCAGCGCCGGCAGCGGCAGGTATTCAATGTTGGCCGCGCTCAGTGCCCCGGCCAGCGCCTCTTCGCTGAATTGCGGATTGTGACGCGAACGCCGCACCGTCCTGATGTCGACCAGCCGCTCGATGCCGTAGGCCTGCAGCACCGCGATGAAACGTTCGATCGGCAGGGTCGAGTGGCCGACGGTGAAGATGGCTTGGCCGGGCCAGCGCGCCGAATTCGTCGATCGACGATCCTTCATGGCGCTCATGTGGGAGTGGCAGGGTGCCCTGTCCACTGCGCTGGAGTGTCCGGTTACTCCCGCGCCTCGCTCAGGCCGTCGAATGACAGCCGGCCGGGGCCGGCGACATAGAGCGCCAACAGGCCACCTGCGATCGCGAAGTTCTTCAGGAAATGGAACATCTGGCCGCGGTCGGGGAAGTTGGCGTGGAACAGCAGCGCCGTCACCACCGCGAAGCCTGCGAGCGCAAGGCAGATGAACCGCGCCTTGAAGCCCACGATCAGCAGGACGGCGCCCGCGATCTCGACCACCATTGCCGCCCACACCACGATGCGCATGTATCCGGTGCCATGGCTCACGAACAGGGCGGTTTGATCGAGGCCGCTCATCTGGCCGACCCCTGACCACAGGAATAGGCCGGCTATGAGGCAGCGCGCGACCAGCAAGAGACTGCTGTCGCCAGTTTCGTCCATCGGCCAAACTCCCCCGCTGATGCCTTTCAGTCTAGCCGGTCCCGCCGCCGGTTGGTACGAACTGTGACAAACGACACACGAAAAGCCGAGCGAGAAACGCCATGAGTTGGCAATCCGAGATGAAGGAATTGCGCCGCCGCCAGGAGATGGCCCGCCGCATGGGCGGCGCAGACAAGGTGAAGCGCCAGCACGACGGCGGCCGGCTGACCGTGCGCGAACGCATCGACCGTCTGGTCGACCAGGGATCCTTCCGCGAGATCGGCAGCATCGCCGGCAAGGCCGAGTATGACGGCCACAACGACCTGATCGAGCTCACCCCGGCCAACGCCGTCATGGGCCGCGCCCAAATCGACGGCCGCCATGTCGCGGTGACCGGCGACGACTTCACGGTACGCGGCGGCTCGGCCGATGCGACGATCAAGGAAAAGGACATCTTCATCGAGCGGTACGCTAACCAGTACCGCGTGCCGCTGATCCGCATGATCGAGGGCTCGGGCGGCGGCGGCTCGGTGAAGACCATCGAAACCACCGGCCGCGCCAACGTGCCGGGCGTGCGCGGCTGGGAATGGGTGGTCCGCAACATGGGCACGGTGCCGACCGTGGGACTGGGCCTCGGATCGGTCGCGGGCCTGGGCGCGGCCCGGCTGGCCGCGACCCATTATTCGATCATGGTCAAGGAGCTTTCGGCGATGTTCGTCGCCGGGCCGCCGGTGGTGAACAGGCTGAGCCCCAAGCAATTCGACAAGCAGGAGTTGGGCGGCTGGGAGATCCAGCTGCGCGCCGGCGCCATCGACGAGGCCGTCGACAGCGAGGACGAGGCCTTCGCCTACACGCGCCGCTTCCTCTCCTATCTTCCCTCTTCGGTCTACGACGCGCCGCCACGCGGACCAATTACCGACGACCCGAACCGCCGCGACGAGTCGCTGTTCGATGCCATCCCGCGCGACATCCGCAAGGTCTACCGCATCCGTCCGATCGTCGAGAAGATCGTCGACGAGGGTTCCTTCTTCGAGATGGGCAAGCTCTATGGCCGCCCGGTGGTCACCGGCTTCGCCCGTATCGACGGCTGGCCGATCGCCGTGATGGCGAGCGACCCGATGTTCTATGGCGGCGGCTGGACCGCCGACGCCTGCCAGAAGGTGGCGCGCTTCGTCGACATGGCGGAGACCTTCCATCTGCCGGTGGTCTATTTCTGCGACTGTCCAGGCTTTTTGATTGGGCTCGAGGCCGAGAAGAGCGGCGTGATCCGCCAGGGCGTGCGCGCCATGTCGGCGATGTTCCAGACGACGGTGCCGTGGTGCAGCTTCATCATCCGCAACGCCTTCGGCGTCGCCGGTGCTGCGCACCAGAACGGCGCGCGGCTCAACTGGCGATATGCCTGGCCGTCGGGCCGCTGGGGTTCGCTGCCGCTGGAAGGCGGCATCGAGGCCGCCTACCGCGCCGACATCGACGCGGCGGCCGATCCCAAAGCCAAGATGGCCGAGATCCAGGAGCGACTGAACAAGCTGCGCTCGCCTTTCCGAAGCGCCGAGACCTTCTGGATCGAGGAGATCGTCGATCCGCGCGACACCCGCAAAATCCTGTGCGAGTTCGTCGAATTGGCAGCGCCGGTCCGCGGCAACGGACCAACGGTCCACTGCATGCGTCCCTAAACGCCCGGCAAAGAAGCTCAACCACCCCAGCGATAGCCGTCGAGGCTCGGTAGCGTCCCGCAGCGAGGGTCGAAGGGCGAGTACCGGCGTAAGGTTCGCTTCTCGTCGATCATGCCCTGACCGGGCGCGCTCTTCAGGATGGCACTGAGCGCCGGATAGCTCCAATCTTGAGCGAACAGTCGAGAGGGCCAGGCATGCAGCGGCAGACCATCGGCCCGCACCACCCCAGTTCGGCCGATGACGATGGCGCGGAAATCATCGAGGAAGCCGGTCCAAAGCCGCGTCAGGGCAATGTCGGGGATCGCCGCGGCCAAGACCAGCAGCGCCGTACTGGCCACGAGATGCCGCGCGACGCTGGGCTCGCGGGCCAGGACCAGGAATTTCGGCGGCTGCTTGCGCCAGGCAACGTGAATCCACATCGCCACCAGGATCGCGCACAAAAAGGCGCCGCTCGCGCTGCGCGCGGTGTGTTGCGCCGCCGGAGAGAGCGTCGCCTCGGGATTGAGATGGCGATAGAGCGGCGTCGCCGCCAGCACGAGCGCCGTGCCGCAGATCAGCAAGGCAGGCCCCGCACCCCGCAGCCAAGCCGGCCGCAGCAGGCAGAGCACGGCGAAGATCGCACCACCAATCATGGGCACGATCGACTGCAAGTTCTGCCAGAAGTCGAAGGTCTCGGCGCGGACGCTGGTCAGGTACTCGGTGTCCCAATAGCGCAGCAGCGCGCCTGCCGCGACCAGCATGCCGCCGAAAAAGGCGGCCGTCGCGATGACACCCAGCAGCTTGGCGACGTCATCGGCTGGCCGGCCGGCATCGCGACGAGAGCGCATCCACCACAAGGTCGCGACGGCAAGGAAGGGGCCGAGATAGACAGTCGCTTCATAGGAGGCGATCAGCAGAGCGGCGATCGCGCACAGGATCGCGCCGTCGGCGCGGCGCCGTGCCCCGCCCGTCAAGATCACCGTCATGGCGGCGGTGGCCGCGGCATAGGTCGCGTTGTATTCGCCGATGATGAAGAAGCAGGTCGGCAGGTAGACCGCCGCGATGATCGCCATCACGCCCGCGAGTAGCACAGCGTCGTGGCGCGCCCGCCAGAGCGCCAGATGATAGAAGCCGGTCGGCAAAGCGAACATGACCGCCGAGAACACAATCGAGAGCAGTCGCGTGTCGCGCACGCCGAGCTTGACCAGCAGCAGGACCGGCCACTCGGTCAGCCAGGCGATGTGCTCGCGCGGCGGATACCAGTCGTGGAAGCGGCCATGCTGCAGCATGTCGACGACGAAGTAGGCGCCGTCCCAGAACAGTACGCGGCAGGCATAGCTATTGTAGATCACCAGCGCCCACAGGAGCAGAACGACGCCCCGATACGCGACAGTCAGGGACCTCCCCGGCATGTCAGTCGCGCCAGACGAACCGGCCGATGTCCTGCGGAGCCGACGGCGGGAACGGCATCCAATCGGTGAAGTCCCTGGGCGGCGCGATGATCCCGTCGCCTGGCTTCGAGCGAAGCAGCAGGCTCTGCGAGGGCAGCACCCAGTTCTCGACAAGCAGCACCTTGGGGAACTTGGAGATCGGCGTGTCCTCGAAGGCGATCACGCCGGTGCGGCTTGTTACCGTGGCGCGCATCGCGTCGAGATAGGCGACCCAAGTGGAGGTCAGGAAAATGTCGGCCGGAAGCGCCGCCAGCAGGAGCAGGCAGGCGAAGCCGAGCATGCGCCGTCGTGCCGCCTCGCTTTGCAGGACCAGGCGCGGCCGCCAGTTCGCGAGCCGCGGTGCGGCAAGGCACCAGACGAAGATCACCATGGTGGTGATGATCACGCCGCTCGCCGAGCGCGCCAGGTAGTGCGAGCGGGCGAGCGGTCTAACCACCCAATCGCCCAGCGCCAGCAGCGGCGAGAAGGCCAGCAGCGCAAGGCTGATGCTTGCCCAGCGATAGGGCTTGCCCACGGCGAGATCGTCGGGCCTTAACAGTCCCCACAGCACCACAACCAGCACCGCGATCAAGGCGAAGGAGAACTGCATGTCCTGCCAAAAGAACTTGGCCTGCTGCAGGGCCTCGTCACGGTGCGCCGGCAGCCAAGGATGGATGACCGCGTCGGCGGCGATCACCATGCCGGCGAGAAACAAGGCGGCCGCGGCGAGATGGAGCAGCGTAGGCAGCAATGGCCGCGGCGACAGTCGCACGACCTGCCACAGGATCATCGCGGCGAGGACCGGCCCCAGATAGAGCATGGCCTCGTAAGTGCGCATCGCCAGCACGCCGATCACCAGCAGGACCAGGCCGTCCCACAGGCTGAGACGGTCGGCCGTCGCCAGGCGCACCGCCGTGCAGAGCGCCAGCGCGTAGGCGGTATTGAACTCGCCGACGATGAAGAACGACGTTGCCATGAAGATGGTGCCGATCGCGGCGATGACGAGGGACAGGAGGACTGCGTCGTGCCGCACGCGATGCAGCGCCAGGCTGTAGAAAATCGTCGGCAGGGCAAACAGGCCGAGCGACAAAAGCCTGGCGAGCCAGTGCAAGTCGATGACCCCGAGCTTGACCGCCGCCATGACCGGCAGCTGGGCCACCACCATGGCGTAGAGCCGCGGCGGGTAGAACCGGAAGAATTCCTGGAAACGGGCGATCTGCACCAGGAAGGCCGATCCGTCGACGAACAGGCCGCGGCAGACCCAGCTGTGCCAGAGCGCCAGCGCCCAGATCAGGGCCAGTGTCGCCCGATAGGCGAGGATGGTGGACGGCATCTGCACGAGATGCCGCGCTCTACCCGAGGGCCGCCCGGGGTGCAAGCTGGCAATGACTTTGCCGCGCCGCTTGCAGTACCGGAAGGCCGCTGTTAGCAAGGCGCCGCACATGGCAAGCACCGCGCTCAATTGGGAGAAGATCGACGCCATCCCGGGCTGGTTCATGCCCCAGTCCTATGGCGTCTGGCGCGCCCTGCTCGACCGGCAGGCGGAGGCCAATGTCCTGGGCGACCTGTTCGAGATCGGCGTGTGGCGTGGCCGCTCGGCGTCGATCCTGGCCAACTACCGCAGGGAACCGGAGAAGCTCTATCTCTGCGACCTGCGGCTCGACGAGGAGGCGGTCAGGAACTCGATTCGTTCGACCGGCCTCGAGCCCGCCAACCTGGTGCCGCTCTCCGGCCCCTCGGCCGAACTGCCGGCCAAGCTCGACCTCAAGGCGATGCACCAGACGGTGCGCTGGCTGCACCTCGACGGCGAGCACACCGGCACCGCGGTCTATCGCGAGCTCGAGCTGGCCAACCTCATCGTCAACCCCCAGGGCATCGTGGTGGTCGACGATTTCTTCTCGCCCCGTTATCCGGCGAACACCACGGAAGCGATCCGCTACCTCGAGAAGAATCCCTTTCACTTCCGCCTGCTCGCCGTCGGTTTCAACAAGGGATATTTCTGCCGCCCCGAGAGCCTGCCGCTCTACATGGACTTCCTCGCGTCGGGCATGTCGCGGACGCTCGCGGGCTACGGCTGCAAGGCCACCCTTTTCAAGACCACGGGTCCGTGGGACACCGACGCGGTGGGCATCACCGACTATGTCGAGGACGCCGGCGCCATCGCCGGGCCCGACAACGAGCCGCAGCGCTGGCACATGATGCGCACCCGCCACGTCTGGTCGCCGTGGCGCCACCTGCAGAATGGCTTGCGCCTCCTTAAGGCGGCGCTGAGCCGCTAGCGGATCCGGCGTGCTTCGGCGCCTGGCCGGCCGCGTGCTCGGCGAGCCGAAGGAAGAAACGAGCCCCTTCTCCGTCTTCCTCGCGCCCGAGGCGCTGGCGATCAACCGGGCGCGCCAGGAACATCTGGCCAGCCTCGGCCTCGATCTCGCCGGCAAGCGCGTGCTCGAGGTCGGCGCCGGGATCGGCCTGCACACGCCGTTCTTCCTGGAACGCGGTTGCGAGGTGACGGTGACCGATGGGCGGGCGGAGAACGTCGCGGAAGCGGCGCGCCGATTGCCCGGCGCGCGCACCGCCTTGGTCGATCTCGACCTCGACCGCCCGATCGGCCTTGGCGCCTTCGACGTCGTCTACTGCTACGGCCTCCTCTACCATCTCGCCGATCCCGCCCGCGCCCTCGGCCGCATGGCCGAAGCCTGCACCGGGCTCCTGCTTCTGGAGACGGCGGTCTCGCCCGGCACTTTCGACGAGTTGCTGCTGGTGCGCGATCCAGACGCCGCCAACCAGGCCGTCTCCGGCGTCGGCTGCCGGCCGACCAGGCTGTGGGTGCTCAAGCGGCTGAAGGCGCTATTCGGCCACGCTTACATTCCGCTCACCCAGCCGGACTTCGTCGACTTTCCGCTCGACTGGGTGCACACGCCGATGCAGTTGATGCATCGCTCGATCTTCGTCGCCTCCCGCACGCCGCTCCACCTCGCGTCGCTCGGCGAGGAAGTTCCCACCAAGCAAGAGCGATTTCGCGGCGCTGCGACTCCTTAAGCCGCCTTTGCGAGCTTGATCTGCTCGTCGAGATCGTCGGCGATGAAATTGCGCACCACCTCGTCGAGATCCTTGTCGGTCTCGAAGCCGAGGTCGCGGGCGCGCGGAGAGTCGATCCCCTGGGGCCAGCCGTCGCAGATCTTCTGGATGGCGGGGTCATGCTGCCACGACACCTTGCCGACCCGGCGGTTGCCGGCGTGACGTCCGACCGCCTGCTCGAGCTCATGGGCCGTCACATTGATGCCGTTCAGAAGCAGGGTGCGGCCGGGCCCGAAGGCATCGGCCGGCAGATCGTGCAGGCGCAGGAAGGCGTCGACCGTCTTGCGCGGACTGAGGACCACCATGACCGTCTCCGGCGTCACCGGACAGACGACGTCGACGCCGGTGAGCGGCTCGCGCACCACTGAGCTCGCCCAGGTCGAGGCGGCCTTGTTGGGTAGACCGGTGCGCACGCAGATGGTCGGCAGCCGCACCGCGGTGCCGCGCAGAAAGCCCTTGCGCGTGTAGTCGCGCAACAGGAATTCACCAATCGACTTCTGCGAGCCGTACGAGGTCTGCGGCGTGAGCGGCGTGTCGTCGCTGACGGCGGGCGGCAGGTCGCCGCCATAGGCCGCGAGTGAGCTGGTGAAGATGACGCGCGGATTGCTGCCCAGGGCGCGGCAGGCTTCCAGGACGTTGCGCGTGCCGTCGAGATTAACCCGGTAGCCCAGATCGAAGTCGGCTTCGGCGCCGGCACTCACTACGGCGGCGAAATGGAACACCGTGTCGGCGCCCTGCACGATCGACTGCACCGTGGCGAAGTTGCCGATGTCACCGGCGATCGTCTTGACCCGCGGATCGGCGAGCCCCGGACCGCTCGCCTTGGCGACATCGAACAGCAGCAGCTCGCCGATGCGGCCGCGTGTGCCGTTGGCGTCGGCGAGGCTGCCCTGCTGCAGGAGGCGGCGAGCCAGCTTCTTGCCGAGAAAGCCCGCGCCGCCGGTGATGACCACCTTCATGACGTTTCCTTCCCGATCATGCCTGTCGTCGAAAGTCTGCACAGATCGCGGCCCACAGTCTATGTTGGCCGCAATGAGGGTGATCAGCTGGAATCTGCTGCGGCTCGAGGGGGCGGCCGTGGGCGACGTTGCGGGCCTGCTCGAACGCGAGCGACCGGACCTGCTCCTGATGCAGGAAGTGACGCAACATATGGACGTATTGCCGCGCCGTGTGTC
>JBPYDO010000016.1:0-6808 GCA_051985755.1 Reyranella sp. | reverse complement strand
GGGGCTCCCAGAAGCGCGGCGGCACCGGGAACTCGGCGCGCACGTAGTTCTGGGTCGTCATGTGGTCGTTGCCCCACACCGAGTCGTAGCCGAATTTCTCGGCGGCCTGGGCGATCCGGATGACGTTCTCGGGCTCCGAGAACGGGATGGGATAGGTCAGGCCTTCCATCCCTGTCGGCAGGCCGGCACTGACACGCATTGGCGGATTCCTACTCGGCGGCGAGGGCGCGCAGCTTGGCCGTCTCAGACTCGTCGATCGAGCCGTCGTCGTTGACGGCGACGCCGTAGTCGCGCCGCGCCGCCTCCGCCGAGATGAATCCCTGGCGCACATCGTCGGCCACGGCCGCAATCGCGCGCCGCCGCGGATTGCCGAGCCCGCCGCCGCCCGGCATCTCGATGATCACGCGCTCCCTCTGAGCCACGGTCTGCTGGCCCTTGCCGCGCAGCTTCTTGCCGGACGAGAGCGTAACCACGCCGGCTGCGCCGGCATGGCCGCCCTCGCGGCCGCGCGGCGGATGGTCGATGCGATCGTAGTAGGCCGAGATGGCGAACGGCGCCTTGTCGAGCGTGCCCACCTCCATGACCTGGCCCAGTCCGCCGCGGAACTCGCCGGCGCCGCCGGAATCCTGGCGGTATTCCTTCTTCCACACGACGACCGGCGAGATCGCCTCGTTGACCTCGATCGGCACGTTGCGCACGCCGCTCGGGAAAGCCGTCGCGCTGAGGCCGTCCTTGCCTGGCCGCGCGCCCGTTCCGCCGGCATGGAAGCTCATGATGTTGAAAGGCACCGCGTTGACCGTTTCGGCCGGATCGCCATCGGCGCGGCCGGGGCCGCCCAGCGCCGACAGGTTCCACAGGCACGAGGCGCCCTCGGCCGGCACGCCGCCACCCAGCGCCTGGTGCAGGCAGCCGAACATCACGTCGGGCAGCATCTGGCCGGTGACGTGGCGGGCCGCGACCGGCGCCGGCGCACGGGCGTTCAGGATGCAGTCCTCGGGCGCCGTGACACGGATCACCGACAGCGAGCCTTCGTTGTTGGGCACCTTGGGCGCCACGATGCACTTCACGCCGAATGAGGCATAGGCCTCGGTGTAGCAGACCGGCACGTTGATGCCGTAGGCCGACACGCTCGACGTGCCGGCGAAGTCGACGTCGATGCCGCTCTCGCCGATCTTCATGGTGGCGCACAGGTCGATCGGCTTGTCGTAGCCGTCGACCCGCATCGAGAACTTGTATTCGCCGGGCTTGATCTTGCGGATCAGGTCGAGCGAGGCCTGCTTCGATTTCTCGAGGACGTGGTTGCCCAGCCGCTCGAGATCGTCGATGGCGAACTCGTCCATCATCTCGATCAATCGCCGGCAGCCGATCTCGTTGCAGGTGGCGAGCGAGTAGAGATCGCCCACGACCTGGATCGGCTCGCGCACATTGGCCGCCACGATCTCGGTCAGCGTCTGGTCGACCTTGCCTTGGTGGGCAAAGCGCATCAGCGGAATGTAGAGACCTTCCTCGAAGACCTGGCGGGCGTCGGCGCCCATTCCGCGGCCGCCGATATCGACCACGTGGCAGGTCGAGGCGAACAGCGCCACCATCTTGCCGCGCCGGAAGGTCGGCGTGACGAAGGTGAAATCGTGCAGGTGGCCGGTGCCCTTCCACGGGTCGTTGGTCAGGAAGATGTCGCCTTCCTTCATCGTGTGGGCCGGGAATCTGTCGAGGAAGTGGTAGACGGCGCGCGCCATGGAGTTGATGTGGCCCGGCGTGCCGGTGACCGCCTGGGCCAGCATGGCGCCGCTCAGGTCGAACACGCCGGCCGACAGATCGCCTGCTTCGCGCGTCGAGGTCGAGAAGCCGGTGCGGATCAGCGCCAGCGCCTGCTCCTCCACGACCGCGATCAGGCGATCCCACATCAGCTGCAGGCGGATGGGCGAGAGGGGATCGTTGATGCTCATGGTCCCACTTTCTCCAGCAAGATGGCGCCGATCGGGCTTATCCGCGCGGCGAAGGCTTTGGGCACGACAGTCGTGGTCTCATCCTCGGCGATGACTGCCGGTCCGGGCACCAGGCTGCCGATCACCAGGTCGTCGCGATGATAGACCGACACGTCTTTCATGTCTTGATCGCCGGGATCGTAGACCGGCCGGCGGCCGCGCGCCTTGGCCGGCTTGTCGGGCGGCTGCGGCGGACTTTTGGCGAGCGCCGGCTGCTCGGCAGCCAGCCGCAAGGTCCAGTTCATGATTTCCACACTGAGACCGGGGATCGTGCGACCGAAAGTGGCGGCGTAGCCGTCCTCGTAGAGCTTGATCAGCTTCTCCCGAGAAGCGGCATTGAACTCAGTCGTCGGCAGGTCGACGGTGATCTCGTGCCCCTGGCCGCGGTAGCGCATGTCGGCGGTGCGGGTCTCGCTGAGTTTGGCCTGCGGTGCGCCCGCCTTGACCACGGCCTCGGCCTCGGCGCGCATCTCGGCGAACAGCCGGTTGACGAACGCCGGGTCGAACTTGTCGGGATCGAGTTGTACGTAGCGGCTGCGCACGACCTCGTAGGCGACCGGCGCCATCAGGAAGCCGACGGCCGAGCCGACGCCGGCGCCGCTCGGAACCAGCACGCGGTTGATGCCGAGCTTCTCGGCGAGCCGCGCGGCATGGATGGGCGCCGCGCCGCCGAAGGCGATCATGGTGCGGTTCTGCAATTCCTTGCCGCGCTCGACGGCGTGCACACGGGCGGCGTTGGCCATGTTCTCCTCGATGATCTCGCTCACGCCGAAGGCCGCATCGAGGCGCTTCAATCCAAGCGGCGCGCCGACCGCCTTGTCGACCGCCTCTCCGGCCTTCTCGGGCAGGAGCTTGATCGAGCCGCCGGCGAAGTAGCCGGGGTCGATGCGGCCCAGCACGACGTCGGCGTCGGTGACGGTGGGCTCGGCGCCGCCGCGGCCATAGCTCGCCGGTCCCGGCTCGGCGCCGGCGCTCTCCGGTCCGACATTGACGCGAGCCAGCGCGTCGACCGAGGCGATCGAGCCGCCGCCTGCGCCGATCTCGACCATCTCGATCACGGGGATGCGTAAGGGAAGGCCGCTGCCCTTCAGGAAACGGTACTGCCGCGCCACCTCGAAGGTGCGCGAGTGTTGCGGCTCGCCATTGTCGATCAGGCAGATCTTGGCCGTGGTGCCGCCCATGTCGAACGACAGCACCTTGTCGAGGCCGCACTGGCGGGCCAACGCCGCCGCCAGGATGGCGCCGCCGGCGGGACCCGACTCGACCAGCCGGATCGGGAACTTGCGCGCCGTCTCCAGCGCGGCAAGCCCGCCGCCCGAGGTGATCATGAACAACGGACAGGTGAAGCCCTTCTGGCGCAGGGCCTGATCGAGACGGCCGAGATAGCGCTCGATTACCGGCTGGACGTAGGCGTTGGCGACCGCGGTCGACCAGCGCTCGTATTCGCGGATCTCGGGCGAGACTTCGCTTGAAAGCGTGATCGAAAGGCCGGGCAGCTTCTCTCTCAGGATGTCGCGCGTGCGCCGCTCGTGCGCGCCGTCGAGATAGGCATGCATGTAGCCGATGGCGACCGATTCGATCCCGTTGGCGCTCAGCTGGGGCGCGAGTGCGCGCACCGCCGCCTCGTCGAGCGGGATCAGCACATTGCCGCGACCGTCGAGACGCTCCGGAACGCCGAAGCGCAGATTGCGCGCCACCAGGGGCGGCGGCTTCTGCATGAAGATGTCGTACTGCTCGAAGCGATGCTCGAAGGCCATTTCGATCGAATCGCGGAAGCCTTCGGTGACGATCAGCGCCGTCTTGGCGCCCTTGCGCTCGATGATGGCGTTGGTGGCGAGCGTCGTGCCATGAATGACGAGACCGAGGTCGGCCGGCTTGACAGCCGTCTGCTTGAGCACCTCTTCGATGCCGGCCAGCACGCCCTCCTCGGGCGCGCGCGGCGTCGTCAGGACCTTCACGCTGCTCAGCTTGCCCTTCCAGTCCAGACAGAGGTCGGTGAAGGTGCCGCCGATATCGACGGCCAATCGTGCCTTTTCCATGGAACTCAAGCTCTCCTCTACGCCGCCCTATTGCGCGGCACTCTCCTGGATATTGCCGCCAAGATAGGCCTGGCGGATTCGCGGATCGCTGCGCACCTCCGCCGCCGGCCCCTCCATGAACTTACGTCCCTGTTCCATCACCAAGGCGCGGTCGGAAATCAAGAGCGCGCCGCGCACGTTTTGCTCCACGATAAGGACCGTGACGCCGCTTGCCGCAATCCGCTGTACCGTGGCGAACACATCGCCCTGCATCTTGGGCGAGAGCCCGAGCGACGGTTCGTCCAGCAGAAGAAGGCTGGGTTGCAGCAGCAGCACCATGCCCATTTCCAGGATCTGTTGCTCGCCGCCCGACAGGTTGCCCGCCTCGACGCGCCATTTCTGGCGCAAGGTCGGAAACAGCGCCGCCGTTCGATCGATGGCGGCCTCGTGTCGGTCGCCGGGCAGGGTGTAACAGGCCATCTTGATGTTCTCGGCCACTGTCATCGCCGGGAAATTGCAACGGCCTTGCGGCACGAAGCCGATGCCGCGCCTCAGCCGCTCCCACGGCGGCAGGCGCTCGATGGTCTCGTCCTTGAAGACGATCCGGCCGGAGAAGAGGCGGTTGGTGCCGTAGATCGCGCGCAACAGCGTCGACTTGCCGGCGCCATTGCCGCCGATCAGTGTCGTGATCGTGCCGCCGTCGAGTCGCGCCGAGAAATCGCGCACGATCGGGTTGTCGCCGTACCCCGCCGTGACGGAAACCAGTTCAAGGGCGGGCGGGCTCACGTGACACCCTGCATTTCTGCCGCCGCCATCTCGGGCGTCATGCCTAGATAGGCTTCGAGCACCCGCGGGTCGGCATGGATCTGCTCGGCCGTGCCCTCGGCAAGCTTGCGGCCCTGGTCGAGCACGATAACGCGATGGCAGAGATTGGTGATGAACTCGACATTGTGCTCGACGATCAGGAAAGTTTCGCCCGCCTGGTTGAGTTGCCCGAGCGCCACTTCGATTTCGCGGATGCGGGTCGGGTTGACGCCCGCCACCGGCTCGTCGAGCACGACGATCTTGGGACGCGGCATCAGCGCCGCCGCCAGCGCCACCAGCTTCTTCTGGCCATAGCTCAGGATGCCGGTCTCGGCATCGTAGTAGCGGCTGAGCCCGATCAGCTCGACCAGTTCCCGCGCACGTTTCTCGGAGGACTCGACCGCCTGCCGATAGCGTCTGGTGCGCAGGAACTCGTCGATCCAGGTGGCCGGATCGAACTGCTGTTGGGCGATCGCGAGGTTGTCGCCGAGCGACAGGCGCTCGTAGACGCGCACGGTCTGGAAGGTGCGCATCAGGCCGGCACGAGCGATCATGTGCGCGGGCCGGCCGGTGACATCGTGGCCCGCCAGGCTGACCTTGCCGCGGTCGAGCTTCTGGAAGCCTGAGAGGCAGTCGATCGCCGTGCTCTTGCCCGAGCCGTTCGGCCCGATCAGGCCGGTGATGCTGCCGGCCTCGACCTCGAAGGAAATGCCGTCGAGGGCATGCACGCCGGCATAGGCCTTGCGCAGATCGCTCACCTGCAGGATCGCGGTCATTTCAGCTGCTCGCGCATGCGCTGCAGCTGCCGCTCGCGCAGCCAGCCGGCCACGCCGGCCGGCATGACGAACATCGCCACCACCAGAATGAGCCCGTAGATGACCATGCGGAAGTCGGCCGAGAAGCGCAGCACCTCGGGCAGTGCCGACATCGCGACACCAGCGACCACGACTCCCCAGAAGCTGCCGGCGCCGCCGATGATCACGATGATTAGGAAAGTCTGCATGTAATAGAAGTCGAGGATCAGCGGGTCGACGATGCCGAGGTGAAAGACGTAGACCCCGCCGGCCGCGCCGGTGATGGCGGCGCCGACCGTGAAGGCCGCAAGCTTGTAGGGCATGGGCGCGATGCCCTGGGCCCGCACCAAAGGCTCGTTCTGCTTGATGGCGACCAGCGTGCGGCCGATGCGCGAGCTGCACAGTGCGTAGAGCAGGGCGAGCATCGCCACCGAAAAGGCCCAGGCGATCCAGTAGAAGTCGCCGGTGTTGGCGAAGCGGTGTCCGAAGGCTTGCGGCGCCGGCAGGTTGGGGATGCCCATCGGACCACGTGTCAGCTCCTCCCAATCGCGCGCGACCAGGTTCACCAGCAGCGCGAAAGTGAGGCTCACAATGACGAAAGCATGTCGGCTGGTGCGCAAGGTCGGATAGCCCACGACCAGCGCGACGGCGGCGTTGATCATCGCCGCCCACACGACGCCTTCCCAGAAATTGCCGCCGAACTTCATGACGGTGAGCGCCGAGACGTAGCCGCCGATACCCCAGAAGCCGAGCTGCGCAAAGGACAGGAGGCCGGTGAAGCCGTAGATCAAGTTGAGGGCGGCCGCCGCCACGGTGAAGATCAGCGCCGAGACGCCGATGCCCATGAGATAGTTCGACGAGGTGATGAGCGGCAGCGCGCCTGCGGCCAGCGCTGCGACGAGGGCGGCGGCAAGCTTCATCCGACCCGCATGCCTCCGCGCTTGAAGAGGCCGTCCGGGCGCAGGAACAGCACCAGGATCATGATCATGAACGCCGCGGCTTCCTGCCAGGCGGCGGTGAAGAAGCCGCCGATCCAGCTCTCGATCAGGCCGAGCCCGACCGCGGCGGCGACGGCGCCCGGAATGTTGCCCAGGCCGCCGATGATCACCAGCGCGAATGCCTTGAAGATCAGGAACTGGCCCATATAGGGCGTGACCAGCTGGATGGGCGCGATCGCAGCACCTGCAAGGCCGCAGAGGCCGGTCGC
>JBPYDO010000015.1:0-8610 GCA_051985755.1 Reyranella sp. | reverse complement strand
CGTTGGATGTGAACGTCCCCGGGCAGATGGAGGCCGTCTTCGAGCGCATCCAAAAAGATTGGGGGCGGCTCGATTCTCTCCTCCACTCCATTGCATTTTCCCCCAAAGACACGCTGCACGGGCGAGTAGTCGACGCGCCGCGCGACGGGTTTCTGACCACGATGGACATCTCCTGCTGGACGTTCATGCGCATGGCGCATCTTGCCGAGCCATTGATGAAAGACGGTGGAACCCTGTTCACGATGAGCTACTACGGCAGCCAGATGGTCGTGAAGAATTACAACATCATGGGCGTTGCGAAAGCCGCACTGGAGAGCGCGGTGCGCTACATGGCCGCTGAACTGGGTCCCAAGGGAATTCGCGTTCACGCCATCTCTCCCGGTCCGTTGGCCACTCGGGCGGCGTCGGGAATCCCGGAATTCGACGAACTGCTCGAAAAGGCAAAGGGCAAGGCTCCTGCACGCAGCCTGGTCAGCATCGACGATGTCGGCGTCGCCACCGCCTTCCTGGCGCACGACGCGACCCGGCTGATCACCGGCTCGACGTTCTACATCGATGGCGGCTATCACATCATCGACTAGTCACCAACCGACACAACCCGACAACTAAGTTCGCTGATGCTGACCAACTGACAGTGGTACCAACCGCCAGACGGTGACCTACGCGATCACGATGTACCGACCGCCCTGCGATTTCTCCGACAATGCCCCCGCCATGGTTCAATTAGTCGGCTGACCGGCGTTGCTCGGCCCGCCAAAGGTATATGCTTCGGCCTATGGCGGGGTTGCGTACGCATGTGACGCAAGGGCAAACGTCCGGCGGCGAGGAGTCGCCCGCTCCGGGCCGAACCCTCACGATTCCCCTCAAGACCACTCTGCAAAACAGCCTGCCGGTGATCGCGGTGATCGCCGTCATGCTGCTGATCGGGACAATCATCTACCACATCTATGCCGCGAACCGGCAAGGCGCGCTGGCCCTCAGCGACGACCTGGTGGCGGCGATGGAACGGCGTGTCGCCGTGCAGATGCACGACTATCTGTCACCCGGACAGCAATTCGCCGAGTTCGTCGACCGCGAGGTCGGCGGCCGACCGGTGCCGGAAGGCCTCCGTGTGGCGGAAGACTTCGCGCTCAAGAACCTCAACTCGATCGCCTCGGTGACCGCCTTCAGCTACGCCGACACCCAGGGCAATTATCTCTTCGTCGTCACCAACAGCAAGGGAGGCCTCGACAGCAAAGTGATCGACCGGAGCAATGGTGGGCGTCAGGTGACGTGGACCCGCCGCAATTCCTACGGCCAGATCCTCACAACAGTGCAGGATCCGAGCGACGACTTCGATCCACGAACGCGGCCGTGGTATCTCGGCGCGGCGAAGACACGCAAGCCCTTCTGGACTGATACCTACGAGTTCTACACCGTCCACAAGCCCGGCATCACCTTCTCCATCCCGCACTTTTCCGCCGACGGACATTTGCAGACCGTCATCGGCGTCGACGTCGAACTCGATTCGCTCTGCACCTACCTCGCCAAGATCGTCATCGGCTTGAGCGGCAAGGCGTACATCATCGATCGTGCCGGCCGCATCGTCGCTTTCCCCAGCGACACCTGGGATGTCGCCGAGGGCGAAGGCGTGAAAGCGCCGATGCTCGACGAGGTGAACGATCCCGTGCTCACCGAGGCGTACAACCGGCTGCGTGTCGAGGGCGTCGGGCGCAAGGTCCTCGATTTCGCGAGCGGCCGCGTCATCGTTTCGTCCGAGCCGACGCGCATCCTGAGCGGACGCGACTGGTTCGTGCTGATCGTCGTGCCGGAAACCGATCTCACCGGTTTCGTGGCGCAAAGCGGCCTGGTGGCCCTGCTGCTGTCGATCCTTGTCGTCCTGATCGTCATCGGCCTGGCCGGGCTGCTGAGCTGGCGCAACCTGCAGGCCGGCCGCAGGGTGGCCGCAGCAACCGCCCGGCAGGAAGCGCTCGAATTCCGAAGCCGCTCCTTCGTCGACCTCGCCCGGGACCTCACCGAAGACGAGGCGGGGGTCGCAAGCCTCGAAAAGGCCACTACGACGGCGGCCGTTGTCTGTGCCGCCCGGCGCGTGGCGATCTGGCAGTTGAGCGGTGATGGCCGCGCGCTCACCTGCAAGGATTACTACGATCGCGCCGCCGACGAGCATACGGCGGGACTGGTGCTCCATCGCGACGAGCTCCCGGGGCTGTTTTCCGCGCTCGATGAGGGAGCGGTCATCGACACGGCAGAGAGCCGAAGCGACCGCCGAGCCAAGGAACTGCTGGCGAACCACCTCAAGCCCCTCGGAGTCGAGGACGCCTACGTGGTGCCGATCATGCTCGCCGGCAGGCCTTTGGGTGTCCTGTCGGTGGAAGAACCGCAGCGCGGCGAGCGGACGACTGGCTTCAAGACCTTCTGCGATGCGCTCGCCATCCTCCTCGCCTTGCGCTTCGGTGCCGGAGGAGCGGCGCGCACAGCATCGCCGCTTGCCAGCGCCGCTCGGATTGCACCTGCAGAAGAGACGACACCGCCGGACGCCTTCGCCGCGCGCCAAGCCCGGCTCGAGCGCATCCTGATCCAGCACACCGCCTCGGCCGACGCCCTGGGCCAGATTTCCTCGCCGCGGGCGGCGGTCGGCGTCGTCAAGCTCCCCGACTGGACGACGGTGGCACACCAGCCGCCCGACGGCGGCACGCGGACGGCGATGGACGCGATCATCCACGAGGTACGCGGCGTGATCGAACAAAGCGGCGTCGACTACGCCGCGCTGCTCGACGATCAGATCGTGATCGCCGCCGTCTCGCAGGGCGAAGGCACCGCCGGCCAGGACGCGCACCGCCTCGCCGCGGCGCTGCTCGAGCTGCGCGACCGGCTGATGCAGCTCGAGGAGAAATGGGGCACCAACCTCGACTTCCGGCTGGCCATGGATGTCGGCGCGGTCATGAGCTCGGCGATCGCAACCACGCCGCCCAGCCGCAACCTCTGGGGCGGCGCCGTCGGCGTTGCCAAGATCCTGGCGACCACCACGGCGCGCCATACCATTGCCGCGTCCGAGCAGGCCTACGAGCTGCTCTCCAGTCATTTCGTCGTGCGCCCGCGCGGCACGTATTTTCTGCCGGAGACGGGAAACATGCGGACTTTCATCGTGGTGGGTCGCGTATGACCGCCCGAGCCGCAGCGCCACGTCGCGTCACTTCCGGCCTGCGCCGGATGGTCGGCGCCCTGGGCTCCACGACGATTCGCAGCGTCGACGAAATGCTGCTCTCGGCCGCCCTCGCGGCAACCGTGTTGGTCGCCGCGACGCGGCGCGATGCCCGACGCGGCGTCGTCTGGACCGAATTCCGACGGGTGTTGCGCGAAGTCGCGGTGCGCTCCCTGCCCACCACCATCGCAGCCGGCGTCCTGGTCGGCTTCGCGCTCGTCTCCCAGGCGGTCTACTGGCTGTCGGTCACCGGCACGACCGGTCTGGTAGGGCCAGTCATCGTGATCCTGCTGTTCCGTGAGTTCACGCCCATCCTGGTCGGGCTGATCATCTTCGGTCGCAGCGGCACGGCGACCCTGGTCGAGCTCAGCGAGGCGAGAAGCCGCGGCTGGCAGCGGATGATCGAGCTGCGCGGTCTCGACCCGATGGCGATGCTCGTCCTGCCACGCGCGATCAGCTTCGCGATCGGCGCCTTCTGCTTGGCCACCGTGCTGCTGCTGACGACTCTCGGCACTGGCTACTTCGTCGGCCACGCGCTCGGCCTGCTGACTTATTCCATTTGGGATTTTGCCGCTCTGGTGATCCGCGCCCTGACGGTGCAGGACTTCGTCTTTCCGCCATTGAAATGCTTGGTCATCGGCTTCCTGGTCGCGCTCGCCTGCTGCGCCACCGCGCTTGGTGCTGGCCCCGGCCAGGAAGACCTGCGGCGCATCGTTCCGCTCGGCTTCGTTCGCTCCGCCCTGGCCATTCTGCTGGTCAACTCCGCAATCGACCTGGTGTCCTGACATGGCGCAGCGCTCCAGCCAGACCGTGCTGTCTCTCGACGGCGCCTCTCTGACCGAGAGGTTCCTCTCCGCCACGCCTGCCTATCTCGACCTCGATCTGCACCGCGGCGAAACCGCCATCGTCCATGTCAACGACGACGGCGAAGGGGCGGCGATGGTCGATCTCTGCACCGGGTTCGTCCCTCCCGCCAGCGGCCATGTGCGCTTTCTCGGCGTCGACTGGGCGACGCGCGCGCGACCGGAACGGCTACGCCGCCGTCGACGCATCGGTCTCGTCGTCGAGACCGATGTCTGGCCCGCGAACATGACCGTCATGGATGCGATCCTGCTCTGCAGCCTCTATCACTTCGACCGGCCGCGCGAGGAGTCGGTGGCGGAGGCGACGGACCTCGCGCGGTTGTTCGGCATGCCCGGCCTGCCGGCGGAGCGCCGCGAATCGACGTCGCGCCAGACGCTGATTCGAGCGGCCTGCGTGCGAGGCTTTCTCGGTTCGCCCGACCTGGTGCTGGTACAGGATCACCTACTCGACAGGATGTCGGAGCTCGCGGTACCGATGGCTCAGGCAATCTCGGCGGTCCTCCGCCGCGGCGGCGCGGTGCTGTGGATTGCCGCAGGAACTGCCCAGGCGGCGCAATTCGTCGAGCCCGACTACACCTTTAGCCTGGGCGGCGCCGGGTTGATCCGGATGCGGAGGTCGCAATGAAGCGTTCGATCTTCGGCCTCTATCAGTACAACGAACTCGTCGGCGCCGTGGTGCTGGCCTGCCTCGCGATCTTCATCGCTGCCCTGATCAACTCGGGCCTGGTCAAGGACTGGTTCCAGCCGTCCTTCACGCTCCGCATCCTGTTGCCCGTGGAGGGCGTTTCGGGCCTCGCTCCCGGCGCCGAAGTCCAGGTGCTCGGCACGCGTGCCGGCGAGGTCCGGCGCATCGTGATCGACCCCAACCAGCGCATGCATGCGATCGCTCACGTCGAGGACCAAATGCGGCCGTTCATCCGGCGCGATTCGCCAGTAACGATCCGTCGCCAGTTTGGCGTTGCCGGTGCGGCCTTCATCGACATCGGCCGCGGCAGCGGGCCCGAGCTCGACTGGTCCTACGCCGTCCTCGCGGCCAGCAGCGATCGCGCGCCGACCGACACGATCGGCCAGCTGGTCGATGAATTGCGCGGCAAGATCATTCCCCTGATCGACGACACACAAAAGGCCGTGGTGGCCTTCACCGCGGTGGCGCAACGCGCCGTCGATCCCGCGGGACCGCTCGAACAGACGCTCAGTTCCGCCGCCGGCATCGCCCGCCGGGTCGAGAAGGGCGAGGGTGTGGCCGGCCGCCTGGTGGCCAATGAACGGATCGCCGCCGATCTCGAGGCCACCGTGGTCAGTCTGCGTGAACTGGCGGGCCAGCTCGAGCGTACCTCGAAGGACCCGCGCATCGCCGAAATCATCCAGAAGACGAATGAGGTGCTGGCCTCGCTGCAAACCACGACCAAAAGCCTCGCCGCCAACACCCCGCAAATCGCGCAGAACGTCTCCGATAGCACCGACACCCTGCCCGCCACCCTGCTGCAGGCCCAGCTTGCCGCCCGCCAGCTCGAATTGCTGCTGGGGCAGCTCCGCCATCACTGGCTGTTTGGCGGCGACAGTGGGCCCACCCCTCCAGCCACGGGCCGCGCACCCGCCGTCGAGGTACGACCGTGATGCGGCGCAGCGGCGTGCTGGCCGCCGCGGCCCTGACACTGGTTGCTTGCGGTTCCAGCGGACGGCACGAAGAGGCCGAGCCGCGCGACCTCAAGCTCGAGCAGGCGAGCAGCGCCGGCACCCAGGCGCTGGCAATGGATCTTCCGGGCGTCGCCGTGCGGCAATACCAGGTCGCTCTCACGCGCGCCTATGAGCGCGATGATACCGCCGCGATCGCCGACAGCGGCTACAACCTTGCTCTCGCGCAGATGAAGGCAGGCAATGCCAAAGGGGCGATCGCCTCCGTCCGCTCCGTTCAAAGCGAGCTTGCCCGCCGGCACGCTCCGGTTCCTGCCGAGCTCAGCCTTGTACAGGCGGCGGCATCCTATCGCCTGGGAGATGCCGACGGAGCGACAGCAGCCGCGCGGCAGGCGTTGGAGCGGCCGGCCGCGGACGTCGATACCGTCCCTCGTGCCTGGTTCATTCGCGGCCTGGTCGCCGCGGACCGCAGCGACCGCACTTCCCTCGCTGAGGCGATGGCTGCGCTGAAGCCAGCAAAGAGCGCCGATCTCGAAGCCGATCGATTCGAACTGGGCGGGCGCGCGGCCCTTCTCGACAATCAGCCAGCCAACGCCCTGCCCCAGTTCGTTCGCTCCGCGGCTGGCCGCCAGCAGACTCTCGACTACCGCGGCATGGCGCGAGCCCTTTCCTGGGCGGGCGACGCCAGCCTGCGCCTCGGCCGTGAGGCCGACGCCGTGGACTATTTCCTGCGCGCCGGGCGCAGTGCCTTGCTTCAAGGCGACAGCGCCATGGCCTTGCCCCTGCTCAAGCGCGCCGAGGAACTCGCGCGTCAGAGCGGTCAGGACAGCATTGTTGACGAAATCGTCCGTCTCCGCCGCAGCGCGGCCGCTCATCCGGCCAAGGTCTGAGCGAGAGAACGATGACGAGAAAGTTGCAGTGACGGCGTAGGTGGAAGTTAGTCGCGCATTCGCCGAGCATGATAGGCTGGCCACGGCGGACAAGTTCCGAGGGATCAAGAGGCAAGACTGATCGAATCGTCACAGGGGTATTGTATGTGGTCGGTTGAACGGGACGATCTCGCAGACTCAGGGCCATCGGATGAGCATTCGGCGCAAGCTCCGTCGCGCCGCGCGCTGCTGGCCGGACTCTCCGCCTTCGTCGCGCTCTCGGCGTTGCCCACTCGCGCGCAAACGCCGGCCAAGCCCTTCACGCCAGAACAGCTCGACCAGATTCTGGCGCCGATCGCGCTCTATCAGGATGCGCTCCTGTCGCAGATCCTGATGGCCGCCAGCTATCCGCTGGAGATCGTCGAAGCGGCGCGCTGGTCGCAGGCCAATCCGGCGCTGAAGGGCGACGCGGCAGTCAACGCGGTGCAGGACAAGACCTGGGACGTCAGCGTCAAGTCGCTGGTGGCCTTCCCGCCGGTGCTCGCCCAGATGAACGAGCATCTCGATTGGACGCAGAAGCTCGGTGACGCGATGATCGAGCAGCAGGACGACGTCGCCGATTCAATTCAACGCCTGCGCGCCCGCGCGGCCGACGCCGGCACCCTGAAAAGCAGCCCGGAGCAGACCGTCAACATACAGACGCAGGGCAGCGAGCGGATCATCGCAATCGAGCAGGCCAATCCCCAGGTCGTGTACGTGCCGCAGTACAATCCGAGCTGGGCTTACGGCACCTGGCCCTACCCCGCCTCCCCGCCGGTGTACTATCCGTTCGGCGGCGTGCTCGCGACCGGGTTTTTGTGGGGGCTCGGCTTCGCGGCCGCCGGCGCGATGTTCGGCGGCTGGAACTGGGGTTATGGCGGTGGCCAGAGCTACGTGAACGTCAATGCCAGTCGCGCGACCAACATCGATCGCAGCTTCAATCGCAACAACATTGGCAATGGCAATCGCTGGCAGCATCAGGTCGACCACCGGCGCGGCGTCGCCTATCGCGACCAGGCGACGCGCGACCGCTTCGGCCAGAACCGGCCGGGCGCCGATCAGCGCCAGCAATTTCGCGGCCGAACCGAAGGCGGGCCCGGCGCGCGCCCCGGCGGCCCCGGAGGCGTAGCCAACGCGCGACCGGGAGGCCCGGCAGGCGGCATCCAGCGGCCGGGCGGACCGGCCGGCGGCGGCGTTCAGCGGCCAGGCGGACCGGCCGGCGGCGGCATCCAGCAACGCCCGGCGATCCAGAACCCGCGTGGCCAGCGACCCGCCCAGCGGCCGGCGGGTGGCGGCGTCCAGCGCGGCCTGGGCGGCGTCAATCAGGGCCAGCGCGTCAATCGCGAAGCGCAGCGCGGGCGTGCTCAGCAACAGCGAGCGGCCCAGCCGCGCGGCGGCGGTGGCGGCGGCGCACGAGCCGGCGGCGGTGGTGGCGGTGGTGGTCGTCCGGGTGGCGGTGGTGGTGGTGGTCGTCCAGGAGGTCGGCGATGAGCAGGTTTATCAAAGCTGCCTTGATCGGCATGACGCTCAGCCTCGCAATCGCAGCGGGAGCACTCGGACAAGCGCCCGCTCAAGCCCCTGTCCCTGTTCCAGCGCCCGCAAAGGCCCCGGTCAAGCTTCGCGGCTTCCCGACTGCCGAGGCGGCCGCCGATGCATTGACGGAGGCGATCCGCAAGGACGACGACAAGAGCGTCGCGGCGATGCTGGGGTCGGACTGGCAAGAGTTCGTGCCCGGTCCGGTCTATGACGAGGAAGCGGTGCGGACCAAGTTCCTGAAGGCGTGGGACGAGAGCCACACGCTCCAGCCGCAGGGCGACGACAAGGTCCTGGTGCAAGTCGGCACAACGGGCTGGGTGTCGCCGATCCCGATCGTGAAGGATGGCAACGAATGGCGTTACGACGTCGTGGCGGGCGAGAAGGAAGTCGACGCCCGCACCATTGGCGCCAACGAGCTGCATGTCATCCAGACCCTGCTGGCGATCGTCGACGCGCAGCGCGACTA
>JBPYDO010000014.1:0-7159 GCA_051985755.1 Reyranella sp. | reverse complement strand
CGGGGCTAGAGTGCGCGCGCGATTGGCGGGGAGCTGGCATTTTTTTCGTCGGTGCCAGTCGCACAGTGTGGGCAACAGCGAATAAGCGAATGAGCCGATGACGGCCCCGAGCGGCGGGGGCTGGCGTAACGGGGGACGGTCGCCTTTGAGTTCCCTGATCGAGCGCGCGGGCGCTTCCTTGGGCAGGGGGCGGCGCGAAGCGCGCTTGCTCGACCAGATCCTGCCCGAGCGTGGCGACGAGGTGCGCAGCCGTGACATGCAGGCGACCTGGCAGGCCTTCTGTCTCGAACGGCACGACGCCGTGCGCGCCACTTTCGAGCGCGGTCGCTCGCCGCCTGAGATCGCATACGCCATCGGCGAGCTCCTGCACACCTATTTCCGCACGCGCGGCGTGATACTCACCAGCCACGAGTTGCGCCGGCTGGTGGCGGAGGTCCTCGAGAGTCAGAAGATGGCGGTGCCGCCCGCCGCCAAGGCCGCGCCGCCGCCTGCGCCGGAATCGCCGCCGGCCGCCATACCGCCGCCTGCGAAGTCTCCGTCGCTCGAAGCCCCGACAGATGAGCTGCAGCCCGCGGAGCAGAAGAATCCCGAGCCGCTAGTCTCCTTCGCCGCCGAGCTCTCGAGCGAGGCAAGCGCCTGGACCGGCACTGAGTCGGTGAGCGAGCCGGTCGTGTCCGAAGAGGCCTTCGAGCCGCCGCTGTCGCCCCTCGTGGCTCTGGTCAGTCGCGAAGCGGCGAACTTCGATCGTCTTCTCGCACGCACCTTGGACACGGCGCGGCCGCGGCTGGGCGCTGCGGCCAGCAAGGCCGAGCGCGCCGAGGTATTGCGCGCGATCGATGCGGCCACCGATGAAGTCCTGCGCGGCGAAGGGCAGACCCTGGCGCCGGAACTGCGTGAGCGCCTGGTGCGCACGGCGCTGAGCGAGATCAGCGGCCTCGGTCTGATCGACCGGTTGTGGGCCGACCGCTCGGTCAAGGCCGTGTTCGTGAATGGTCCAGCGGCAGTTTATGTCGAGCGCGGCGGCGGCCTCGAACTGTCGCCCGAACAGTTTCGCGATCGCGCGCACCTCGTCGAGCTGGCAACCCGACTGGCCGGCGCAGCGACGGGCGCCGTGGCCGAAGTGCAACTGCGCGACGGTGCCATGGCGACCGTGATCTTCCCCCCGGCTGCGCCTGAGGGCCCAGTGTTGGTCATCCGCCGCAGCGAGCCGGGCCAGGCGAGTTTCGAACGGCTGATCGCCGCCGACGTGCTCGACCGGTCCATCGCCGGCCTGCTGCGCATCGCCGCGCGGGTGCGCCTCAATCTTTTGGTCTTGGGTCCGCCAGGCTCGGGCAAGAGCTCGCTGTTGGCGGCGATCGCGCGCGATCTCGGCGGCGAGGCGCGCGTGGTCACACTGGCCGCGACCCGCGACTTCGGCTGGACGGCGTCGTCCAAGGTGGAGTTGGTCGCCACGCCCGCTGCATCCTATGCGACGCTGCTGGCAGCGGCGGCGCAGCTCAAGCCGCATGTGCTGCTGCTCGACTCGCTGGAGCGACAGGACGCCGCGCTGCTCAGCGATCAGGTCGCGGCCGGCGCGCGCGGCATCGTCGTCGCCTGCGAGCCGTCGGCGGTGACGCCGGCGCTCATGCGCTCGGTCGATCTCGTCGTGCGGCTCGGTCGCTCGCGCGACGGCTTGTTCCGGCCGCTCGCCCTCGATGATGCAGCCGGCGTGCCGATCTTCGTCTACGAAGACGGGCGCTTCCAACGCCGCAGCGCCGAACCGGCCTTTGCCGAAGCCATGCGGGCGGCGGGTTACGGCGAGGCCTTGGCGAACTTGCTTCGCTAGAGCCCGTCGCCGACCACCCTATGCTGCGTGGCAGCTCCGGGTGGTGCAGAGGCGAGATTGCTGCCAAGCCCTCCGAAGCTCCGCAGGAGCGAAGGAGTGGCTGAACAAACTGCGACCGGCCGCCACATACCGAGCGGGCCGGAAAACCCGTTACGAGCCAAGCCCATATCTGGTACTAACCGCTTTGAATTGCGGGGGATTTTGCGGGTCGGAAACGGGCTGGCGGGATCCCACTGAAGGGACGGTTGCATGGTCGGCGCGCGTGTTCTGGGCAAACTGGCGGTTCTCTCGTCCCTCGCCGTGCTCTGCTTCGCGGCCACAGTCCAGGCGCAGCCGGTGGTTGGCGTGCCGCACGAGTGGCAGATGGGTTTCCCGCCCTCCTATACGCCGGTGCAGGAGCACGTGGCGGCGCTGAACAACCTCCTGCTGGTGATCATCAGCCTGATCTCGGCGTTCGTGCTGGGGCTGCTGCTCTACGTCGTCTTTCGCTTCCATGCGTCGCGCCATGCGACGCCGACCACGGTCACGCATAACACCGTGCTCGAGATCCTGTGGACGATTGTCCCGATTTTGATCCTGGTGGTGATCGCGATTCCCTCGTTTCGCCTGCTCTACTACGGCGACAAGGCGTCCAATGCCACCATGACCGTGAAGGTCACCGGGCATCAGTGGTACTGGCAGTACGAGTATCCCGACCAGGGCAACTTCTCGGTCGAAAGCCGCATGCTGAACGAGGCGGACCGCGCCAAGCTGAAGCCGAACGAGCCGCGGCTGCTTGCCGTCGACGAGGAGATGGTGATCCCCAAGAACACCGTCGTGCGCATCATCGGCACGGGCGCCGACGTGATGCACGGCTGGACCGTGTGGGGCTTCGGCATCAAGAAGACGGTGATCCCCGGCCGCCTCAACGAGGGCTGGATCGAGGTTCCCCAGGAAGGAATCTATTTCGGCCAGTGCTCGCAGATCTGCGGCCAGGACCACAACTACATGCCGATCGCGGTGCGCGTGGTTTCCAAGCAAGTCTTCGACACCTGGGTCGAGCAGAAGAAGAAGGCAGCCGGGCTCTTGCCCGCCCCCAACTCCGTCACCCGGACCGGCGTTGCGTCTGCCGCCGCGCCGGCCAACCGCTAAGCGCTCCGCAGGAGACACGACCATGGCCACCGCGCACGGCGCAGCATCCGCCCACGACGACCATCACGAGCATCACACGCCGCACGGCATCACGCGCTGGCTGAACAGCACGAATCACAAGGACATCGGCACGATGTACCTGGTGTTCGCGATCACGGCGGCCTTCATCGGTGGCGGCTTCTCGGTGTTCATGCGGCTCGAGCTGCTGCATCCCGGCGTGCAGTACTTCCTCAACTCGGACGGCACGCCGGACGGTCACTTCTGGCAGACCATCGTCACCGCGCACGGCCTGACCATGGTGTTCTTCGTGGTGATGCCGGCGCTTATCGGCGGCTTCGGCAACTGGTTCGTGCCGCTGATGATCGGCGCGCCCGACATGGCGTTCCCGCGCATGAACAACATCAGCTTCTGGCTGCTGCCGCCGGCCTTCCTGTTGCTGTTGCTATCGGCCCTTATTGGCGGCGGCGTCGGCACCGGCTGGACGATCTACCCGCCGCTCACGGTCCAGCAGGGCGCGGGCATGGACCTGGTGATCTTCTCGCTGCACCTCGCCGGCGCCTCGTCGATCCTCGGCGCTATCAATTTCATCACCACCATCTTCAACATGCGGGCGCCGGGCATGACCCTGCACCGCATGCCGCTGTTCGTCTGGTCGATCCTGGTGACGGCGTTCCTGCTCTTGCTGGCGCTGCCGGTGCTGGCCGGCGCCATCACCATGCTGCTGACCGACCGCAACTTCGGCACGCACTTCTTCGATCCGGCCGGCGGCGGCGACCCGACCCTGTTCCTGCACCTCTTCTGGTTCTTCGGCCATCCCGAGGTGTACATCATGATTCTGCCGGCCTTCGGCATCGTCAGCCAGATCATCTCGACCTTCTCGCGGAAGCCGATCTTCGGCTACCTCGGCATGGCCTATGCCATGGTGGCGATCGGCTTCGTCGGCTTCGTGGTGTGGGCCCACCACATGTTCACGGTCGGCATGGACGTCGACACGCGCGCCTACTTCGTGGCCGCCACCATGGTGATCGCCGTACCCACCGGCGTGAAGGTCTTCTCCTGGATCGCCACCATGTGGGGCGGCTCGATCAAGCTTGAAGTGCCGATGCTGTGGGCGATCGGATTCATCTTCCTGTTCACGGTGGGTGGCGTCACCGGCGTGGTGCTGGCCAATGCCGGCGTCGACTACGCACTGCACAACACCTATTACGTGATCGCCCACTTCCACTACGTGCTGTCGCTCGGCGCGGTGTTCGGCATGTTCGCCGGCTTCTACTACTGGTTCGGCAAAATGACCGGCAAGCAGTATCCGCAGTGGGCCGGCCAGCTGCATTTCTGGACGACCTTCATCGGCGTCAACCTGACCTTCTTCCCGATGCACTTCTCGGGCCTCGCCGGCATGCCGCGCCACTACATGGACTATCCGGACGCCATGGCGGACTGGAACTTCATCTCGTCGATCGGTGCCTTCATCTCGTTCGGCTCGACGATCTTCTGGCTGATCTTCGTCGTATTCGGCACCTGGCTGGCCGGCCGCAGGGTCGGCGCCAGCTACTGGGGCGATGGCGCCACGACGCTCGAGTGGACGGTGCCTTCGCCGCCGCCATTCCACACTTTCGAGGAGCTGCCGCACGTAACCGCGGCGGCCCATTGATGTAAGGAGCGAGGCGCCGCCCGAGAAGGCGGCGTCTTCGCCTTGGATGTGATGAGTGACACGGCAAATATCCTGACGGTCAGGCACGAGTTGAGGCCCGAGGTGGCGGCGCCCGCGAGCGTGCGCGACTACCTCGAGCTCCTGAAGCCGCGCGTGATGTCGCTGGTCGTGTTCACCGGCCTGGTGGGCGTGCTGATCGCGCCGGGACACCTGCATCCCTTCGAAGCGGCGCTGGCCGTTCTGGCGATCGCGCTAGGCTCGGGCGCCGCCGGCGCCATCAACATGTGGTACGAGCGAGATCTCGATGCCCTGATGGCGCGCACCGCCGGCCGTCCGTTGCCAAGCGGTCGGGTAGCGCCTGATGACGCGTTGGGACTCGGCGTCCTGCTGTCGATCTTCGCGCTGGTCCTGATGTCGGTGGCCGCCAACCTGGTGGCGGCGGCGCTGCTCGCCGCGGCGATCCTGTTCTATGTCCGGGTCTACACCGTCTGGCTTAAGGGCCGCACGCCGCAGAACATCGTGATCGGCGGTGCGGCCGGCGCCTTTCCGCCGATGATCGGCTGGGCTGCGGTGACGGGCGACGTGTCGGCGGTCGGCCTCGCACTGTTCCTGCTGATCTTCCTGTGGACGCCGCCGCACTTCTGGGCGCTCGCCCTTTACCGCAGCGACGACTACCGGCGCGCCGGCGTTCCGATGCTGCCGGTCGTGGCTGGTCCGCGCGAGACCAAGCGCCAGATGCTGGCCTACTGCCTGGTGCTGCTGCCGGTGTCGCTGGCGCCCACCCTGCTCGGTGCGGTGGGCGGGATGTACGGCGCCGTCGCGGTGGCGATGAGTCTCGCCTTCGCAGGCCACGCAGTTGTTGTGTGGCGCACCGACGACGACGAGAGCGCTCATCCTGCGGCGCGCCGCATGTTCCATTTCTCGCTGGTCTACCTTGCCGTCCTGTTCGCGGCGCTGCCGCTCGACCGAATCGTCGCGGCCATGGTCGCCGGATGAGCGCCGTGACCAACGACCTCGATGGCCGCCGGCCGGGCGACAGCGACATGCATCGCCGCCAGCGCAGCAAGAACCTGTTCATGCTCTGGGTGCTGCTCGCCGTCGTTGCGGCGTTCTTTGTGCTGACCCTGGTGCGGCTGAGAGGGCACCTGTGAGCAAGCCGGTCGATCGCAATGCACGGCTGGCCTGGCGGCTGGTCCTGGTGGTCGGCGGCATGCTGGGCCTCGCCTACGCCGCAGTGCCGCTGTACCAGGCCTTCTGCCGGGCCACCGGTTTCGCCGGCACGCCGCTGATCGCCACCTCCGACGACCACCCCGTGATCGCCCGCACCGTCGAGGTGCGTTTCGATTCCAACGTCGATCCCAACCTGTCCTGGCGTTTCGAGCCGGTGCAGCGCGAGGTCCGGGTTCATCTCGGCGAGGAGAAGCTGGTCTATTTCCGAGCCACCAATCTTTCGCAGCGGCCGATCGTCGGCACCGCGACCTACAACGTCACACCGGAATCCTCGGCGCCCTGGTTCAACAAGCTGCAATGCTTCTGCTTCACAGAGCAGCTCCTGAAGCCCGGCCAGACGGTCGACTTGCCGGTGCTGTTCTTCGTCGATCCCGACATGGACAAGGATCGGCGCTACGACAACATCCGCACCATCACGCTCTCGTACACCTTCTACGAGTCAAAGACGGAGCGGGCCAAGACCTTGCTCGGCGGGACGCCCGCCAACGAATCCGGAAAGGGTGGCTGACGATGGCTGACGGCGCGCAAAAGCATCCCTATCACCTGGTCGACCCCAGTCCGTGGCCGGCCTTCGGTGCGCTGGGAGCGTTCCTGCTGGCGTTCGGCGCCGCCCTCGGCATGCATCCCGACCTCCTGGGCAAGGACGTCGAGAGCCTGCTCAAGGCCGTCAACTGGTGGATCGTGGCGCCGGGTTTCTTGATCGTGCTCGCCGTCATGTTCGTCTGGTGGTCAGACATTATCGTCGAATCGCGCACCTACCACACGGCCGTGGTCCAGCTCGGCCTGCGCTACGGCATGATCCTGTTCATCGCCTCGGAAGTGCTGTTCTTCGCCGCCTTCTTCTGGGCGTTCTTCGACTCCGCGATCTATCACGCCTCGCCCGAGATGCCGGGCCGCATGGCGGCCGACGGAGGGGTGTGGCCGCCCAAGGGCGTGACCGTCATCGCGCCGTTCGACCTGCCGTTCATGAACACCCTGATCCTGCTGCTCTCGGGCACCACGGTCACCTGGGCGCACCATGCGATCCTCGAGGACAACAAGCGCGATGCCGTGCGCGGGCTGCTGCTCACGGTGCTGCTGGGCATCGCCTTCACCTCGATCCAGGCCTTCGAGTACAGCCATGCGCCGTTTGGCTTCCGCGACAACATCTATTCGTCGACCTTCTTCATGGCGACAGGCTTCCACGGCTTCCACGTGATGGTCGGCACGACCTTCCTGACCGTCTGCCTGATCCGCGCCATGAAGGGCCAGTTCAAGCCCAACCAGCATTTCGGCTTCGAGGCCGCCGCCTGGTACTGGCACTTCGTCGACGTGGTCTGGCT
>JBPYDO010000013.1:0-4706 GCA_051985755.1 Reyranella sp. | reverse complement strand
GCGGAGCGAGGGCGCACTGGTCATGGTGCATGCCGAGAACCACGACATGATCCAGTGGCTGGCGCACCACCTGATCGAGCAGGGTCATGGCGCGCCCAAGTTCCACGCCATCGCCCATGCCCGCGTCGCCGAGGCCGAGGCGACCAACCGGGCGATTTCGCTGGCGCGCCTGGTCGATGCGCCGATGCTGCTGGTCCACATGTCGGAGATCGAGGCGATCGAGACGCTACGGCAGGCGCAGAAGAAGGGGCTGAAGATCTTCGGCGAGACCTGCCCGCAATACATCGCGCTCACCGCCGACGACATGGACAAGCCCGGCGTCGAGGGCGCCATGTGGTGCTGCAGTCCGCCGCCGCGCGATTCGGCGGCGCAGGAAGCGGTGTGGGCGGCGCTGAAGGACGGCACCTTCCAGACCTTCTCCTCCGACCACGCGCCGTACCAGTTCAACGAGAAGGGCAAGATCCCGAAAGGCGACAAGACCACCTTCAAGGAAATGGCCAACGGCGTGCCCGGCATCGAGATCCGTCTGCCCATGCTGTTCAGCGAGGGCGTGCAGAAGGGCCGCATCTCGATGCAGCAGTTCGTGGCGTTGACCTCGACCAACCACGCGCGGCTCTACGGCCTCTATCCGCGCAAGGGCACGATCGCTGTCGGCTCCGATGCCGACTTCGCGATCTGGGATCCCGACCGCGACGTCACGGTGCGCTGGAAGGACCTGCACGACAATGTCGGCTACAGCCCTTACGAGGGCCGCCAGCTCAAGGGCTGGCCGATCACCGTGGTGAGCCGCGGCCGCGTCGTCGTCGAGAACGGCAAGCTCAACGCCGAGCGCGGCTCCGGCCAGTTCCTGCCCTGCGCCTCGCCCGACAGCGCCAAGCCCAAGGGCATGACCGCGCCCGAGCTGCAGGCAATGAGCCGGTTCGGGCTGAAGCCTTTGTTCTAGGTGGAATGTGCTCCGTTATCCGCGACACGCACCGTGTCATCCCGAGGCCGCAGGCCGAGGGACCTTTGCTTTTGCCCTAAAGGTCCCTCGCTCCGCTCGGGATGACGCCCGTGGGGTTGCATCAACCGAGAGTAAGTAGGATGTCCCGTCGTCTCAAAGTTTCCGCGGCCCAGCTCGGACCCATCCATCTCGCCGATAGCCGCAAGAGCGTAGTCGCGCGGCTGGTCGAGATGCTGAAAGAGGCCGACAGCCGCGGCTCGAAGTTCGTGGTGTTTCCCGAGCTCGCGCTCACGACCTTCTTCCCGCGCTACTGGATGGAAGACCCGAACCAGGTCGAAAAGTATTTCGAGAACCAGATGCCGAGCCCTGAGACGCTGCCGCTGTTCGAGCTGGCGCGATCCAAGGGCGTCGGCTTCTATCTTGGTTATGCCGAGCGCACCGACGAAGGCGGCAAGGCGCACCACTTCAACACCTCGATCCTGGTCGGTCCCGACGGACGGCTCGTCGGCAAATATCGCAAGGTCCATCTGCCCGGCCACGACGACCATCGCCCGAACGTGCCGTACCAGCATCTCGAGAAGAAGTACTTCGAGGTCGGTGATCTCGGCTTCAACGTCTGGAAGATGTTCAAGGACGACGTCATCGTCGGCCAGTGCATCTGCAACGACCGGCGCTGGCCCGAGACGTTCCGCGTCATGGGGCTGAAGGGCGCCGAGATGGTGGTGCTGGGCTACAATACGCCGAGCGACAACGTTTATGCGCCGCACGAGCCGCCGTATCTGCGCGTCTTCCACCACAATCTCTCGATTCAGGCCGCCGCCTATCAGAACGGCATCTGGGTCGTCGCCACCGCCAAGGCCGGCAAGGAAGACGGCTTCTGGCTGCATGGCGGCTCGGCGATCGTGGCGCCGACCGGCGAGATCGTCGCCAAGTCGACGACCGAGGAGGACGAGGTCGTGTCCTACGACTGCGACATGGCGCTGGGCGAATACATCCGCAACACGACCTTCAACTTCGCCAAGCACAGGCGACCCGAGCACTACAAGCTGATCAGCGAACGCACGGGAGTCAAAGTGGAGCCGAGCAACTGAGATGCAATACGCTGTTTCCGATGTGACGCCGCACGAGCGCTACAAGCTCCTGACTGCGTTCGTGCTGCCGCGGCCGATCGCCTGGGTGACCACTTTGGGTCCTGCCGGCGTGGTGAACGCCGCACCCTTCAGCTTCTTCAACGTGTTCGCCGAGGATCCGCCGATCATCATGTTCGCCGTCAACAAGCGGCCGGACGGGCGGTTGAAGGACACCTGGGTCAACATCAAGCGCACGGGCGAGTTCGTCGTGAACCTGACCGACGAGCCGCTGGCGCGCGCCATGCACGATTCGAGTGGCGACTTCCCGCCCGACGTCGGCGAACCCGGCTATCTCGGCCTCAAGCTAGCGCCGTCGGTCGACGTCAAGCCGCCGCGGCTGGCCGATGCGCCGTGGTCAATGGAGTGCAGGACCTGGCAGGTGATCAACGTCAAGGACGACCGCCAGCTGATTATGGGCCAGGGGCTCCGCTTCCACGTGCGCGACGAGCTGTGGGACAGCAAGGCGATGCGCGTCCACATGGAGCGCTACCATCCGGTCGGCCGCATGTTCGCCGACCGCTACTGCCGCACCGACGACCGCGTCGAGTTCCCGGCCGCGCCGGTGGTGAAGGCGAAAGCCGCGGAATAGCCCACAGTTGGGGTGGCAAGCGAAACACTATTTAGGAAGGTCGGCCGTCTTCCTGAATTCGCCAAAGAGAGCAACCGCGACGCGCGCACCCTTTTGGTCGGGCGGTTTGGAGTAGTTGTTTACGACTCGCCAGACAGCAGCATAAAGCGAGTCGCGATCCCGGTGCGTTAGCGTGAACGTCCAGCTTTCGACCCAGCCGCCACCATCCGAATACTTGCCCGATCCGGTGGCGAAGACGATGGCATTGGTGCTGTGGCTGCCGATTTGAAAGCCCGGCATCACCTCGTCCCATTTGCCACGCGGCCGGGAATAAACCTTGGCAGTGTCCCCCGCCACGACGATGGCGAAATCCAACGCCTGACCCGCCTTGCCTTCCGCGATTGGGCTGTCGATGGCGGCCGCGTCGACAACGTGCAAACTGCCGACCCACGTCCCGTCGAAGCCTTCATAGCGAAAGTCCTGGGCCTGAAGTCCGCTGGCCGCCAAGATCGCCAGTGCGCCCGCAACAATGCTGAACCAAAGTCGCATAGGAGGTCGACCTAGGACCAGCCGAGCCGCGACCGTCCGATCGCCATCGACACTGCTGCCTGCGATGGCTCGACAACCGGCAGGCCGACATGGCGTTGCAGGCGGTCGCGGTAGCGGGCCATGCCGGCGCAGCCCATGATCAAGACGTCGGCGCCGTCCTCGTCGCGCAGCTCGGCGGCGACTTCCGCCATGCGCACGAAGGTGCGCGCTTCGTCCAGGAGCTCGACGACGCCCAGGCCGACAGCGCGATCGCCCGCCATGCGGTCGGCGACGCCCATCTGGCCGACATAGCGCAGGTGGCGCGGAATCGATTTCTTCAGGATCGAGATCACGCCGAAGCGCTGGCCGAGCGTCATCGCCGTCAATATTCCGCACTCGGCGATACCCAGCACCGGCTTGGTCGTGACCTCGCGCGCTGCATGCAGGCCGGGGTCGGAGTAGCAGGCGATCACGAAGGCCGAGCAGTCGTTGTCGCGCTTCCGCACCATTTCGCCGATCGGTGCGACGACCTGCTCGACATGCGCCTGCGTCTCGATGCCGGGCGGGCCCTCCTTCAGGGTGACGCATTCGATGGCGGGTCCGCCCGCCATGCGCAACGGCTCCATCGCCTTGTCGATACCGTCGGTCACCGCCTGTGTCGAGTTGGGGTTGATGACCAGGATGCGTTCGTTCGAAGCCATGGCCCGAGCATGGCCTCTAAATTGCTAATCAACAACCGCTGATCTAGGGTCCGCAGCCGGGGAACACGAGGGAGGATTTCCGATGTCAAGTCGCTTCGCTGCATTCGCCGCGGCGCTTCTGCTGTGTGCGTCGCCGGCGCTGGCGCAGGACAAGCTGCCGCCGCTGCGCACGGGCGTCGACGGCACCTTCGCGCCGCACGCGTTCCCGAAGCCGGGCGGCGGCGTGCAGGGCTTCAACGTCGACCTCTTCACCGAGGTCGCCAAGCGCATGCATCGCGGCATCACCATCGACGCGGTGAGCTTCTCGACGCTGATCCCGGGCATGCTGGCCGGCCGCTACGACTTCATCGCGGCGCCGACCACGGTGACCAAGGAGCGCGCCGAGGCGATGCTGTTCACCGCCGGCTATCTGTGGACCGCCTTCCAGTTCGGCATCAAGAAGGGCAGCGCGCCGATCAAGAGCTGGGCCGACCTCAAGGGCAAGGCCGTCGCCGTGAACAAGGGCACGCCCTACGAAACGCTCAGCAAGAAGAAGGGCCAGGAGATCGGCTTCGACGTGCAGGCCTACGATACCCAGCCCGACGCGGTACAGGCCGTGCTGTCGGGCCGCGCCTATGCGACGCTCGTCGGCAACACCTCGGTGCGCTACATCGCCAAGCAGAATCCCAATCTGGTGGCCGACCTCGAACTCACCGACACGCGCGCCCACTGGGCGACGCCGGTGCCCAAGGACAATCCCAAGCTTCGCGCCCAGATCCAGGACGTCCTCGACTGCATGAAGAAGGACGGCTACCTGGTGAAGCTGTCGGAGAAGTGGCTGGGCTACACACCGGGGC
>JBPYDO010000012.1:0-20217 GCA_051985755.1 Reyranella sp. | reverse complement strand
GCCGGCGTGCAGCGCACCTACAAGGGCAAGATCGTCGGCCAGGACTTCACCAAGTGGCCCGACCAGATCGATTTCTCGGCCGAGCTCGCCAAGATCGCCCAGGTCAAGCCGGAGGGCATCTTCATCTTCTATCCCGGCGCGCACGGCGTGCAGTTCCTGAAGCAGTACGTGCAGGCCGGGCTGAACAAGACCGTGCCGCTCTACCAGGTGTTCTCGATCGACGCGATCACGCTGCCGCAGCAGGGCGACCTGGCGCTCGGCACGCTCGGCGCCCAGCAATGGGTGAACGACCTGCCCAACCCCGAGAACAAGCGCTACGTCGCCGACTTCAAGAAGAAGTACAAGGTCTATCCGTCGTACTACGGCGCGCAGAGCTACGATGCCATCATGCTGATCGCCTCGGCGGTCGAGGCGCTGAAGGGCGACCTCTCGGACAAGGCCAAGATCCGCGCCGAGCTCGCCAAGGCCAACTTCAAGTCGCTGCGCGGCGGCTTCAAGTTCAACACCAACCACTTCCCGATCCAGAACTTCTACATCCAGGAAACGGTGAAGGACGCCGACGGCGTGATGACCGTGAAGACCATCGCCACGGCGGTGAAGGACGGCAAGGATTCGTACTACCAGAAGTGTTCGATGAAATAAGCCAAGAGCCTCCCTCCCCCGTCTTCGGGGGAGGTGCCCTCGTCTTACGAGGGCGGAGGGGTCATAGGCCGCAGCGAGTCTGATGCCTGTGCCCCCTCCGTCGCCGTAAGACGGCGACACCTCTCCATCAGAATGGGGAGGGGCAGGAGCAATGGACTACCTTCTGATCCAGGTGCTGAACGGCGTGCAGCTGGGGCTGTTGATGTTCCTGCTCGCCGCCGGGCTCACCCTCACCTTCGGCATCATGGATCTCGTGAACCTGGCGCACGGTTCGCTGTACATGATGGGCGCCTACTTCGCCTGGGCGCTGATCGGCTGGACGAACTCGTTCGTGCTGGGCGCGCTGCTCGCGGTGCCGGCGAGCTTTGCGCTGGGCGTCGTGGTCGAAATGGTGGTGGCGCGCCGGCTCTATTCGCGCAGTCATCTCGATCAGGTGCTGGCGACCTTCGGCCTGATCCTGTTCTTCAACGAGCTGGTGCGCGCCATCTGGGGTCCCGGCGGCAAAAGCATCTCGGTGCCCGACGTCCTCACCTACTCGCTGCAGATCCTGCCCGGCGTGCCCTATCCCGCCTACCGGCTCGCCATCATCTTCGTGGGTCTGGTGGTGGCCGCCCTGCTCGCCTGGTTGGTGAGCCGCACCCGGCTTGGCATGCTGATCCGCGCCGGCGCGTCCAACCGGCGCATGACGGCGGCGCTCGGCGTCAACATCGAGCTCCTGTTCACCCTGGTGTTCGGGCTGGGTGCCGTGTTCGCCGGTCTCGCCGGCCTGATGGCGGCGCCCATCTCCTCGGTCAAGATCGGCATGGGCGACGACATCCTGATCCTCGCCTTCGTCATCATCGTCATCGGCGGCATCGGCTCGATCAAGGGTGCGTTCGTGGCCGCCATGTTGGTCGGCCAGATCGACATCGTCGGCCGCGCCTTCCTGCCAGACTTCCTGATGACCTTCATGAGCGCTGCCAACGCCTCAGGTGCGGCGCCCGCGATCTCGCAAGTGCTGGTCTACCTCGTGATGGCGGCCGTGCTGGTATGGCGGCCGACCGGCCTGTTCGGGCAGCGCGGCGGATGACGGGCCCCCTGGCCGAGCTGCGCACCCTGCGCGGCGTCGTCACCGCGCTGCTGCTGGCACTGTTCGCGGTCCTGCCGCTACTCACCCGCGCGACCGACCAGCCCTACCTGCTCTCGGTCGGCACGCGCATCGTCATCTGGGCGATCGCCGCCACCAGCCTCAACATGATCCTGGGCTATGGCGGCCTGGTGAGCTTCGGCCACGCCGCCTTCCTGGGCATCGGCGGCTATGCCGTCGGCATCCTGTCGGCCGAGGGCCTGCAAAGCGGCTGGCTGCAATGGCCGGTGGCGCTCTTGGCGGCAATCGTGTGGGCGGTCCTGATCGGCGCCCTGTCTCTGCGGACGCGCGGCGTCTATTTCATCATGATCACGCTCGCCTTCGCGCAGCTCGTCTACTACCTGGGCTCGGGGCTGGAAGCCTATGGCGGCGACGACGGTCTCAACTTCAGCCGCAGCCACTTCGGCCTGATCGACCTGCGCGACAAGGCGCAATTCTACTGGCTGTGCCTTGCCATCCTGGCCGGCACGCTCTGGTTCAGCGGCCGGCTCGCCAACTCGCGCTTCGGGTTCGTGCTGCGCGGCGCCAGGTCCAACGAACAGCGCATGACGGCGCTGGGCTTTCCTGTGTTCCGCTACCGGCTTGCCGCCTTCGCCATTTCCGGCGCGCTGGGCGGCCTTGCCGGCATCCTGCTGGCCAACGAAGGGGCCTACGTTTCGCCGGCCATGATGTCCTGGGTGAAGTCGGGCGACCTCATCGTCATGGTGGTGCTGGGCGGCATCGGCGCGCTGTTCGGCCCGCTCTACGGCGCGCTCGCCTTCTTCGCCGTCGAGGAATTCCTGAGCCCGCTGCTCGACCTGCTGCACAAGGGCTGGGGCGAGTACTGGCAGATCGTGTTCGGTCCGGCCCTGGTCGCCGTCGCGATCTATACAAGAGGCGGCATCGATTCCATCCTGCGCCTGGGACGCGAGCGCCATGGTTGATCCGGTCCTGCACGCCGACAATCTCGAGAAGCGCTTCGGCGGCCTGGTCGCGACCGACCGCGTGTCGATCGAGCTTCTGGCCGGCGAGATCCACGCCCTGATCGGACCCAACGGCGCCGGCAAGACGACCCTGGTCGGCCAGTTGATGGGCTCGATCGCGCCCGATGCCGGCCGGGTGCAATTCCTCGGCCGCGACATCACCCGCCTGCCGACGCATGCCCGCGTGCGGCTGGGCCTGGCGCGTTCCTTCCAGATCACCTCGGTGCTGCGCGAGCTGAGCGCGCTCGACAATGCCGCGCTGGCGGTCCAGGCGCATGCCGGCCATTCCTTCCGCTTCCTGGCCGACGCGCGCCGCGCGCCCGGCCTTCGCCAGCCGGCGCAACGCACGCTCGACGCGGTCGGCCTCGGCCACCGCGCGCACATGCCGGCGAGCCAGCTGAGCTACGGCGAGCAGCGCCAGCTCGAGATCGCCATGGCGCTTGCGGTCGAGCCCAAGGCGCTGCTGCTCGACGAGCCGATGGCCGGCATGGGGACCGAGGAATCGCTCGCCATGGTGGCTTTCCTGCAGGGCCTGAAGGGCCGCTGCGCCATGTTGCTGATCGAGCACGACATGGATGCAGTGTTCGCGCTGGCCGACCGCATCAGCGTGCTGGTCAACGGCGCCATCGTTGCAAGCGGTGCGCCGGCGGCGATCCGCGCCAACGCCCGCGTGCGCCGCGCTTACTTGGGCGATGATTCCCCTCCCCAGTCTTCTGGGGCGGTGCCCTCGTCTCACGAGGGCGGAGGGGTCATGGGCCGCAGACTGGGGCCTCTGACCCCTCCGTCCGCGCAGATCCCTCGGATGACCTCGGGACAGGCGCGGACACCTCCCCCGAAGACGGGGGAGGAGGGCTCATGCTGAAGGTCCGCGACCTCACCGCCTTCTACGGCCAGAGCCAGGCGCTGTTCGGCATGGCGCTCGACGTCCAGGCGGGCGAAGTCGTGACCCTGATGGGCCGCAATGGCATGGGCAAGACCACGACGGTGAACGCCATTCTGGGCCTGCTGCCCGATCGCCGCGGCGCCGTCGAATTCGCCGGCCAGCGCGTCGATGGCCTCGCCTCCTTCCACATCGCGCGGCTCGGCATCGGGCTGGTGCCGGAAGGCCGCCAGATCTTCCCCAACCTCTCGGTGCGCGAGAACCTCGTGGCCGCCGCCGCCAACCGCGACAGGAGGGACAATCCCTGGACGCTGAAGCGCGCCTTCGCGTTCCTGCCGCGCCTGGCCGAGCGCCAGGGCAGCCGCGGCAATCAGCTGTCGGGCGGCGAGCAGCAGATGCTGGCGATCGGCCGGGCGCTGATGACCAATCCCCGGCTCCTGATTCTCGACGAGGCGACAGAGGGGCTGGCGCCCCTGATCCGCCAGGAGATCTGGGCCTGCCTCGCCGCCCTCAAACGCCAGGGCCAGGCGATCCTGGTGATCGACAAGAATGTCGGCGCGCTGATCCCGCTCGCCGACCGCCACTACATTGTGGAAAAAGGCCGCGTCGTGTGGTCCGGCGTTTCATCCGCCCTCGCCCGCGACAGCGCTTTGCAGCACAGGTATCTCGGAGTCTAGCGCAGCTCTAGCCGGCTCGGACGCCGTTGGGCACCGGACGCTCCGGCATGGCGAGCACCGGCACAGCTTTGTCCGCGTAGCCGATATCGAACAGCATGCCCTCGGAGACCTCTCCCGCCATCTTGCGGGGCGCAAGGTTGACGACAAACAGGGCCTGCCGGCCCTCGACCTCCGCCTTCGGATCGCGTCTTTCCTTCTTCATGCCCACGAGGATGGAACGGACATGGTCGCCGAAATCTACCCTGAGGCGCACCAGCTTGTCGGAGTTCGCTACGTCTTCGACGGCGACGATCGTACCGACCCGGATATCCACTTTGTCCAGATCATCGAGGGTGATGAGCGGCTTGATGGGCGCTGGAGTCATTGACCAACCCGTGCTTGCGGCGATGAGCGCGATGCCTAGCACAGATATGGCAGCAGCAAGGTCGCGGATTTCAGCCCTATCCTGAAAGTGACTCCCCACAGGCGCCGGCTTGCCTTTCAGCGCCTGTGCCGGAATGATGCGGCGCCATTCGCGGGGGCGCTTATGCGTGTCGGTCTTCTTGCCTGTCTGTTGGCGCTGGCGGCCTCGCCCGCCGCTGCCCAGAAGCAGGTCAATGTCTACAACTGGTCCGACTATATCGCGCTCGATCAGCTGGAGACCTTCACCCAGCAGACCGGCATCAAGGTCAACTACACGACCTACGATTCCAACGAGATCCTCGACGCCAAGCTCAAGACCGGGCATGCGGGCTACGACGTCGTGGTGCCGACCGCCTCGCCCTTCCTGGTGCGTCAGCTCGCCGCCCATCTCTACCGGAAGCTGGACAAGAGCAAGCTCAAGAACCTCAAGAACCTCGACCCGCGCATCATGGCGCAGCTCGCGCATTACGATCGCGGCAACGCGCACGCCATCCCCTGGATGTGGGGCACGATCGGCATCGGCTACAACGTCGCCGCCATCAAGAAGCGCATGAACAGCGCGCCGGTCGATTCGCTGGCCATGGTCTTCGAGCCCTCGATCGTGTCGCGCTTCATGGATTGCGGCGTCATGATGCTCGACAGCCCGACCGACGTGATCCCGGCGGCGCTGAAATATCGCGGCCTCGATCCCGATTCCAAGAGCAAGCAGGACCTCGCTAAGGCGGGCGAGGTGATCAAGGCGGTGCGGCCCTATATCCGCAAGTTCCACTCGTCGGAGTACATCAATGCACTGGCGGGCGGCGACATCTGCCTCGCCTTCGGCTTCTCGGGCGACATCCTGCAGGCGCGCGACCGCGCCGCCAAGGCGGCCGAGAAGCGCGAGATCGCCTACGCCATTCCCAACCAGGGCGCCGAGCTGTGGATCGACGTCGCGGCCATCCCCAAGGACGCGCCGCACCCCGATGAGGCGCATGCCTTCCTCGACTTCATGATGGACCCCAAGGTGGCCGCCGCCTCGAGCACGGTCACCGGCTATGCCAATGCCAACATTCCGGCGACCGCCCTGCTCGACAAGTCGATCTCAGGCAATCCCCTGATCTATCCCCCGGACGACGCGCGCGCCCGCATGTACACGATCTCCGCCGACACGCCCGAGGAGGTGCGCGCCCGCACGCGGCTGTGGACCGCGATCAAGACGGGACGATGATTTGACCGCACCCATCGTCAAGATCGAGGGACTGCACAAGCGTTTCGGCACCATCGAAGCGGCCGATGGCATCGATCTCGAGATCGAGCGCGGCGAATTGTTCGCGCTGTTGGGCGGCTCGGGTTGCGGCAAGACCACGCTGCTGCGTCTGATCGCCGGCTTCGAGACGCCGGATGCCGGGCGCGTGCTGATCGACGGGCAGGACGTGACGGCGGTGCCGCCGCATCTCAGGCCCGTCAACATGATGTTCCAGTCCTATGCGCTGTTCCCGCACATGACGGTGGCGGCCAACGTCGCCTACGGCCTGCAGCGCGAGGGACTGCCCAGGCCGGAGATCGCCCAGCGCGTCGCCCAGGCGCTCGCCCTCGTGAAACTCGACGGACTGGGCGGGCGCAAGCCCGCCCAGCTGTCGGGCGGCCAGCGGCAGCGCGTGGCGCTGGCCCGCGCGCTGATCAAGCGGCCCAAGCTCCTGCTGCTCGACGAGCCGCTGGCGGCGCTCGACCGCAAGCTGCGCGAGGGCACGCGCTTCGAAATGGTGCGCCTGCAGGAGGAGCTCGGCCTCACCTTCATCGTCGTCACCCACGACCAGGAAGAGGCGATGTCGATGGCCACCCGGCTCGCCGTGATGAATGCCGGCCGCGTCGTGCAGACCGGCACGCCGCACGATCTCTACGAAAGGCCGGCCTCGCGCTTCGTCGCCGACTTTATCGGCATCGCAAACATCCTGGAGACTGCCAACGGCGGCTGGCAGGCCTTGCGGCCGGAGAAGATTGCGCTGTCGGCCGACCGGCCCGAGGCCAGCGAGGCGTTGGCCGGCCGCATCGTCGACATCGCCTACGAGGGCGGCCGCTCGCTCTACCGCGTCGCCGTCGATCGTGAGCGCGTGATGCTGGTCTCCCTGGCCAACGTCGTGCGCACCCGCGAGGGCGCCTGGCGCCGCGGCCAGGATGTCTGGCTGAGCTGGGCCGATGACGCGGCGCAGGTGCTGGATGAATAGGCAGTAACCATGCGCGCCGTCATCGCCCTGCCGTTCGTCTGGCTTGCGGTCTTCTTCCTGCTGCCGTTCGCGCTGGTGCTGGTGATCGCCTTCGGCACCAATGCGCCGGATGCTGCGCCGCCGATCGCGCTGGGGCTGAGCGCCGACAACTTCAAGCTGCTGTTCAGCGACGATCTTTACGTCGCGGCCTGGCTCTCCTCGCTGCGCATCGCCGCCACCTCGACCCTGGTCACCCTGGTGCTCGGCTATCCCATGGCCTACGCCATCGCCCGCGCGCGGGCCCCGCGCCGGCCGCTGCTGCTGATGCTGGTGGTGCTGCCGTTCTGGACCTCGTTCCTGATCCGCGTCTATGCCTGGATGGGTCTGTTAGCCGAGCACGGCATCCTGAACCAGTTCCTGCGCTGGAGCGGCATCGCGGCGCATCCCGGCACGCTCCTGGGCACCGAATGGGCGGTGCATCTCGGCATCGTCTACGCCTACCTGCCGTTCATGGTGCTGCCGCTCTACGCCATGCTCGAGAAGCTCGACTGGGGCCTGCTCGAGGCCGCCGCCGACCTGGGCGCGCGGCCGACCGCGGCCTTCCTCACCGTCACCCTGCCGCTGTCGCTGCCCGGCATCGTCGCCGGCTGCCTGCTGGTCTTCATCCCGGCGGTCGGCGAGTTCGTGATCCCCGATCTTCTCGGCGGCACGCGGACCCTGATGATCGGCAAGGTGCTGTGGGACGAGTTCTTCACCAACGCCGACTGGCCAATCGCGTCGGCCGTGGCGATCTGCCTCCTGGTGCTGCTGGTCGGGCCGATCGCCCTGTTCCAGCGCCAGCAGGCGAAGAGTCTGGAGCGCCAGCTGTGAGCCGCAGCGCTCGTCTGGCGCCGGGCGTGCTCTGCTTCGGCTATGCCTTTCTCTACCTGCCGATCGTGCTGGTGATCGTCTACTCCTTCAACGCCTCGCGCCTGGTCACGGTGTGGGCCGGCTTCTCGCTGCACTGGTGGGCCGCCCTCCTGCACAACGAGGCGATGCTTTCGGCCGCCTGGCTGTCGCTCCGCATCGCGATCGTCAGCGCTTCGCTCTCCGCTCTCCTCGGCCTCGCCGCCGGCTATGCGCTGGCGCGCGTGCCGCGCTTCTGGGGCCGCACGCTGTTCGCGAGCCTGGTGATCGCGCCCATGGTGATGCCCGAGGTGGTGATGGGCATCTCCATGCTGCTGTTGTTCGTCGGCAGCGACTGGCTGCTGGGCGGGCCTGCGCGCGGCTTCCTGACCATCGTGGCGGGCCACGTCACCTTCTCGCTCGCCTTCGTGGCCGTGGTGATCCAGGCCCGCCTTGCCGATTTCGACCGCTCGCTCGAGGAGGCGGCGATGGATCTTGGCGCCACGCCCTGGGCGACCTTCCGCACCGTCACCCTGCCGCTGATCCTGCCGGCCCTGGGCTCGGGCTGGCTGCTCGCCTTCACGCTTTCTCTCGACGATTTGATCATGACCCAGTTCGTGGCCGGGGCGCAGTCACAGACCCTGCCGATGCTGGTCTATTCCAGCGTGCGCCTGGGCGTCGACCCGGAGATCAACGTGCTCGCCACCGTCATCGTGGCCGTCGCCGCCACAGCCTTGGCGGTATCGGGGTGGCTCACTCGGGCGAAGTCCGCACGATTGACTTGAGATCGATCGCGCGGATTTCGCCCTTGGATGCCGCCAGCTTGCCGCAATTCGCCACAGTGGCGGTGATACTGGGCAGCCGCGATGGCTGCCCCAAGCACCGCCTCGGAACGGCTCGGCTGGCCGCACTGGCTGGGCGCGCTGTTGTTCGGGTTGCTGCTGGCGCTGCTGGTTCTGATCGCCTCGTGGCTGCTGCGCGCCTGCGCGCCGGTCGACGGCACACTGAACGTCGCCGCACTGGAAACGCCGGCGCCGCCCGCGCCTAAGCCGCCAACCGATCCGACGCCGCTGCTGAAGGCGGCGCTCGAGCAGGTTGCGGCGGACGGCAAAACGCTCGCCGACGAGCACGCGAGACTCGAGGCCGAGCTCAAGGGCAAGCTCGCCGCCTGCAAGCCCGTCGAGGCGGCGAAGCCACCGCCGCCACCACCGCCGCCGGCGCCCTTGCCGGCCGATCGCTGGGCCAACAAGGATCTCAGTCTGCTGCAGGGCTGCTGGCGGCTCGGGCGCGACACCGAAAGCACCATGACGAGACCCGGCGGCCGATCCGAGCTCTGCACCGTCAAGGCTGGCCGCATCTGCTTCGGCGCCAACGGCACGGGGCAGCGCGAGACGACCAGCATCTGCCCGAGCGCCGGCACCGTGCGCTGCACGGCGCCGATCACCGCCGCCTTCGGCAACGACGGCACGCTCGCCACACGGCAACCGGTCGTGAAGTGTACGCCGTCCTACACGATGTGGAACGGGCCGGTGAATTCCCTTTCCTGCCGCCGGCAAAGCAACACGCTGGCCCTCTGCCGCGATCGCCTGAACTTTCAGTACGAGTTCCGCCGGGACTAACTCCGGCGAGTCGTAGCGGTCGATGAAGGAGGCGACGTGCTGGGGGCGCGCGACTCCAGTCGCGCGTCTTCGTTGATCGCAGAGAAGATCGCGCCACTGGAGTGGCGCGCCCCCAGCGCACCTCGCCCTGCATCAGAGTTCAGCCGCCCAGCGAATTGACGCTGGCGACTTCGACCTGGTTGGTGTTGTAGGTGGTGGCGCCGCACGGAGCGGAGCGGTCGGCGGTGAGCACGTTGGCCGAGCCGCCGCGATCGGCGCCGTCGGAATTGGGCGTGAACCACGCGCCTTCCTTCACCGCCACGACGCCCTCGAGGACGCGATCGGTGACGCGCACCTTGAGACGCGTCTCGCCGCGCCCGTTGAAGATGCGCACCAGGTCGCCGTCGGCGATGCCGCGCCGCGCCGCGTCGGCCGGGTTCATCCAGACATCGTCGCGATCGACCCGCGCCAGCAGCGGCTGGTTGCCGTGCACCGAGTGCGTGCGGGCCCGCGACTTGGCGCAGCACATCAGCAAGGGATAGGGCGAATTGGGATCGACTGGCGGGATCCAGGTCGGGATCGCCGGGATGCGGCCGAGCCCGTACGGATCGGGCTTGGCCGCGAGCGCCATCGAATAGATCTCGATCCTGCCCGAGGGCGTCGAGAACTTGTGCTTGTCGGGATCGCGGATCTGACGCGCGAAGGCCACCGCATCCTCAGGCGGCGCGAAGCGCGCCACGCCTTGGGCGGCAAAGGCCTCGAAATCGTCGACCGCGTCCTTGGTGAGGTCGCGCAGCCATTCCATCTCGCTCTTGTCGTTGTAGCCCTCGACGCCGACGCGGGCCGCGAGATCGGCGAAGATGTCGATGTCGTTGCGGCATTCGTACATCGGCCGGATCGCCTGCTTCATGAAGATCGCGTAGTGCAGCGCGCCGGCCCACGGCGTGTGCACGTCGTTGCGCTCCCAGAAGGTGGTGGCCGGCAGCACGATGTCGGCGTAGCGCACCGTGGGCGTCAGGAAATGATCCTGGCCGACGAAGAATTCGACGCCGCCCAGCGCCTCGACCATCTTGTTGGTGTTGGGACACTGGTTAAAGAGATTGCCGCCCGCTGCGTAGATCAGCTTGATGTCGGCCGGATAGCCGCCCGCCTTGCCGCGCGCCAGGAGGTCGGCCAGCAGCGGCGACGACACACGGGCGCCCGTCGGATTGGTGCCGGTCGGCAGGCTCTTGATGCCACTGGCCCCGGTGGCGCCGTTGCTGCCGCCGGAATTGCCGCCCGGCACGCCGACATTGCCGGTCATCGCCGCCAAGGCATAAAGCGCGCGATGGTATTGCTCGCCGAAGGCTGTGCGGCCGGGCGCGTAGCCGCCATGCAGGGCGGTCGGCTTGGTGGTGGCGATCTCGACCGCCAGCCGGCGGATCGTGTCGGCCGAAATGCCGGTGATCGCCGCCGCCCATTCGGGAGTCTTGGCAATGCCGTCGGCGTGGCCGCGCAGATAGGACTCGTAGGAGGATCCCGCGGGCGCGCTCTCGGGCAGGTGCGCCTCGTCGAGCCCCAGCACGTAGCGGTCGCAGTAGGCCCTGTCGTGCAGGCCTTCCGTCACGATCACATAAGCCATGGCGATCAGGGCCGCGGCGTCGGTCGATGGCTTGATGAAGATGTGCTCGTCGGCCAGCACCACGCTGGAGCGGGTGCGCCGCGGGTCGACGCAGATGATGCGCGTTCCCTGCTGCTTGGCGTGCTTCAGGAACTGCGGCGTCGCGGTGCCGAAGGTGCCGTCGAGCGGGCTCCAGCCCCACATCACGATCAGCTTGGAGTTGACGTAGTCGGTGGGCTCGCGGCCCGAGATCTTGCTCAGCGCCTCGCTGCCGTAGGTCATGCGCAGAGAGAAGATCTCCGCCTCGGCCGACAGGTTCGACCAGAGGTCGGTGCAGCCGCCGAACCTGTAGAGAAAGCGCTTGGCCGCGCTCCAGCCGTGCAGCATCGAAAGGCTGCCCGAGCGGCCGAGATCGAGAATGGCGGCGTTGCCGTAGTTCTCGCGCACGCGCAGGAGCTGGCGCGCCACTTCGTCGAGCGCCTCGTCCCACGAGATGCGCTCGAACTGGCCCGAGCCGCGCGGGCCGCTGCGGCGCAGCGGATATTTCAGCCGGTCGGGATGATAGGTGCGTTCGATCTGCCCGACCCCGCGCGCGCAGGCCGCGAGCGGCGGATGCTCGGGGTTCCACGGCCGGGGATCGGTCGAGATCTTTACGATCCGGTCGTCCTTCACATGCGCGTTCACCACGCAGCGGCCGCCGCAATTGTGGCCGCAGGTGCTGGTGACGATGGTCTCGCCCTCACGGGCTTTCAGCTGCGGGCTTTCGTAGAGGACGGGTCTCGTCATGGCTACCTACGGTAGTCGAAAGAAGCAGCGGCAGCGAGAGGCATTGCTCACGCCGCGGCGGTACGCTGGGCCTGGAAGGCGGCGCGAAACTTCGTCATGTCCTGGCGCACCGCGGCGACCGGCCAGCCGGCGGTGATGCCGCCATCCACGATCAGGTTCTGGCCGGTCACCATCCGCGAAGCGTCGCTCGCCAGGAAGAGCGCTGCCTGCGCGATATCGTCGGCCCGCCCCACGGTCTGCAGCGCCTGCCAGTTCGGCAGCACGGCGCCGATCGCCGCCTCGGCATAGTCGGGATTGGAGTCGGCATCGCCGGGGTCGAGGCCCATCCCCTTGCCGAAGATGCCGGTGACGATCGGGCCGGGCGAGATGGTATTGACGCGGATGCCCTTCTCGCCGAGCTCCACCGCGGCACAGTGCGTCGCATGGATGGCGGCGGCCTTGGCGATGGAATAGTAGAGGCCGCCCAATCCGGCGCGCACGCCGTTGACGCTGGCGACATTGACGATGCTGCCGCTCTTCTGCGGGATCATGACGCGCGTGGCGTATTTCATGCCGGCCATCACGCCATGGACGTGCACCGCCATCGTCGCGTCGAACCTGGCGAGATCGATCTCGTCGATGGTAGCGAACTGCGAGCCGCTGCCGGCATTGTTCACCAGGCAATCGAGCCGGCGAAATTTCTGCACCGCGGCCTCGACCATGGCCTTCACATCGGCTTCGACCGTGACATCTGTCTGAACGAAGAGCGCCCGATCGCCCAGACGCTGCGCCAGCCGTTCGCCCGGTTCGCGGCGGCGTCCGGCAATGACCACGCTTGCCCCTTCCCGGGCGAACAGCGCCGCCGTGGCGGCACCAATGCCGCTCGTGCCGCCGGTGACGATCGTAACCTTGCCGTCCAGAACGCCCATCGCCTTGCCTCCTCGCCTCTTTCGCGCAGTAGATCGGCATGGGGGGCGCGGGTCGATTACGTCGCAAGTAATTCCGGCTTTCCAACCTTCCTCTCCCCCGCTAGGGGGAGAGGTCAGGAGAGGGGGTTGCACGAGCTGTCGAAGCCCCATCTCCTCGCCTCTCCCCCTGGCGGGGGAGAGGAACACGAAGCGGAGGAAATAGCCATGAAGCTTGGCCTGTCGATCGGCTATTCGCGCGCCCACATGGACGTGCCGGTGAAGCTGGTGCAGCGCGCCGAGGAGCTGGGCTACGACTCGGTATGGACGGCGGAGGCCTACGGCTCGGACGCGGTGACGCCGCTCGCCTACCTCGCCGGGCTCACCAAACGCATCAAGCTCGGCACCGGCATCATGCAACTTGCCGCCCGCACGCCGGCCAATGCCGCGATGTGCGCCGCGACGGTCGACGCCATGGCGGGCGGCGGCCGCTTCATCGCCGGTTTGGGCGTCTCGGGGCCGCAGATCGTCGAAGGCTGGTATGGCCAGCCCTGGGGCAAGCCCTATTGGCGGATGCGCGACTACGTGGCGATCATGCGCAAGATCTTCCGCCGCGAGGGGCCGGTCTCCCACGAGGGCCGCGAGATCTCGCTGCCCTACACCGGACCGGGCGCCACGGGCTTGGGCAAGCCATTGAAATCCATCCTGCATATGAATCCCGACATCCCGATCTATCTCGCGACCTCGAACGAAACGACGGTCAAGCTCACCGCCGAGATCGCCGACGGCTGGCTGCCGCTCGGCTTCCTGCCCGGCTCGATGGCCGAATACCGCCCCTGGCTCGAGGAAGGCTTCAAGCGTGCCGGCAACGGCAAAAGTCTCAAGGATTTCGCGATCAATGCTTCGGTGCATGTCGAAGTGAACAACGACGTCAAGGCGGCCTTGCAGCGGATGAAGCCCGAAGTCGCGCTCTATGTCGGCGGCATGGGCCACCGCACCAAGAACTTCCACAACGACCTGATGGTGCGCCGCGGCTTCGGCGAAGCCGCCAAGCGCATTCAGGAACTCTATCTCGCCGGCCGGAAGGAAGAGGCGACGGCCGCCGTGCCCGACGAATGGGTCGATGACCGATCCCTGGTCGGCCCGGCGGCGCGCATCAAAGAGCGCTACCGGCCCTGGGAAGACAGCGGCGCCGACACACTGAGCGTGCGCTCGCACCAGCTCGAGGCCATCGAGGTGATGGCCGAGGCGGCGCGGCTGAACTAGTGGGAGCGCCTCCTACGCGCCCGCCACGTACTTGATGCGGGCCTGGGCGAGCTGGGCGTTGAGCTTGGCGATGTCGCTCGCCACCAGCTTCTCGAACTTGGCGACTTCGCTGTCGACCTTGGCCATGATCTCGTGCGAGACCTCGGCTGTCTGCTTGGTCGGCGGGCGGTCGGCGGTGGTCGCCATGGCGACCATGTCCATCAGCGTGTCGTTGAGGCCGGCCGGGTTGCGCAGCACGTCGCGCACCGACTTGCGCTGGGGATCGACCATGATGCGCTCGATGGCCGACAGCTTGTCGACGATCGACTTGGCGCTGTTCTTCAGCGCACGGTTCGACGTCCCGGTGCGCTCGGCCACCTCGCTGAGCTGCCGCTTGGTGAGACGCAGCTGATTGACCGCCTTCTTGAGCTTGGAGAGCGAGGCCACGATGTCCCGGTGCAGCGCGAACTGCGCCTCGTACTCGGCGGCCGTGGTCGGCAGCCGGGGGTCCTTGATCAGGGCGAATTTGGCCGACTGCGTCTTGCCGCCGACGGAAAGGTCGACGCCGTAGCTGCCGGGCACGACCGTGGGGCCGGGCGGATTGTCGGGATCAGGCACCAGCGGCTTGGGCCGGGGCGGCGCGAGATCGTAGTCGAGCTTGGTCGGGCCGGCATGCTTGAGGTCCCAGACATAGCGGTTGAGCCCCGTCTTGGCGCTTGGCCGGCGCGCCGGCGGCAGCGCCTCGTCGTTGCTCGCCAGCGCGATGATCTTGCGGCCACGCGAATCGCGGAAGGTGAGCGTCACCGGCCCTTGCGGCGCCTCGCCCAGCCAGTACCAGACGATGGCGCCATTGGGCGGGTTCTCGCCGACATCGAGATGCTCGCGCACCCGCGTGCCGTCGGGCCGCTCGACCATCGCCGTGCTGCCGTCGATGCCGAAGGCCGGGGCATAGGTGATGCCCTGGCGCACCTGGGTGCCTGCGCTCCAGTGCAGCTTGGTGCGGACGGTGGTGCGCGGCGCGAAAAGCCGGGTCGCGCGCTTGCCGTTCGCCCTTTTGTCCGAGGCGAGGCCGCGCAGCGCCGACACGTCGTCCATGATCCAGAACGAGCGGCCGTGCGTCGCCGCCACCAGGTCGCTGTCCTTGAGCTTCAGGTCGTAGACCGGCACGTTGGGCAGGCCGGTCATGCGCGTCCAGTGCCGCCCGTCGTCGAGGCTGAAATGGATGCCGGTCTCGGTGCCGACGAACAGCAGCCCCTTGGCGACCGGATCGGCGCGCACGACGCGGCTGATCTCGCCGCGGGGCAAGTCGCCGTTGATCGACGTCCAGCTCTTCCCGCCGTTGGTGGTCTTGAAGAGGTAGGGCTTGTAGTCGGCGAGCTTGTAGCGCGTCGCCGCCACGTAGACCGTGTCGGGATCGTGCGCGGAAACTTCGACGCAGCCGACATAGGCAAGCTTCGGCATACCGCCGGGCGTCACGTCCTTCCAGTGCTTGCCGTCGTCGCGCGTGACCTGCACCAGCCCGTCATCGGTCGAGGCCCAGATCTCGCCCGGCCGATGCGGTGATTCCGCGACGCAGGCGCAGGTCGCGTGCACCTCCGCTCCGGCGCTTTCGCGGGTGATCGGCCCGCCCGAGGCGCCCTGGCGGGCGCGATCGTTGAGGCTCAGGTCGGGCGAGATGCACTGCCAGCTCATGCCCTCGTCGCGGCTGCGGAACACGCAGTTTCCGCCGACATAGAGCGTGCCCGCATCGTGCGGCGAGAACACGATCGGATAGGTCCAGGCGAAGCGGTACTTGAGGTCCTTGGGCGCGATGCCCGTCGATTCCTCCGGCCACACATTGACGAGCTGGATCTGGCGCGTGCGGTGGTCGTAGCGCTGCAGCGCGCCGGCGCCGCCGGGGCTCGAGCCGACGGCGCCGACATAGACCACGTTATGGTCGCGCGGGTCGACGGCGATGAAGCCCGATTCGCCGGTGCCGGGATAGGAGCAGTCGGCGAGTGTGATCACGCCCCATTCCGACGCGCTCGGCACCGAGATCGAGGTGTTGTCCTGCTGCGTGCCGTAGACGCGGTAGGGATACTGGTTGTCGATGTCGAGGCGGTAGAATTGCGCGGTCTTCTGGTTGTAGATCGTCGACCACGAGGCGCCGCCGTTGAGCGAAACGTGGGCGCCGCCGTCGTTGCCCTCGATCATGCGCGTGTTGTCGTTGGGGTCGATCCAGAGGTCGTGGTTGTCGCCGTGCCGCGTCGTGATTTCGTTGAACGTCGTCCCGCCGTCGGTCGACTTGTACATCTGCAGGTTGGTCACATAGACCGTGTCGGCGTGCTGCGGGTCAGCGAAGACGTGCGTGTAGTACCAGGGCCGGTGCATCAGGTCGCGGTTGGGCGACACCATGGTCCAGCGCATGCCGTAGTCGTCGGAGCGGTACAGGCCGGTCTTGTCGCCTTCGGCCTCGACCAGCGCCCAGGCGCGGCCGGCGCGGGCCGGCGAGATCGACACGCCGATCTTGCCCAACAGGCCGGACGGCAGGCCGGGCTTGTTGGTGATCTCTTCCCAGCTGTCGCCACCGTCGGTGCTGCGGAACAGCCCGCTGCCCGGGCCGCCGCTCGATATGTTCCAGAAATTGCGCCGCGCCTCCCAGATCGACGCGAACAGCAGCCGCGGATTGCCGCGGTCCATCGTGAGGTCGATCGCGCCCGCGACATCGCTGCGATGCAGGATCTGCTGCCAGCTCTTGCCGCCGTCCTTCGAGCGATAGACGCCGCGCTCGCGGTTGGGGCCGAACACGTCGCCCAGCACCGCGGCATAGACCAGGTCGGGGTTGGTCGGATGGATGCAGATGCGGCCGATGAACTTGCTGTTCTTCAGGCCGACATTGCTCCAGCTGCGGCCCGCATCGCTCGATTTGTAAAGGCCGTCGCCGTAGCTGACGTCGAGCCGGATCGCCGTCTCGCCGGTGCCGGCGTAGATCACGTTGGGATCCGACGGCGCCACCGCGATCGAGCCGACGGCCGAGCTGCCCATGTAGCCGTCCGAGACGCAGCGCCAGAACACGCCGCCATCCTCGGTCTTCCAGATGCCTCCGGCGCAGGCGCCGAAATAGAACACCATCTTGTTCACGGGATCGCCCGAGACGGCGACGACACGGCCACCGCGAGAGGGACCGATGCATCGCCACCTCAGGGCATCGAAGCCCGGAAGTGCGGGCATACGGGTCTTGCGGGCCATAGCGAAAGAGTGCCGATCCTTTCCTTGTCGTCGCGCTCCGACCGTAGGTCAGGTGGACGGGACAAGGCAACAAGACGAGGCTGTACAGCAGAACCGGGATGTGGGTTAAACTGAATCCGATTCTGTGTGGGCGGGAGAGATCATGGACTTCATCGAGAGATGGTTTGGCCTGTCGCCGGACGGCGGCAACGGATCGCTGGAAGTGCTGTGGCTCGCCGCCATCGTGGTCGCGGTGGCGTTCATCTTCCGCACGGTCCTGATCCGGCTATCGGCGAAACAGGACAACCGGCGCTGAAGGAAAGCCGGGCGTGGAGGCGCCTATGGAGAGCGCAGCACCCGAGAGCCCACCGCGTCATCCCATCCCGGGGCAGCCCGGCTCCTCCGCCGCGGTTTCCGACCTCGATCCTTTCTCTCAGGAGTACTTCGACGATCCCTACCCGGCGCAGGAAAAGCTGCGCGAGGCCGGCGATGCGGTCTGGCTCAGCCGCTACAAGGTCTGGGCGGTGTCGCGCTTCGAGCATGTGCGCGCCATGCTGTTCGACTGGCGGACGTTCTGCTCCGGGCGCGGCGTCGGTCTCAGCGACTTCGCCAAGGAAACGCCGTGGCGTCCGCGCAGTATCGTGCTGGAGGTCGATCCGCCGATCCATGGCCGGGCGCGCTCGGTGCTGAACCGCGTGCTGGCGCCGGCCGCCATGAAGGCGCTGCAGGAGAAATTCGCTCATGCGGCCGATGAGATCATCGACCGTCTGCTCGAGCGCGACAGCTTCGACGCCATAGCCGATCTTGCCGAGGCCTATCCCTTGTCGGTGTTCCCCGATGCGCTCGGCATGCCGAGGGAAAACCGCCACTTCCTGCTGCCCTACGGCAACATGGTGTTCAACTCGTTCGGGCCCAGGAACAGCTTCTTCGACAAGGCGGTGGAGAACGCCGCGCCCGTGCTCGCGTGGCTCGGCAAGCAGATGCAGCGCGATGCGCTGGCCCCGCACGGCTTCGGCGCCGAGATCCATGCCGCGGTCGACACCGGAGAGATAACGGCGGAGGAAGCGCCGCTGATCGTGCGCTCATTGCTGACGGCGGGTGTCGACACCACGGTCAACGGGCTGGGTGCCGCGCTCTATTGCCTGGCGCGCTTCCCCGAGCAGTGGCAGCACCTGCGCGCCGATCCGTCGCTGGCGCGCGCCGCCTTCGAGGAGGCCGTGCGCTTCGAATCTCCGGTCCAGACCTTCTTTCGCACCACCACGCGCGACGTGCGCATCGGCGCTGTCGATATCGCCGAAGGCGAGAAAGTGCTGATGTTCCTCGGCGCCGCCAACCGCGATCCGCGCCAGTGGCAGAATCCCGAGCAGTACGACATCAGGCGCAAGACGGTGGGCCATGTCGGCTTCGGCGCCGGCATTCATATGTGCGTCGGCCAGATGCTGGCCCGGCTCGAGGGCGAGGTCGTGCTCGAGGCCCTGGCGCGCAAGGTGGGCGCGATCGAGATCGCGGGTGAACCGAAGCGCCGCTACAACAACACCCTGCGCGGCCTTTCCAGCCTGCCGATGCGCTTCCGCGCTGCCCACAGCTAGAACGTCGTCGCGAGGCTTGCGCGCCGCCGCCTCTCCTGCTCGACGCGGAAGGCGAAATAGAAGGCATGCATGAAGATGCACCACCACAGCACCTGGCCAACCAGGGTGCCAGGGTTTCCGCCGCCAAGGCCATCCGCGATCGACACCAGCTTCTCCACGGTCCACAGGGTCATCGCGACCGCCATGGCCCAGCGATGGCCGAAGTAGATGAAGACGGCGAGCACCGCGAAGATCACCAGATCGACAAGGGCCCAGCGGTCGGCGACGCCTGTCGCGATCAAAAGCGCAGTCAGTGCCAGGCTGAACAGAAGGCAGCAGACCGAGATGCCGCGCATTGACTTGAAGAGGCTGAGCGACCCGTACTGGTCGACCTGTTGGTCGAGCTCCGTCGGGTCGATCTGCCACCACAACAGCCATGACCACCGACGCTTCGCGGCCGCAACCTTGGCATCGCTCATGATCGCTCTCCCCCGCCGCTACCGGCGAGGCTAGGTGGCGCATCGCGGCCCGTCAATTCGCCGCGAATGATCTCTCAGCGCGTGGCGACCGGCCGGAGCTGCGCTAGCGGCGCGGCGCGGATGGAAGTGAGGTCGATCGCCGGCATGGCGATGCCGAGCGCCTTCAAGACACCGTTGGCGAGATCATTGTAGTCGCTGAAGCCGCGGCGCAGCCGGCCACGCCAGGCCTGCATGCCGCCATTGGCATGCAGCTCGAAGGCCGATTCGCGCGCTTCCAGCGCTGACGACACGTGATCCCAGGCCATCTGCAGGAGCGCCGCCCGCTGCCGCGCGCTGTAGCCGCCGCCGGAGAACGATTCCTCGAGGCCGGCTGCCACTTCGGGATCGGCGAGATCGCGCGCGGTCGGCGCCACGACCAGCGACGAGCCCGGGATGATGCGCATGATCTCGCTCATGCGCGGCCGCGCCTTCAGCATGGCCATGCTGCCAGCTGCGAGATGGCAGACGTTGGGGAAGCAGTAGCCGGCCGCGGTGAACTGTGGATCGCGCTCGGCCGCGACCTGGCAGCTGCGCACGGTCTGCACGTCAGTCATCAGGTCCAGGAGATAGTCGATGGTGACGTCGTGCGAGGCGAGCCCCATGGCATGCGCCGAGGCGAGCCCCAGTCCCAAGGTGAACTCCGCCTTGGCAAGCCAGCAGTAGAGCTGGTGCCAGAACAGCCAGCGCGCCACGTCGTCGGGCGACGGATCGACCAGGAAGATGCGCTCCCAGGGAATGTGCACGTTGTCGAGCCACATCTGGCCATCCAACTCGTCGAAGCGGTTGCTGAGCGGCGCCACGAAAGGATCGGGATCGCGCGTCGAGGGCCGGCGGCAGATCACGGTGACTCCGGCCGCGTTCACCGGCACCATGAAGGTCGCGCGATGCTTGTCGTAGTCGACGCCGCAATGGGCGCCGACATAGACGTCCTCGGCATAGGCGGGGCTGGTGTGCATGCCGATCTTGCCGCGCAGGACCAGGCCCCCGTCCGTCTCGCGCACGATCCTGAGCGCGGCTCGCTCGGCGGGATCGGGGCGCATGCGCTGGCCGATCG
>JBPYDO010000011.1:0-30895 GCA_051985755.1 Reyranella sp. | reverse complement strand
CGGCGCCATGGGCCTGTTGCAGCTGATGCCACGCACCGCGCAGATCGTCGCCCACAAGTTCGCGCCCGAGGCGGCCGGCGGCGATCCCTACGATCCCGCGATCAACATGTCGCTCGGCCAAGCCTATATCGTCTCGCTACTGGGCGACGTCGACAACAACCTGGTGCGCACGGCAGCGGCCTACAACGGCGGGCCGGGCAACGTCATCCGCTGGGACAACACGCTCAACGCCTCGGCCGATCCCTTGCTCTACGTCGCATCGATCCCACTCACCGAGACGCGCGATTTCGTGCAGCGCGTGCTGGCCAACTACTGGATGTACCAGATCCGGCTCGGCCAGCCGACGCCGTCGCTCGACCAGATCGCCGCCCACGAATGGCCGACCTACTCCGCGCTCGACGGCCAGCCGTCAGCCAGCGGTCGGCAGGCACAGCGCTAACACGCAGCGTTAGCGCTGGGCGGGCGAAAGCGCATTCACATGCGCGATAGCCCGCACGGTGAAGAAAAGACACCGCGTTGGGATACCTGGATTTGTTCTGAGAGGCGCGGGCTCTCGGGCTTGATTACAAGCCCTGCCGCCTGCCCATCCTCACAAGCATTAGCGCAAGGCGCTAATGCTTGTGAGGATGTGGATGCGTCGGGTCGACCCAGTACACCGTCTCCGGCTTCTCGACCGGCTCGATGTCGATGTTGATCGCGACGGCCTCGTTGTCGGAGCGCACCAGCACGCACTCCAGCGGCTCGGTGTCCGAGGCGTTGATCTCCTGGTGCGGCACGTAGGGCGGCACATAGATGAAGTCGCCGGGCCCGGCCTCGGCAGTGAATTGCAGCCTGTCGCCCCAGCGCATGCGGGCGCGGCCCTTCACGACGTAGATCACGCTCTCGAGGTGGCCGTGGTGATGCGCGCCGGTCTTGGCGTGGGCATGGATAGTGACCGTGCCGGCCCATAGCTTCTGGGCGCCGACTCGCGCGAAGTTGATCGCCGCGGCACGGTTCATGCCGGGAGTCTGGGCGGTGTTGCTGTCGAGGGAGCCGGCAGGGATCACCCGCACGCCGTCGTGCTTCCAGTCGGTCATGCTGCGTCATCTGGCATCGCGATCTCGCGGCGACAAGCCCCGCGCGCTATGATCGCAGCATGAACAAAATTGATGAGAGCAAGACCTTCAAGCCGGTGAACATCGCCGTGCTGACCGTGTCGGATACCCGTACGCTCGAGACGGACAAATCGGGCGACACCCTGGTCGAGCGCATCAAGCGCGACGGCCATCTGCTGCTCGACCGCGCCATCGTCACCGACGACGTCGACAAGATCCGCGCCCAGGTGAAGAAATGGATCGCCGATCCGCGCATCGAGGTCGTGATCAGCACCGGCGGCACCGGCGTCACCGGCCGCGACGTCACGCCCGAGGCGCTGGAAGGGCTGTTCGAGAAGAAGATCGAGGGCTTCGGCGAGACCTTCCGCTGGATCAGTTTCCAGAAGATCGGCACCTCGACCATGCAGAGCCGCGCCACCGCGGGCGTCGCGGGCGGCACTTATATATTCGCGCTGCCCGGCTCGACCGGCGCCTGCAAGGACGGCTGGGACGACATCCTGCGTTACCAGCTCGACATCCGTTTCCAGCCCTGCAACTTCGCCGAGCTGATGCCGCGCCTGAACGAAGGCAAAATCCCAAGGAGTGGGTGAGGGCGACGGGCTGAGGCCACTATTGCTGGCGTCTTGACTCGTTCCTGTTTTGTTCTAAGAGTCAATGCGCCATGAAAAAGGTCGGCGAAGCGCTCTATCCCGACGATGCCGTGCCCCAACCGCAGCACCATGGCCGCGGCGCGCTTTCGAACGAGTCGAGCCGCTACGACGACGAGAAGAAGATCCGCACCACCGACGGCTGGGACATCGCGGACGACCTGCCGCCGCTGCGCACGACACTGACGCGCGACGCCACGCGCACCGTCCTCGCGCGCAACACCTCGCCCGATATTCCCTTCGACCGCTCGATCAATCCCTATCGCGGCTGCGAGCATGGCTGCATCTACTGCTTCGCGCGGCCGACGCACGCCTATCTCGGCCTGTCGCCCGGCCTCGACTTCGAGACCAAGATCCTGTTCAAGCCCGATGCCGCCAAGCTGCTCGAGGCCGAACTGGCGGCGCCCAAATACCGCTGCGACGTGGTCGCCATGGGCACCAACACCGATCCCTACCAGCCGGTCGAGCGCGAGCTGAAGATCACGCGCCAGATCCTGCGGGTGCTCTCCGACTTCAACAATCCGGTCGGCATCGTCACCAAGGGCCACCTGATCACGCGCGACATCGACATCCTTTCCGACATGGCGCGGCGCAATCTCGCCGAATGCTTCGTGTCGGTGACCACGCTCGACAAGGATCTGGCGCGCACCATGGAGCCGCGCGCCTCGGCGCCGCATCGCAGGCTGGAGGCGATCCGCGCGCTGTCGGCCGCCGGCATCCCGACCGGCGTCATGACGGCGCCAATGATCCCGGGGCTGAACGATCACGAGATGGAGGCGATCCTCGAGGCGGCGAGCGAGGCCGGCGCGACGCGGGCCGGTTTCACGGTCCTGCGCCTGCCGCTCGAGATCAAGGACCTGTTCGACGAGTGGCTGCGCACCCACCGGCCGGACCGCGCCGAGAGGGTGCTGTCGCTGATCCGCCAGATGCGCGGCGGCGCGCTCTACCAGGCGGAGTTCGGCCTGCGCATGCGGGGCGAGGGCCCTATCGCCCAGTTGCTCGCGGCGCGCTTCGGCGCCGCCGTCAAGCGGCTCGGACTGAACCGTATCCGCTACCGTCTCGATGTTGAAAGATTCGCCGTGCCAGAATCGGCGCGCACGGCGCTGGTCGACGCCAAGCGCGACGCGCGCCAGATGAAATTGCTTTGAGTGTTTGGGCTTAGTAGGGAGAACAGCCATGGCCGACGAGATCGTCTTCTACACCAACCCGCAATCGCGTGGTCTCACGACCCACTGGATGCTGGAGGAGATCGGCTGTCCCTATCGCCTCGAGGTGAAAGCCTATGGGCCCGAGATGAAGTCACCCGACTACCTCGCCATCAATCCCATGGGCAAGGTGCCGGCGCTGAAGCACGGCGGCACCGTTGTGACCGAGACCGGCGCCATCCTCTCCTATCTCGCCGATGCTTTCCCGGCGGCAAAGCTCGCGCCGCCGGTAGGTCAGCGCGGCGCCTATTACCGCTGGCTGTTCTTCATCGCCGGTTGCGGCGAGCCCGCGATGAGCAACAAGTCCGTCGGCTGGAATCCGGACGCCGAGCAGCAGCGTCGCTTTGGCTATGGCACCTACCAGCTCACGATGGACGCGCTGGAAAAGGCCGTCACCGGCAAGCGCTATATCGCGGCCGACCACTTCACTGCCGCCGATGTCTTCGCCACCTCGTTTCTCAATTTCGGCATGATGTTCAACGTCATCGAGAAGCGACCGGCCTTCGAGGCCTACGTGAAGCCGCACGTCGAGCGGCCAGCCTGGCTGCGGGTGCGGCCGAAGATGGGCGGCTAGAGCGGGATGATTTGAGGTGGGGCTCTCTTGATGCGAGAGGGGATGCGCTGGGAGCGCGCGACTAGGGCGAAGTAACCTTCGCCCACTGTCGCGCTCATGGGGTGTTGAAGCGCCAAGAAGAGCGCCACTGGAGTGGCGCGCTCCCAGCGCGCTTGGTCCTGCATCAAAAGTCGAGGGGGGATTCCACCTGAAGTCATCCCACTCTAGTCGACGAAACGCACGCGCGGCCACAGCTCGCGCCAGCGCTTCTGCGCGATGCGGCCTTCGTAGTCGGCGCGCAGGGTGCGGCCGAAGGCGGTCGGCCGGCAGGTGAGGTTCACCAGGTCGTCGACGCCAAGCGGCGCGATCACGGTGATGGAATCGTCGGCCTCCAGCCGCACGCCGACCGCCGTCACCGTCTCCAGCCAGAAGGTCATGGCGTGGGCCGTGCTGTCGTGCGGCGGCAATCCCTTGGGCAGGTGCATGCGCTCCTGGTTGCGCACCTGCCAGGGCAGGCCGGGCAGCAGGTCGTCGAGGCGGTCCTCGAACTCGTACTCGCGGTCCTTGGAAAGGTCGGTGGCGTCGAAGTAAAGCACGTCGATATCCACCGGTAGGCGGGCCGGCGCGATGCCGTGCAGGTGGTCCCACACACGGTTGCGCACGAAGCCCGCGGCAACGCACCAGTCGCTGAGGCCGATCGCCCGCACTGCACGCAGCTGTTCCATACCCACAGGGTCCTGCGCGATGATGCGCGCCACCAGGGCCACTCCCGGGGACGATCCTTGGGACATGTCCGGCAGTCTAGGCGTTATCAGGAGACATGCCGAGCTTCCGTCACGAAGTGCGCTGCAGCGAGAGCCAGGGCGTGGTCCGCATCGCCGGCATCGACGAGGCCGGACGCGGTCCGCTCGCCGGCCCCGTTGTCGCGGCCGTCGCGGTGATCGATCGCAGCGTAGCCAAACGCAGACTGCTGCGCCTGATCGACGATTCCAAGAAGCTCGAGCTGGAGGAGCGCGAGGAAGCTTACCAGGCCATGATCGCCTCGGGCATCGTGCACTACGCGGTCGGCGAGGCCACGGTGCTGGAGATCGACCGCTTCAACATCCTGCAGGCGACCTTCATCGCCATGCGGCGCGCGCTCGAGGCGCTCGCTGCCAAGCCGGACCTCGTGCTGATCGACGGCAACCAAGTGCCGCCCCGGCTCGGCTGCAAGGCCGAGACCATCGTCGGCGGCGACGCCAAGTCCTACTCGATCGCCGCCGCCTCGATCTTCGCCAAGGTGACGCGCGATCGCCAGATGGCCGAGCTGGCGCAGAGCTTTCCCGGCTATGGCTGGGAGACCAACCGCGGCTATGCCAGCGACGAACATCTCGCGGCCATCGAGCGGCTGGGGCCGACGCCGCATCACCGCATGAGCTTCTCGCCGTTCACCCGCCTGCCCGGGCTGTAGGCCCGGAAATTCTCAGGCCGCGCCCGAGATCGCATCGGGAGCTTTAGCCGCTCGCAAAGGCTAGGCTGTAGCCATGCTCACGCTCTACTACGCCCGGGACACGATCTCGCTCGCGACGCACATCCTGCTGGAGGAAGTCGGCGCCAAGTACACGACCCAGCGCATCGACTTCGCCCATAACGAGCAGCGCTCGCCCGAGTACCTCAAGATCAACCCCAAGGGTCGCATGCCGGCGCTTGTCACCGAGCGCGGCGTGCTCACCGAGACGCCGGCCATGTTGGTCTACGTGGCCCAGCAGTTCCAGCGGCCCGACCTTGCCTTGATGGACGATCCCTTCGCCTTCGCCGAGGTGCAGGCCTTCAACGCCTATCTGTGCTCCAGCCTGCACATCAATCATTCCCATCGCATGCGCGGGCCGCGCTGGGTCCACGCCAAGGACGCGGCCGCCATCGCCGCCATGCAGCGCCATGTGCCAGTTTCGGTCGGCGCCAACTACGGACTGATCGAGCACAAATTGCTCCAGGGCCCGTGGGTGATGGGCGAGCGCTACACGATCTGCGATCCCTATCTCTTCACGCTCGCGCAGTGGCTGGAGGCGGACGGCGTCGACGCGAAACAGATCCCGCGCGTGATCGATCATCGCCGCCGCGTCGGCGATCGCACGGCCACCAGGAAGGCGGTTGCGCAGGAGCTCAGCTAGCGCTGGTATGCACCGTCAGTGGGTGGACTCGATCGGCCCTGCATCTGATGCACTACAACTTTGCCCGCATTCACCAGACCTTGCGCGTGACGCCCGCCATGGAGGCCGGTGTCACCGATCACGTTTGGACGCTGGAGGAGATTGCGGAGTTCGGTAAGCCGATTGCGCCGACCAAGCGCGGTCCGTACAAGAAGCTCGCGGCATGAACGACGTGAGCCCTCAGGACCCGATAACTACGCTAGCAACCGGTCTGCTTTTTCTTGGCATAGGGGCATTTATAGTTCGTTCTCCGAAGCTTCAGGATTACCTGTATGGGGGCTGGGCCGGGTTGATAATTGGCACCGGAATGCTTGGGTTTTGGTTCGCTCAGATTTTTGGACTGCTGAACCCTTGACCCCTATCCCTAGAACCTGTTTTCAAACTGGCGCAGTACCACTCGATCTTGTGGATCGATGCCGTAAACAATTGAATCAATTGTAATTTCTTGACCAGGACTCGGTGGATGACTGATCTTCCACCGATGTCTGGGGATCATTTGGGGCCTGCGCTGGATCACGTGCTGGTGGGCGACTGCATCGAGCTGATGCGAGGGCTCCCGGAAGCTTCCGTCGACATGGTGTTCGCCGACCCGCCCTACAACCTGCAACTGGGCGGCGAGCTCCTGCGTCCCGACAACAGCAAGGTCGATGCGGTCGACGACGAGTGGGACAAGTTCGCGGATTTTTCCGGCTACGACTCCTTCACCCGCGCCTGGCTCAAGGCGGCGCGCTGCGCGCTCAAGCCCGAGGGCACGCTGTGGGTGATCGGCAGCTACCACAACATCTTCAGGATCGGCGCGGCGCTGCAGGACGAGGGCTACTGGCTCTTGAACGACATCGTCTGGCGCAAGTCGAACCCGATGCCGAACTTCAAGGGCAAGCGTTTCACCAACGCGCACGAGACGCTGATCTGGGCGGCGCGCGAGCGCAAGGCCAAGCGCTACACCTTCAACTACGACGCCATGAAGGCGCTGAACGAGGGCATCCAGATGCGCTCGGACTGGCTGTTGCCGCTCTGCACCGGCGCCGAGCGCCTCAAGGGCGACGACGGCAAGAAGGCGCATCCGACGCAGAAGCCCGAGTCGCTCCTGTTCCGTTGCCTGATGGCGGCGTCCAATCCCGGCGACACCGTGCTCGATCCCTTTTTCGGCACGGGTACGACCGGCGCGGTCGCGCGGCGGCTCGGCCGGCACTACATCGGCATCGAGCGCGATCCGACCTATGCCGCGCTGGCGCGCAAGCGCATCGCAGAAGTGACGTCGCTCGCAGCCGAGGACGTGACGCTGAAGCCTGGCAAGCGCGCCGAGCCGCGCATTCCCTTCGGCGTGCTGATCGAGGCGGGACTATTGCAGCCCGGCACCGTGCTGAGCGATCCCACCGGCCGGCATCGCGCGCGGGTGCGCGCCGACGGCACCCTGTCGGCCAGCAACGGGCTCGGCGATCATCGCGGCTCGATCCACCAGGTCGGCGCCGCGGTGCAGGGGGCGCCCGCCTGCAATGGCTGGACCTTCTGGCATTTCGAGGAAGATGGCGCGCGCCGGCCGATCGATCATCTCCGCCAACAGGTGAGAGCAGGACTCTAAGGCGCCTTCATAGGCGCCGGCGGGCGCAGGCGTTGTAATCAACGCCGAGAGCCCGCACCGCTCCCATGAGGCACGCTAGTCCTTCATCGCGTGCGCGATGACTTTGCGCATGACCGTCGGCAGCGCGCGCTCGGTCATGCGGTCGAGGGCCACCCAGGCGCTGCCCGGCGCGAGGCGCGCCAGCCGTGTCGTGGCGGCGACGGCGCGCGCCACCTTAAGCTCGAGATGAAAGTGCGTGAAGGTATGGCGCACGCCGCCCTCGAGCACCGTCCATTTGGCCGGCACCGGCGCCTGCTTCATCGCCTCGGTCAGCGATAGCTTGCCCTCGCGCCAGGGACTCGACGGCACCTCGTCCATGCCGCCCAGCAGACCCTTGGCCGGCCTCTTGCGCAGCAGGATGGCGCCCTCCTTGTTCGACAGCACGAAGGCAAGGCCGCGGCGGGTCGGCTTGTCGGCCTTGGGCGAACGCCCGGGCAGCTGCTCGGCGATGCCGAGCTGGCGCGCCTTGCAGCCCTGGATCAGCGGACAGATCACGCAGCTGGGCTTGCGCGGCGTGCACACCGTGGCGCCGAGATCCATCATCGCCTGCGCGTAGTCGCCGGAGCGCTGCTGCGGCACCAGTTGCTCGGCGCGCTCGGCGCTCTCGATCTTGGCGTCGGGCAGTGGTGTGTCGATCGCAAACAGGCGGGCGATCACCCGTTCGACATTGCCGTCGACGGCCGACGCCGTCTGGTCGAAGGCGATGGCGCGAATGGCTGCCGCCGTGTAGCGGCCGATGCCGGGCAGTTCCAACAATTGAGCTTCGCTCTCGGGGAATTTGCCGCCATGGCGCTCGCTCACCTCGCGGGCGCAGGCATGCAGGTTGCGCGCCCGTGCGTAGTAGCCGAGTCCCGCCCAGGCCGAGAGCACCTCGTCGAGCGGTGCCGCCGCCAGCGCCCCGACGGTCGGCCAGCGCTTCACAAAGCGGTGAAAATAGTCGCCGACGGTCGCGACCGTCGTCTGCTGCAGCATGATCTCGCTCAGCCAGACGAGATAGGGCTCGCCGCGCTCGCCGGGCGGTGCGCGCCAGGGCAGCGCCCGCCGGTGCCGGTCGTACCAGGCGAGCACTCGTGTCGCATGCGTCGCGGGGCGGGTCATGGCCATGTCAGAAACCGTGCCCTACCATAGGGATTGGAGCGTCAAAGGGTCATGCGGGAAAACGGCTTTCGCGCCATCGGCGGCCTCGCCCAGCGCCTGTCTTCGGAACTGGCGCGAGGCCAGAAGGGTGGCGGCAAGCGGGCCGGCGCCAAGGGAGCCGCCTCGATCGCCCGCCTGCGCGCCGATTGGCCGCTGATCGTGGGCGGCGAGCTCGCCCGCCTCACTCGCCCGGAAGCCCTGCTGGCGAGCCGCACGCCCGGCTCACGCACGCTGCGCTTGCGCGTTGCAGGCTCGGCGGCCCTCGAGGTCCAGCATATGAGCGGCCAGCTGGTCGAGCGGGTCAACGCCTACTTCGGGCACCGCTTCATCGAGGACATCCGGCTGCTGCAAGGAACACTGCCCTCCGTCAGTCCGCAGGGTCCATCGCCGCGCCTGCCGGCGAGTGATCCCGAAACGGCTGCACGCATCGGGGCGCGGGTGTCTGCGGTAAAGGATCCCGAATTGAAGGCAGCTCTGGCGCGGCTCGGCATGCGCATCGCCAGCCGGCGCAGCGTGCTCGCTGGAGCAATCGCGGGCCTGCTGGCGCCGACGCTGATCCGTCCGGCTGGGGCGCAATCGGCCGGTCCGAAGGCGGCCGAGGCGCCGCCCGCGCCCACGGAGCCCACCCAACCGCAGCTCACTGAGGAGCAGCAGAAGCTGCTTGCCGTGCGGCCCGGCGACCATGTGCTGGGCAAGCCGGGCGCGCCCATCGTCATCATCGACTACTTCTCGCTGACTTGCCCGCACTGCGCCAACTTCAGCGCAGCCGTGCTGCCCACCATTCGCAGCGAATGGACCGACAAGGGCCGCGCCTGCTTCGTCTATCGCCATTGGCCGTTCGACTCGATCGCCACCCATGCCAGCCAGCTCACCGAGTGTGTCGGGCCCGCGAAGTTCTACGACACGATCGAGATCCTGTTCCGCGAGCAGGTCGAATGGCTGACCGCCCCCGATCCCAACCAGGAAATGATCAAGGTCCTGGCCAAGCACGGGATCGACGCATCGGGCTGCTACGCCAAGGACCAGCTTTTGGACAAAGTCATCGACGATGTGCAGTCGGGACAGGCGCTAGGCGTGCAGGCCACGCCGACCGTCTTCGTCAACGGCCGGTTCGCCGGCGCACCCGCCTCGGCCGAAGCCATGGATGCCATCCTGGTTCAGGCGGCGCGTTAGGACTGGGAAACGTTTGACGCCCCACAGGCTTAGCCCCCAAGATGTTGTGGAGAGGAAGGCGCGAAATGCGTAATATGTTGATCGTCGCCGCCGGCGTTGTGGCGGTGGCTGCGATTGCGGCTGGCGTCTATTTCGGGACCCGCCCGCCTTCCTCCGGCCCCGGGCCGGTGGCTGTGGCGGCCACCCCCGAAATGTCCGCCATTCTTGCAGTCCAGCCGGACGACCATGTGCTGGGCGATCCCAAGGCGCCGATCACGCTGGTCGAGTACGCGTCGTTCACCTGCCCGCACTGTGCGCACTTCAACACTGAGGTCCTGCCCAAGCTCAAGGGAAAGTGGATCGACACCGGAAAGGTCAAGCTCGTCTACCGCGACTTCCCCCTCGACGATGCGGCGCTGAAAGCCGCGCAGCTTGCGGAGTGCTCGGGCAAGGAGCGCTACTTCGCGATCGTCGACCTTATCTTTTCGAACCAGGACAAGTGGGCGGCGACGTCGGATCCCGCGGTCGCCGTCCAGGACCTCACCAAACTCATGGCGGTCGCCGGCATGCCGGAGAGCACCATCAAGGAATGCATCGCCAACGAAAAGGTGTCCAACACGGTCCTCAACAAACAGCTCGGCGGCAAGAAGCTCGGTGTCGATTCGACGCCGACCCTTTTCGTCAACGGCCAGCAGTTCAAGGGCGCGCGCTCCGCCGAAGAGCTCGACGGGGTGTTCACCAAGCTGCTTGCCAAGTAGGGCGGCGTAAACAGCGTAACAAGACAGGCGTGGGGTAGATGGTCCAGTTCGACAAGCTCCGGCTCACCGGCTTCAAGTCTTTCGTCGATCCGACGGAGCTCGCGATCGAGGCGGGCCTGACCGGCATCGTCGGGCCCAATGGCTGCGGCAAGTCGAACCTCGTCGAGGCCCTGAAATGGGTGATGGGCGAGACCTCGGCCAAGCAGATGCGCGGCTCCGAGATGGAGGACGTGATCTTCGCCGGCGCCGGCACGCGCCCGGCGCGCAATATCGCCGAGGTGATGCTGTCGCTGGACAACAAGACACGCACCGCACCGGCCATGGTCAACGACGCCGACCAGCTCGACGTGGCGCGTCGCATCGAGCGCGGCCAGGGCTCGGCCTATAGCGTCAACGGCCGCGAGATCCGTGCCCGCGACGTGCAGACGCTGTTTGCAGATTCCGCGACCGGATCGCGCTCGACGGCGCTGGTGAGCCAGGGCCGCATCGGCGCCCTGATCGCCGCCAAGCCGGAGGACCGCCGCTCGATCATCGACGAGGCGGCCGGCATCACCGGCCTCTATGCCCGCCGCCACGAGGCTGAGCTACGCCTGCGCGCCGCCGAGCAGAATCTCGCCCGGGTGCAGGACGTGCTGGTGGCGCTCGAGGAACAGCACAAGGGACTGAAGCGCCAGGCGCGCCAGGCGAGCCGCTATCGCAACCTCTCCGACCATATTCGTCGCGCCGAGGCGGCCGTGCTGGCGCTCAGGCTGGCCGCGGCCGGCAAGGAGCTCGAGGAGGCGGGCCAACGCCTGAAGGAAGCCGAGGCCGAAGTGGCCGACCTCACCCGCCTGGTCGGCCTTGCCACCACGGCGCAAGCCGACGCCGCGACCAAGCTGCCGCCCTTCCGCAACGACGAGGCTGCGGCGGCCGCCGCGCTCCAGCGCCTGCGGGTCGCGCACGATGCGCTCAGTGCCGAGGCCGAACGCGTGGCCAATGCGCAACGCGACGCCGAGACCCGGCTGCAGCAGAGCGAGTCCGACCTCGTGCGCGAGCAGGGCCGCAAGGGCGATGCCGAGGCGGCGATCGCCGATCTCGACGGCCAGCGCCAGCGGCTCGAGCAGGAACAGGTCGGCGAGGAGGAGCGCGCCCAGTCGGCCGGCCAGGCGCGTGACGAGGCCTTCGCCGCCACGACCACCGCCGAGAGCGAACATGACCGGCTGACGCGCCAGATCGCCGACGACGAAGCGCTCCGCGAGAGCGTCAGCCGCGAGATCGGTGAATTGCAGGAACGGCTGCGCCGCCTCGCCGTGCGGCGCGAGGAAGCCGTCCAGCAGCAGCGCCAGATCGAAGGCGAGCTCGGCGACCTGCCGGCGCTGGCCGAGGTCGAGGCGGCCATGGACCAGGTGCGGCGCGCCTTCGAGGAGGTGCGCCAGCGCGGCGCCCAGGCGATCGAACAGGCGCGCCAGGCCGAGCGGCAGGAATCGGAAGCGGCCCGCGCCGCCGTCGCCCGGGCCGAGGGCGAGCGCCAGGATGCCGAACGTTCACGCGCGGCCGAGCGCCAGGCCGCCGAGGAGAGCCACGTCGCCGCCGCCGATGCCGTGCAGAAGGTGACGGCGCGCCTCACCAAGCTGCGCGCCGAGGAAGCCGGCGTCGCCGCCGCCTTGAAGTCGGCGGCCGACTCCTTGTGGCCACCGCTGATCGACGCCTTGACCGTCGATCCCGGCTTCGAGAAGGCGCTGGCCGCGGCCTTCGGCGAGGAACTCGAGGCCTCGTCGGATCGCGGCGCGCCCGTGCACTGGCTGCCGCTTGGGCCGCTGGCCGACACGCCGGCCTTGCCCTCCGGCGCCACGCCGCTTGGCGCCCACGTGAAGGCGCCGGCCGAGCTGGCGCGGCGGCTCGCCTTCATCGGCATCGTCGCCGATGAGACGAAGGGTGCGGCGCTGCAGGCCAAGCTCAGGCCCGGCCAGCAGCTCGTCACCAGGGACGGCGCGGTGTGGCGCTGGGACGGCTTCACGATGCGCGCCGGTGCGCCCTCTGCTGCCGCGGCGCGGCTCAGCCAGCGCAACCGCCTGGCCGAGATTCGCCAGCAGATCGAAGCCGTCTCGGCCGAGCAGGGTGAGGCCCAGACGCGGCTCGACAGCATGGCCAAAACGCTGGCCGAGGCGCGTGACGCCGAGAAGACCCATGTCGAATTGGCGCGGCTGCGCGAGCGTGCCGCGGGTGAATCGGCCCGCCACAAGGCCGAGCAGGCGGGCGAGGCGACGCGCGCCGCCGAGCGTGTGTCGCAGGGCGAGAGCGCCGAAGCCGAGCGCCTGTTGGCCCAGGCGCGCGACCGTCACGCCGAAGTCGCCCTTCGCACCGACCAGCTGCGCACCCGGCTCGCCGCCGTCGAGCAGGCCGCTGCCGAGATTGCCGCCGAAGTCGCCGACGCCGAAATGCGCCGCACCTTCCGCCAGGACCGGCTGTCGTCGATTTCCGACACCGCGGCCGACCGCGCCGCGGCCGATTCCCTGCGCGCGCGCATCGCCGAACTGCGCGCCGCCCTGGTCGAGGCCGAGGGCGCCTGCAATCGGCTGGCACGCGAAAGCGCGCTGCGCCGCGACCGGCTCGCCCAGATCGCCCAGGACCGGCAGGGCTGGAGCAGCCGCCTGGCCGACGCTGAGCGGCAGATCGTCGAACTCGATCAGCGCCGCGGCCAGATCACGGCAACCATCGGCGAGCTTGCCGCCAAGCCCGCCGAGATCGCGGCCAAGCAGCTGGCGCTCGGCGATGAGATCGCCAAGGCCGAGAAGAAGCGCCAGGAAGCCGCCGACCTGCTGGCGGTCGCCGAGACGCGGCTCGGCGAAGCCGACAAGGCGCTGCGCCAGGCCGAGGGCGAGCTCGCCCGGGCGCGCGAGGATCGCGTGCGGCGCGAGGGGCAGGTCGAACAGGCGACTGCCAACCGGCAGGCCGTGGTCGACCGTATCGTCGAGCGCCTGCGCTGCGAGCCCGAGGGCGTGCTGGAAGTCGCCGAAGTGCAGGCGCTGGAAGAGCTGCCGGAGATGGAAAAGGCCGAGCACCGGCTCGAGCGCCTCTTGCACGAGCGCGAGACCATGGGCGCGGTCAACCTCAGGGCCGATGAAGAGGCGCGCGAGCTCGAGCAGCAGATCGCCGGCATGACCAGCGAGCGCGACGATCTGGTGGCCGCCATCGGCCGGCTGCGCCAGGGCATCGCGAGCCTCAATCGCGAAGGGCGCGAGCGCTTCATCGCCGCCTTCGAGCAGGTGAGCGGCCATTTCCAGCAGCTGTTCACCAAGCTGTTCGGCGGCGGCAAGGCGGAGCTGCGCCTGACCGAGTCAGAGGATCCGCTGGAGGCGGGATTGGAGATCCATGCCAGTCCGCCGGGCAAGAAGCTGCAGGTGATGTCGCTGCTGTCGGGCGGCGAGCAGGCCCTGACCGCGCTGTCACTGCTGTTCGCGGTGTTCATGACCAATCCGGCGCCGATCTGCGTGCTGGACGAGGTCGATGCACCCTTGGACGACATCAACGTCGAGCGCTTCTGCGCGCTGGTGCAGGACATCTCGGGCCGCACCGACACGCGCTTCCTGATCATCACCCACCACCGCGTCACCATGGCGCGCATGGACCGGTTGTACGGCGTGACCATGGCCGAGCAGGGCGTGAGCCAGCTCGTCTCAGTCAACCTGATGGAGGCGGATCGGCTGGTGGCGTGACGGATTTAAATAAGAAGACAATCTTCCTCTCACATGAACTGGAGCGCCGGCCTGGCCAAGCCCGGCGCTCTTCTCTTTGTAAAACCGCGGAGGTAGTGTCGCGCCATGCCGGATGCTTTGGCTTCTGCCGACACCGATGTCGTGGAACTGACGCGCGCGCTGGTGCGCTGCGAAAGCGTGACGCCGCGCGAAGCGGGCGCGCTGCAGCTCTTGGAAAAGATCCTGACGCCGCTCGGCTTTCGCTGCGAGCGCATGGATTTTACCGAGGCAGGCACCGACGATGTGGCCAACCTCTATGCCCGCATCGGCGGCGGGAGCCGCAGCGATGGCGAGAACAGCGGCCGGCATTTCTGCTTCGCGGGCCATTCCGACGTGGTGCCGGTCGGCGATCTTTCCTCCTGGACCATCGGCCCCTTCGCGGCCGAGCTGTCGGGGGACTACCTGTTCGGCCGCGGCGCGGCCGACATGAAGGGCGCGATTGCGGCCTTCACCGGCGCGGCGGCGCGCTTCCTGGCGCGGCGCGGCCCCAACTTCGGCGGCTCGATCAGCCTCTTGATCACCGGCGACGAGGAAGGGCCGGCCGTCAACGGCACGGTGAAGATGCTCAAGAGGCTGGCCGAGCGGGGCGAGAAGATCGACGCCTGCGTCGTCGGCGAGCCCACCAGCTCGCGCCGCTTCGGGGACATGATGAAGATCGGCCGGCGCGGCAGCATGACCGTCGACCTGGTGGTGCGCGGCGTTCAGGGCCATGTCGGCTATCCCGAGCGGCTGGACAATCCGATCCATCGTCTCGCGGCCATCGTCGAGGCGCTGGTACGCGAGCCGATCGACAAGGGCAGTACGCACTTCCAGCCGAGCTCGCTGCAATTCACCACGATCGATGTCGGCAACAAGGCCACCAACGTCGCGCCCGGCACGGTGCGGGCCCGCTTCAACACGCGCTTCAACGATCTCTGGTCCTCGCGGAAGCTGTTGGCGCATCTCAAGGAGCGCATCGAGCGCGCCAGCGCCGCCGTCGGCGGCAACGGCACCGTCGACTATGCCAAGGTCGAGGTGTCGGGTGAATCCTTCTACACGCCGCCCGGACCGCTGGTCGCGCTGGTGGCCGGCGCCGTCCGCGAGGTGACGGGTCTCGAGCCCGAGCTGTCCACCACCGGCGGCACGTCGGATGCGCGCTTCATCAGCCGCTTCTGCCCGGTGCTCGAGTTCGGCCTGGTCGGCGAGAGCATGCACAAGGTCGACGAGAAGAGCGCCGTCGCCGATCTCATGGCGCTGAGCTCCGTCTACGAGACTGTGCTCGATCGCTATTTTGCCGACTGATCGGCGATGTTCCTGAGCAGCGCCGAGATCGCCCGCGGCACGCAGGGCGCGGTCCGTCTTCTGCAGCGCGACCCGTCGGCGCCGCTCAATTTCGACAATACCATCGAGGCGTGCCTGCGCTCCTTCCGCGTCATGGTGCCGGTGGCGCCGCTCTACGCGCTCACCGTGGCGATCGCCTACTCGCAGAGGGAGGTGGCGGCCGACGATCTGGAGATCGTCATCGTCCATGCACTGTACTACGTCGTCGACTGGCTGCTCTTTCCGGTGCTGTTCTACGAAATCGCCCGGCGCTACCGCTGGCTCGATCGCTATGCGCGGTATATCGGGGCGCTCAACTGGATCGCCCTTCCGTGGTCGGTCGTGGTGGTCGCGGCCTCGGCGCTGATATCGATCCTGCCGCCCCCCGCCGAATCAGCGTGGCCGGCCCTCATCGATTTTCTCGTCGAGTGCTTTTCTGCCTACTGGTTCATTGTCACGACGCGGCTTGCTCTCGGCGCCGGCTGGCCGGCCTCGTTCGGACTGCTGGTGCTCAATGTGCTGCCGTCGTTCCTGCTGTCATTGAAGGTCGACAGCTTCCTCGGCGTCGCGCCCCTCGCCGGCAGCTGACGCAGCGCCGGCGGAGTCGTAGCGCACCTCCATCAGGCAAAGGCCGAGCGGTGGCGCAGTCGGGCCGGCGCGCGTGCGATCGCGCGCCGCGAGCGCCGCCGCGACGTCGGCCTCGCTCCATTGGCCGCGGCCGACCAGCTGCAGGGTGCCGACCAGGATGCGCACCTGGTTGTGCAGGAAGGAGCGGGCGCCGACCTCGATCTCGATCTCCTCGCCCAGCCGGCGAACGGCAAGGAGGTCGAGCGTCTTGAGCGACAAGGCCGCCTGGCACTGGGCGGAGCGGAAGCTGTTGAAATCGTGCCGCCCCACCAGCAACGCCGCGGCGCGCGCCATGGCCGCCTCGTCGAGCGGCACCGGCACGTGCCAGAGCTGGCCGCGGCCGAGCGCGGCCGGCGAACGGCGATTGAGGATGCGATAGCGGTAGCGCCGCCAGGTCGCCGAGAAGCGCGCATGGAAGCCGGCCGGCGCCAGCTCGACCGAGGGCACCGCGATCGGCTGCGGCTTCACATGGAAGTTGAGCGCGCCGCGCACGCTCTCGAGCGGCTGCCCGCGCGCCAGATCGAAATGCGCCACCTGGCCGAGCGCATGCACGCCCGCGTCGGTGCGGCCCGCGCCCTGGACGGTCACCCGCTCCGACGTGAAGGCGAACACCGCGTCCTCCAGCGCCGCCTGGATCGACGGGCCGCTGTCCTGGCGCTGCCAGCCGACGAACGGCCCGCCGTCATATTCGACGGTGATCTTGTAGCGCGGCACCAGCGACTGGCTCCCCGCGTCAGCGCGGCCGGCGCTGCGGCAGCGGCACGATCGAGGGCGACGGCAGCACGCTGCCGGCGGGAAGCGCGAAGCCGCGCAGGAAAGCGTCGGCCGATTGCGCCGCCTTGCCCGCGCGCTGCAGCTTCAGGAGACGGAGCGCGCCGCTGCCGCAGGCCACCAGCGGATAGCCGTCGTGCGCGACGCTGAGCGTGCCTGGCGCACCCGAGGCGAGCGCCAGTGCCGCTTCGAGCACCTTTATGCGCTCGGCTTCGCCGCCTTCCTTGGGCGCTTCGAAGGCCGTGCCGGGCCACGGATGGAAAGCGCGCACCTTGCGCTCCAGTTCCGCCGCCGGCCGCCGCCAGTCGAGCAGGCCTTCTTCGCGGCCGAGCTTGTGGGCGTAGGTGACGCCCTCCTTGGGCTGCGGCACGGCCTCGATCGATTTGCGCATCAGCCCGTCGAGGGTGGAGACGATCAGAGTCGCCCCCATCGCCGCCAGCCGGTCGTGCACGCTCTCGGCCGTATCGGCGGCCGAGAGCGGCGTCCGCTCGGCTAGAAGCATCGGACCGGTGTCGAGGCCCTCGTCCATGCGCATGGTGGTGACGCCGGTCTCGGCGTCGCCCGCCAGCAGGGCGCGATGGATGGGCGCCGCCCCGCGCCAGCGCGGCAGCAGCGAGCCGTGGATGTTGACGCAACCCAGCACCGGCGCGTCGAGGAAGCTCTTGGGCAGGATGTGGCCGTAGGACACGACCACCGCAGCATCGAGATCGAGCGCCTTGAACGCCGCCGCCGCCTCGTCGCTCTTGAGGCTCGCCGGCGTGCGCACCGGCAGGTCAAGCTCGTCGGCCAGTTCATGCACCGGCGTCTTGCGCTCCTGCTGGCCGCGGCCGGCCGGCTGCGGGGCCCGCGTATAAACCGCGACCACGTCGTGGCCCGCCTCGACCAGCGCCTTGAGCGCCGGCACGGCAAAAACCGACGTGCCGAGGAACGCGATCTTCATCGCAGCATCTTATAGGCAGCGCCGCCCGGCTGAGCTAGGTATGCGCGGCAATGGATTCGGATTTCCATACGACCGGCAAGGGGCCTGTCGCCAATCTTGCCGCACGCCGGGCCGCGGGCCAGGTCCGGTCGGATGCAGTCCAGGAAAAGATCGTGCAGCGCCTGCAGGCCGTGCACGAGGCGCTCGAGGCGGTCAACCAGCCGGCCCCTCGGCCGGGCCTGCTGGCGCGGCTCGGCCTGGTTTCGCCGCCTAAGCCCGCCCCACCGAAAGGACTTTACATCTGGGGGCCGGTCGGCCGCGGCAAATCGATGCTGATGGATCTGTTCTTTGCCGACGCGCCGGTCGCCAGGAAACGCCGCGTGCACTTTCACGAATTCATGCTCGAAGTGCATGAGCGGCTGCACCGCCGGCGCGAGGAACTGGCGTCGCAAGGCGCGCCGCCCGAAGCCGACACCCTCGTGCCGATCGCCAGTGAGATCGCGGCTGAGACGCGGCTGCTCTGCTTCGATGAGTTCCAGGTGACCAACATCGCCGACGCGATGATCCTCGCCCGCTTCTTCGAGACTCTGTTCGATGGGGGGGTGACGGTGATCGCCACGTCCAATCGCGCGCCGGACGACCTCTACAGTGGCGGCCTGCAGCGCGACCGATTTCTGCCCTTCATCGAGCTGGTCAAGCAGCGGCTGGAGGTGCTCGAGCTCGGTGGCGGCCATGACTACCGTCTCGACCGCCTGCGCGAGCTCGACGTCTACCTGACGCCGCTCGGCGCCTGGGCGACCGCCAAGCTCGACGAGGCCTTCCGCGCCCTGGCGAACGGCGCCGACGGCGAGCCGCGCGTGCTGCGCACCCAGGGCCGCGACGTCGACGTGCCGCGCGCCGCCCCGGGCGTCGCCATGGCGCATTTCGCCGACTGGTGCGCCAAGGCGATGGGCGCCGCCGACTTCCTGTGCATCGCCGAGCACTTCCATACGGTGATCGTGGCGGAGATTCCCAAGATGGGGCCGGACAGCCGCGACCGCGCCGCCCGCTTCGTCACCATGATCGACACCTTCTACGAGAAGAAGGTGAAGTTCATCTGCTCGGCAGCGGGCCAGCCCAAGGCCCTCTACGTCGACGGCGACGGCACCTTCGAATTCCAGCGCACCGTGTCACGGCTGATGGAGATGCAGAGCCCGGAATACCTGGCACTCGAGCACATCGCCTGATTGTGATGAGGACGCCGGGCCCTATGGCGTTGGCGCGGGAATTGGGACCGTGCCAATCTGGCGGACGTCAACTCAGGGAGGAGACCGGTATGCGAACGATGATAGTGGGTGCTCTGAGCGCCATCGCCGGCCTGGCGATGGTCACGAGCGCAAATGCCGCGATCAAGGAAGAGCCCGTCACCTACAAGGATGGCGACACGACCTTGAAGGGCTTCGTGGTCTACGACGACGCCACCACGGCGAAGCGCCCCGGGCTCATCATGGTGCATGAATGGTGGGGCATCACCAACCACATGCACAACCAGGCGAAGCTGTTCGCGCAGCAAGGCTACACGGTGCTCATTGCCGACATGTTCGGCGATGCCAAGACCGCCGACAACCCGAAGGATGCGGGAGCGCTCTCGAGTGGGGTGATGAAGAACCCGACGGCGATGGAGTCGCGCTTCAAGGCGGCGCAAGCCACGCTCGCCAAGCAAGCCACGGTCAACCCGCAGAAAGTCGGCGCGGTCGGGTACTGCTTCGGCGGCGCAGTCGTCCTGAACATGGCGCGGGCCGGCGACAACCTTGCGGCCGTCGCGGGCTTCCACGCCTCACTTGGGCTCAATACGCCGGCGCCGGCGCCGGGCACCGTCAAGGCGAAGATCCTCGTCCTGAACGGTGCGGACGATCCCTTCGTGAAGAAGGAGCAGTACGACACCTTCAAGAAGGACCTGGATGCGGCGAAGGCCGACTATAAGGTCATCACGTATCCTGGCGCGGTGCACGCCTTCACCAATCCGGAAGCGACCGCACTGGGCGAGAAGTTCAAGCTGCCGCTCAAGTACGACGCCAAGGCGAACGCCGAGGCGGAGGCCGAGGCGGCCAAGTTCTTTGCCGCTAACCTCAAGCAATAGAACGATGTAGCCTCAGCGGATGGTCGAAACCTTCGGGCTGAAAACCCGTTCCGGGCTTACCTTCACCACAGACGCCGCCGGCCCGACCGGCGGCGTTCTTGTTTTGCTGCTGCACGGCTTTCCCGAATCGCGGCATAGCTGGCGGGCGGCGTTGCCCGAGCTCGCCAAGGCAGGCTACCGCGCCGTGGCGCCGGACCAGCGCGGCTATTCGCCTGATGCGCGTCCCGATCCCGCCGAGCTTTCGAATTACGCCTTCGACAAGCTGGTCGGCGACGCGCTCGACATCGCCGACGCATCGGGTGCGGCGGGCCAGCGTTTCCATCTCGTCGGCCACGACTGGGGCGGCCAGGTCTCGTGGGGCGTGGCCTCGCGGCACCCCGAGCGGCTGGCCTCGCTCACCGTGCTGTCGCGACCGCATCCCACCTCGTTCCAGCGCGCGCTTGCAAAAGAGGACGGCGACCAGAGGCATCGCTCGCGCCACCATCGCGCCTTCCTCGACCCCGAGACCGGCAAGCTGCTGCTGGCCGATAATGCCCGTCGCCTGCGCGAAGGCCTGTTCGGCCAAGGCGTGCCGCGGCCGGCACTCGAGGAGCACCTCTCGGTTCTGGGCAATCCCGCGGCGCTGGAAGCGGCGCTCGCCTGGTACCGCGCCAACCGCGGACTGGCCGGCGAGTTCGGCACGATCAAGGTGCCGACGCTCTACATCTGGGGCGATGCCGATTCCACCGTCGGTCCGGAGGCCGCGCGCGGCACCAGGGAATTCGTGAGCGCCGCTTTCGCCATGGAAGTGCTGCCGGGCGTCGGCCACTTCATCATGGACCAGGCGCCGGCCCGGGCCACCGAGCTAATGCTGGCGCACATCAGGAGTCATCACGGTCGCCAACGGTGAGCTGTCTCACCTCGGCTCGGATAGCAGAGTTCATTTCTTCTACTAGGCGGCGGCATTTGCCGTGCTCGCTCATGAGTTTTTCGTATCGTGCGTTGGTGTTGCCCAGGATTTTGGCAATGCGGGACGCATAGTAGTTGGACGCCCCGGCACTTGTGCTACTGAGATTCATCTCGTCCTCGAGCCGCGTGATCTCGGCATTCTCGCCCGAAATCACCTGAACGATGTCGATCACCGCCTTCGCCTGAAGGTAGGCGTCGATCACCACCGAGGCGATATCGGGATTCTCGATCATGCCGAGGTTCGCCGCGCTGCTGTGGTACACGGTGAAGTAGTCCTGGGAAAAGGCATGGTGAATGTTGCGGATATCGGGTGGGCTAAACTGCTCAATCTCACGACCGAGCAAATCGTTGTATCGTCGCCACAGCACGTTCATCTCCGCCAGAATTGATCGGAGGAAGGCGACTTTCTGATCGCGACGCGTTTCATGCCACTTGAGGGCCTCTTTGAGCTCCGCCAGGCGGTTCGCCCTCACGCGCTCCCGCGCACCCCACCAGGCGCCAATGACTGACCCGATGACTGCCGTGGCGGGGGAAATGAAATCTCTCAGCGGAAGGTCCGACAGCGAGAGCAGTATCATGTTGCCTCAATAGGGCGACGAGGGGAGTAGGCGACTGGCCCGCGTGTCGGCTGACCCTTCAACATCGCATAGGCTCCCGATTGCTATCTCCAGAAGGCACCTACCGAGGCCGATACTCCAACCGCGCCGAAAAGCGTCCACTGGAACAGTCGTCCGAGCCCGCGGAGCCGGACCGACAGGACAAGGTAGATCGCGCCGTAGGCCAAGAACTGCGCGGCGATCAGCCAGACGATTGGCGCGCCCACGTTCCAGAACCCGCAGTAGATCAGCGCCAGCGACGACAAGCCGAAGTGGAGAGTGATGAGGTGCCACATTCCCGAAAATATCGCGGATTGTTCGGCATCGTGCAGGCGTGCCTTGATCGGCAGGAAATACTTATGATGTCCGGCGAGGGCGTGGCCCGCCGTGCAGGAGGCCCCAAGCAGACCGCTCGCCTCGACCCACCAGTTCATCGCTTTGCTGTCGCCCATTCTGGCGACCCCATCACCCACGAATACCTGCGCCACACCTGCGCCGCCGAAAAGTCGTCTCGCACTTCAGCAGCGACACAAAGGCCGAGTTTCTTTACGCCGGCGGCACTATAGCCGGGGATGATGCAACCGTTGCGGGGTTCCATTTCCCCAAGAGCGCATTGACCTTTGGATTGTGTTGCTTCGACCAGGATCGCCCAGGGCCGACGCTTTTCCGCTTCGAGCGCTAGGAGCTCCAAGGTCGCCTTGAACGCGGTGTCCGACATTTGCCCCGGAAGCCACCGCAGCTCCAGGATGTCATCCGGCGCGTGGTGAAGGACAACACCCCATCTGTTCCTGGCGACTTCCTTAGCCACTAGTTTTCTGCGTCGCGCAGCCTAGGCGATGAGCCAGGCAACCGCTTGCTCGGGTTTGTCAAAGTAGCGGTTGTGGTATTTCCCGGCCGGTATTTCGGTCATCCAGTCTCCTTTTTCACCTGGCCAGATCCAGGCAAGCTTCTTGACGCCCGCTTTGACGTACTTCGGGACGATCACTTCGTCGCGAAACGTCTGCACCTCGGGTCCGGGCCGATGCTTGAACTCCCGCATGTCGATGATCAAAGAGCGCGCTCGATGTTGCAGGCTGCAGTCGGCGAACACCGAAAGGGTCGCCTTGAAGTCGTCGTCCGACATGCCTTTCGTGCCGGCAAGCCAGATTAGTTCGACCAAGTTCTCCGGTTTACGGTAGGTGATCGAGTAGAGCGGCTGACTCCCGTGCATCATATCCTCCTGTTGCGTGCGCTGGTGGTGAAGAACGTCAAGTCGAGGTCGGCAAGTGAATCGGCATTGACTATGGTAAGGAACGAACAGTCGCGGCTAAAAAACGCTCTTTCCGCCGCGCGTAGAGCTGCCAGACGATCAGGCCGAGACTCACCCAAAGCAGCGGGACATAGAAGGTCAGGATGAGCCAGGTGAGTCCGGACGCTGACTCGAAAAGATGTTCGCGCATCCCGGCGGTGCTGGCGCTGACGAGGTCCCACACGCTTTCGGCAACCAGGAGCCAGGCAAATCCGATACCGAGGCGCGAACCGCTATGCAGCGCCGCGATCGCAGCGATCGCCAGCGCCGTCGCGGCAAGATCGCCGTAGGCGATCTGGTTACGGGCAATGTCCGACACCGCAAAGCCAGAATGTTGTGCCGAGAAGATCTGGAGCGCTACATGGCGGAACGCATGAATCCAGAGGAACGGGATGAGCGCAGCGGCGCGACTCTGCTGGCGCATCCAAGGCACGGCATGCCAAAGCGCCATCAGCAGAAAAACAACGAAGCTGATGGCGGAAGCAATCCCGGCAGCTGCGGTAAGGCTCATGGCCTTTCCGTCCACACGCTATTCGACCGCACGATCAGCGCCGCAGCCACTCGATGGCGTGACTGCGTTCGGAGAACCACGCCGTGGGAAAGATCGCGGAGCCCTCGATGATTTCTTTGCCGCCGGCCTCGATGGTGTTCAGCGCTCCGGCGGGGACATGAAAGGCGAATTTCTTGACGCCAGCGGCGCCGTATCGCGGGGTGATGCAATCGTTGCGCCACTCCATCACCCCCGGAGCGAATTGATGCCGGAACTGTGTCGCATCGATCAGGATCGCGGACGGGCGCAGCTTTTCAGCCTCGAGTGCTAAGAGCGCCAAGGTTGCCTTGAACGCATTGTCCGTCATTTGCCCCGGCAGCCACCGCAGCTCCAGGATCCCCTGCGAAGTGTGGTGCAGTACAACGCCCCATGCATTCTTAGAGACCTCGTTACCCATGCATCCTCCTTATTCGCGGCGGCAATAACGCGTGCCGGCGCAAAAATTCCGTTGGGCCAAATAAACGCACGACCATCGTGAAGCTTTCTCGGTCAGCGGACTCCGGTCATGCGAGGCCGACCTGGTTCCAGTGCTCAACGACCTTGCCATCGGCGAAGCGGAAGAAATGGAAATCCTTCAGCCGAATCCGCTTGCCTGATCCTGGCATTCCGAACAGGTTTCCCACATGCGTCGCTGTTGCGGTGTTCCACATGGAGACAAAGTCGCCTTCCGCGATGACGTTCTCGACGGTGGCCCTGAGATCGGGCAGTGCCATGCGGATGGTCTTCACGAACTGGGCAAAGCCGTCCGGGCCGTCTTTTTTATTCGCAACTTGCTCATGCCCGCGATCGACGAAGTCAGGTGAGAAGATCTCGGTCGCTACCTCGAGGTTCCCGCGATTGAACATCTCCTCAACGATCATTCTCACGAGCATCTTGTTGTATGCGGCATCCGTCATGGCGTGCGCTCACCTTTGTTCTGTTTGAGGTATTTTCCTAACGGCTCCCGGTCGGGTCCTCGCCACCGAGAGGTGCCAGCATCTCTTCCGGGAAAGCGACGTGGTGCAGTGTGAGGCGTGTTTTGGAGCCTTCCGGCTCACGGCTCGCCCCGAAGACGACCTCCTGGCGTATCCCCTCAGGCACTAAGCCTCCCGGTTGGTTAAACCCTATTGGCGGCCGTTTTGTCCGACGGGTGCGGCGTCCGCCGGAACTCGTGAAGTCGGCTGACTGAGATAAAAGTATATAATTCTGCTCAAATTGCCGATTTCGGCGCCATTACCAGGCGATTACCAACGTGAAGAAACGCATTCTGGTGCTATCGCGAGAGGCTACCCAACGCGGGTCTCTGGCCCGAATGTTGATGGCCGCGGACTATGCGGTTGAGCTGGCCGAAAGCGTCAAGCATGCGCGCAATATCGTTCGCAGCAACGATTTGCTGCTCGCGATCGTAGCGCCGCGTGGACTTGGTGACGAATGCCCGGAGCTCGTGGGTGAGCTGACTGCGACGGCGTGCCCGACGATCGTCGTCGCGGACGAGCGGCAGCGATTCGATGCGCTCGAACGTTCGGTCATTGCAGCTGCCGGAGACGGCGCGCACATCATGACGAGCGTAAGCGAGCGGGCGCTGCTGCCGCGAATCAGCGACATTGTCGACCGACGGCGCGATCAGTCCGGCGAACGAGGTCGCGCGCCAGAGCTCTTGTACTTCGAAGGACTGACGCTCGACTTGGCGGGGCACGCTTTGCACGGCCGCGACGGAGAGGACTTGCCCCTCACCCCTGCGGAGTTCGCCCTGCTGGCGACTTTCGCGCGGCACCCGGGTCGCGCTTTGTCGCGAGGACAGCTCGGCTACGCGATCCCCGGTCACACGGCGGAAGCGGACGACCGCAGCATCGACATCATGATTTGGCGTTTGCGGAGAAAAATCGAGGTCAATCCAAAGGCGCCAAGCCTGATCCTTACCGTGCCGGGCGCGGGCTACAAGTTCACGACGGCGGTACGGCCGGCCAACGCCCGGGTCGCGCAACTGAATGGCGCGTCGCGGCACGATTCGCCGGCGGCGCGCGCGCGATCAGTAGAGCGTCGCCATCTGACCGTGCTTTCGTGCGACCTTGCCGAATGGGCGGAATTGTCTCGGCTTGATGCCGAAGACGCCCACACGTCCCTCGCGGCTTTTCGCCGTTGTGCCACGGAGGTGGTCGTCCGGTTCGGAGGAATTGTTGGAGGGTTCTCTGGCTGCGAGATGCAAGCCTATTTCGGTTATCCCGGGGCGAACGAACATGACGCTGAGCGAGCCGTCCGAGCGGCGGTTGGCATAGTAGAAGCCGTGTCGCGGCTCGACTGGGCGTTTCCAGCATTACGCCCGCGGAGCGGTGTATCTACTGGACTCGTCATGATAGGTAACACCGCGGAAGAACGGAGGATGCACGCGCCGTCGGCGGTCGGCGAGGCGCCGCTTGTCGCGAGCCGGCTGCGATCATTGGCTACACCCGACACCGTTCTAATCGGTACCAACACTTACGATCTCGTCTCCGGTCTCTTCAGGTGCCGGCAGCTCGAGCGGCCAGCGGACACGGAAGCATCCGATTGGGTGCCGGCTTGGCAGGTCGTAGGGGAGAGCGCCGCTGGCAGCCGCTTCGAGGCGCTTCACCGCGGCCGCCCGAGGTCCCTCATGGTTGGTCGGGACGAGGAGGGCGACTTTCTGTTGCGGCGTTGGCGGCAGTCGACTGCCGGCGAAGGGCGCGTGGTGCTGATCTCTGGTGAAGCGGGGATTGGCAAGTCGAGGCTGGCGAGCTGGCTTTGCGATCGCATCGCCACCGAACCACACACACGCTTGCGCTTTCAGTGCTCGCCTTATCACCGGGATAGCACGCTTCACCCCATCACCGCTCGACTGCTGCGCTTGGCTGGAATCGGACCGGGCCAAACGCCAGAGCACCAGGCTGACGAGCTTGAAAAGATGCTGGCTGTCGCTGCGTCCGATCCGGTCTCCGTAGCGCCGCTCTTCGCCAGCCTTCTCTCGATTCCCACAGGTCAGCGTTATCCTCCCCTGACGCTCGCCCCGGAACAGCTGCGTCGCCAAACTCTCGCCGCGCTCATCAGTCAGTTCGAGAGCCTTGCGCGGCGGGAACCATTGCTGCTGCTGCTCGAGGATGCGCAATGGGCCGATGCCACTTCCCTCGAACTGCTCGACCTAACGATAGGCCTCGTTCCCAGCCTGCCCGCTCTTGTGATTGTCACTTTCCGCTCTGAGTTTGTGCCGACCTGGGCCGGCCTTTCCAATGTCAGTGCCTTAGCGCTCTCGCGTCTCGAACCACGTCACGTGCAAATGATGATAGCGGGGATCCCGGGCGGGCAAGAGCTGCCGCGCGACGCGGTTGAAGAGATTGTCGCTCGGACCGATGGGATTCCGCTGTTCGTCGAAGAGTTGACCAAGTCGATCGTCGAGTCGCGGAGGCTTGCAGCCGCCGAGGAAGGCAATGGTACCAGCCGAACCTCGCTGCAGGTTTCGATCCCCGCTTCACTGCAGAGCTCCTTAATGGCCCGCCTCGACCGTCGGGCGTCCGCGAAGGAAATAGCGCAGATTGGTGCAGTGATTGGACGCCGATTCTCCTACGCGCTGTTGCGATGTGTCGCTCCACAGGGGGAAGCGGCGTTGAGGGCAGCGTTAGACGAGTTGGAACATTCCGAGCTGGTCATTCGTCGAGGCGTTTGGCCGGATGCAACCTACATCTTCAAGCATGCGCTTGTGCAGGATGCGGCCTACGACACGCTGCCCAAGACATGGCGCCGGGCCATCCATCGTCTGATCGCAGAGGCGTTGCGTGACAAGTTCCCCACGCTCGCCGAGACCGAGCCTGAAGTGGTAGCGCACCATTTTGCCCGGGCTGGGATCGCTGACGCGGCATTGAATTGGTTCAGCTTGGCGGCCCAACGCGCGGTGAGCCGGTCGGCCTACGTCGAGGCCATTGCCCACTTTAGCAAGGCGGTCGATATAGGCGATGAGTCGCTAACAGGCGTAGAGCACGGGCCGGTCAGGCTTCGACTGCAGATAAACTATGCCAACGCAATGATTGCCGCGCGCGGACATGGGGCATTGGAGACGACTGCGGCTTTCGCCCGGGCACGCGAGCTCGCGACCGACTGCGGCAACAGTGCCGATCGGCTCTCGATCTATTACGGTTTGTGGGTCGGCAGTTTTGTTCGAGGGGAGCTTGGCCCGCTTCGCGATCTATCTGCCGCATTCTTGCGCGAGGCTGGGCAGCGGCGGCTCTCGCCCGAGGCTGGAATAGCACAGCGGCTCGTGGGAGTGACGGCCTGGCTCGCGGGCGACTATTCACGTGCACTGGAGTCGCTCGAGGCCGCAGTGTCCGCTTACGACCGCATGCGCGACCACGGGTTTCAGTTTCAGTTTGGGCAGGATGCTGGCGTTACAGCGATGATCTACCTGGCGTTCGCTCTTTGGCCGATGGGACGCACGCGCGATGCTTGTCATGTCATTGAGGCGGCGCATGCTCTCGCGGTTCGCAGCGAGCACCCTCTGACGATTGTGTTCTCGCACTCGCACGCGGCGACGTTTGCGTGCCTGCGTGGCGATGCCGCCGATGCCGCCCGGCATGCGGCGGCGGCGACGGAGATGAGCCGCAAGTACGGGATGGCCATGTGGGTACCGGTCGGCGCGTTCTGCTCGGGTTGGGCGCGGGGGCGTTCAGGCCAACAGGCAGAGGGATTGGCGGCCATGCGCGAAGCATGGCCGCTTTTGCCCCGCCCGGGCACGTTTTCGCCTTTCTATGCTTGGTTGCTCGCGGCCGCCGAGGGCGAGGAACACTTCGAAGCAGGCCTCGCCCGATTGGAGGACCATATTCGCGAGGCCGAGCAACGCGAGCGACGTTGGTTCGACGCTGAATTGCACCGCCTGCATGGTAGGCTTCTAGCGCGTCGCGACACTGAGAATCCGGCCGTCGAGGCTGCCTTTTTGCGATCGGTCGAGATCGCGAAGAGCCAGGGGGCGAGGACCTTCGAGCTGCGCGCCGCGGTTGAGCTCGCGAAGCTCTACCAGTCGTCCGGCAGAGCCGACGCCGCCGTACCGCTGCTCGAGCCGATCCATCGTGCGTCCATGCATGAATCGGACGTGCCAGAAGTCGGGGAAGCCTCGAACATCCTTAACACGGCCGCGAGATAGACCGACTCGGGCGTTGTCGCGAGGGCGACAGTATGCGAGGGCGCCATGCCGGTCGCCTTGCCGCTTCGCCGGAATCGCGCTACCACGCGCCCGCTTCACGAAAGGGAGTATGTCGCATGGCTCGCAAGAAGATCGCGCTGATCGGAGCCGGACAGATCGGCGGCACCCTGGCATTGCTGGCCGGGCAGAAGGATCTGGGCGACATCGTGCTGTTCGACATCCCGCAGGCCGAAGGCGTCGCCAAGGGCAAGGCGCTCGACATCGCCCAGCTCTCGCCGGTCGCAGGCTTCGACGCGAACTACAGCGGATCGGCCAACTACAAGGACATCGCCGGCGCCGACGTGGTCATCGTGACCGCGGGCGTGCCGCGCAAGCCCGGCATGTCGCGCGACGATCTGGTCGGCATCAACGCCAAGGTGATCAACGCCGTCGGCAAGGGCATCAAGGAGAACGCGCCCAACGCCTTCGTGATCGTCATCACCAATCCGCTGGATGCCATGGTCGGGCTGATGCAAGAGGTGACCGGCTTCCCGTCCAACCGCGTGGTCGGCATGGCGGGCGTGCTCGATTCCTCACGCTTCCGCCTGTTCCTCGCCCAGGAGTTCGGCGTCTCGGTGCAGGACGTCTCGGCCTTCGTGCTGGGCGGCCACGGCGACAGCATGGTGCCGCTGGTGCGCTACTCGACGGTGGCCGGCATCCCGCTGCCCGACCTGGTGAAGATGGGTTGGACCTCGCAGGACAAGCTCGACAAGATCGTCCAGCGCACGCGCGACGGCGGCGGCGAGATCGTCAGCCTGCTGGGCAGCGGCTCGGCCTTCTATGCGCCTGCGGCTTCGGCGATCTCGATGGCCGAGTCGTATCTCAAGGACAAGAAACGCGTGCTGCCGTGCGCTGCCCTGCTGTCGGGCCAGTACGGCGTGAAGGGCCTCTATATCGGCGTGCCGGTGGTGATCGGAAAGGGCGGCGTCGAAAGGATCATCGAGGTGTCCTTCACCGCCGAGGAAAAGGTGATGTTCGACAAGTCGGTCGCCGCCGTGAAATCGCTGGTCGAGGCGACCAAGAAGATTGTGGCCGCGGCCTGACCGTCGGACGCAAAACCGTCACCAGACCGTCGTTGCCAAGATGGGACAGCACCTCATAGAGTGCCGCAAATGCTTGTTAGTTGCGATTGACAACTGACCAAGATGCGCACAGTTCTTGCTCACCCCTCTCGCTAGTCGGCCGGCATTAAAGGGCTTCATGAACATCCACGAGTATCAGGCCAAGGCCTTGCTGGCCAAATATGCCGTTCCGATCCTCAAGGGCGGCGTCGCCTATACCAAGGAAGAGGCGATGGACGTGGCGCGCAAGCTCGGCGGCCCGGTCACCGTCGTCAAAGCGCAGATCCATGCCGGCGGCCGCGGCAAGGGCAAATTCAAGGACGATCCCAGCGGCAAGGGCGGCGTGCGTCTCTCCCGGACGATCGACGAGGTCGGCGCCAACGCCGCCGCCATGCTGGGCCATGAGCTGGTCACCAAGCAGACCGGGCCGCAGGGCAAGACCGTGCGGCGCCTCTACATCGAGGAAGGCTGCGACATCAAACGCGAGCTCTATCTTTCCCTGCTGGTCGATCGCACCCTGAGCCGCATCTCGGTCGTCGCCTCGACCGAGGGCGGCATGGACATCGAGACGGTGGCGCACGACAGCCCCGACAAGATCGTCAAGCAGTCGATCGATCCCGCCTCCGGCTATGAGCCCTTCCACGGCCGCAACATCGCCTTTGCGCTCGGGCTTGTCGGCAAGCAGGTCGGCCATTTCGTCGACCTGCTGGGTGGCCTCTACAAGGCCTTCACTGAGCTCGACTGTTCGCTGATCGAGATCAATCCGCTGGTCATAACCGGCGCGGGCGATGCGATCGCGCTCGATGCCAAGATGAACTTCGACGACAACGCGCTGTTCCGCCACAAGGAAATCGAGGACCTGCGCGACGTCGACGAGGAGGACCCCGCCGAGGCGGAGGCCGAGAAGTACGCCCTGAACTACGTCAAGCTCGACGGCGAGATCGGCTGCATGGTGAACGGCGCGGGCCTTGCGATGGCGACCATGGACATCATCAAGCTCTACGGCGCCGAGCCCGCGAACTTCCTGGATGTCGGCGGCGGCGCCACCAAGGAGCGCGTGACGGCGGCGTTCAAGATCATCCTCAAGGATCCCAACGTCGAGGGCATCCTGGTCAACATCTTCGGCGGCATCATGCGCTGCGACGTCATCGCCGAGGGCGTGGTCGCGGCCGCCCGCGAGGTCAACCTGCACGTACCCCTGGTAGTGCGGCTGGAAGGCACCAACGTCGAGCTCGGCAAGAAGATCCTGAAGGAGTCGGGCCTCAAGATCACCTCCGCCGAGAATCTCGGCGACGCCGCCGAGAAGATCGTCAAGGCGGTCAAGGAGCCCGGCTGATGGCTGTCCTGGTCGACAAGAACACCAAGGTCATCTGCCAGGGCTTCACCGGCGCGCAGGGCACCTTCCACTCCGAGCAGGCGATCGCCTACGGCACGCAGATGGTGGGCGGCGTGACGCCGGGCAAGGGCGG
>JBPYDO010000010.1:0-3923 GCA_051985755.1 Reyranella sp. | reverse complement strand
TTGAAGCCGCGATGCAGCGCTTCGCCGACCGGCCGGCGTTTCGCTGCTTCGGCCAGTCGCTCACCTTTGCCGATACTGATCGGCTGTCGCGCCACTTCGCGGCGTACCTGCAGGGCCGTCTCGGCGTGAAGAAGGGCGATCGCATTGCTGTAATGCTGCCCAACATGACCGCCTTCCCGCTCGCCATGATCGGCATCGTCCGCGCCGGGGGCGTGCAGGTCAACGTGAATCCGCTCTATACGCCACGAGAGCTTGAGCATCAGCTCAACGACGCCGGGGTCGAGACCATCGTCGTCTTCAATGGCTCGTCGGCCACGCTCGCCGAGATCGTCCGCAACACCACAGTCAAGCAGGTCATCAGCGTCGGGCCTGACGACGGCGCGGCACTGCCCAGCCCGCCGGTTGACGCAAGGCTTGAGAACGTCGTCACATTCTCTGATGCGCTCGAGCAGGGCGCGAAACTCGGCTTCACGCCAGTGCCGCTGTGCGGCGACGATCTCCTGTTGCTGCAATATACCGGCGGAACCACCGGGCTCTCAAAGGGCGCCGCGCTGTCGCACCGCAATCTCGTCGCCAATACCGAGCAGTTCAAGGCGTTCATGGCCGATGCCATGCGCCCCGGGCTGGAAGTGGTGGTCACGGCGCTGCCGCTCTATCACATCTTCGCGCTGATGGTGAACTTCCTCTCCTACTATTCGATTGGCGCCGAGAACTGGCTGGTCCCCAACCCGCGCGACATGGACAGCTTCCTGGAGATCCTCCGCCAGGCGCGCTGCACCGCGTTGACGGGAGTCAACACGCTCTACGCCGGCCTGCTCGCGCATCCGAGGATCGCCGAAATCGACTTCAGCAGTCTGCGCGTGGCGATCGGCGGCGGCGCCGCAGTTCTGCCGACGACGTCGGCGAAATGGAAGGCGCTGACCGGCAAGGACATTCTCGAAGGCTACGGGCTCTCGGAAACCTCCCCGATCCTTGCTCTCAATCCGACCACGATAGAGGGATTCTCGGCGACGGTGGGCCTGCCGTTCCCGTCCACCGACATCAAGCTGCTCGACGAGGACGACAACGAGGCGGCGGTGGGTGAGCCGGGCGAGGTGTGCGCCAAAGGCCCGCAGGTCATGCGGGGCTATTGGCAGAAGCCGCAGGCCAATGCCAGCGCTTTCACGGCCGACGGCTATTTCCGCACCGGCGACATCGGCGTGTTCGACGCCAAGGGTTTCCTCAAGATCGTCGACCGCAAGAAGGACATGATCATCGTTTCGGGCTTCAACGTCTTTCCGAACGAGGTCGAAGCGGTCGCCGCCGCCTGCGCCGGGGTTGCCGAATGCGCCTGCGTCGGCAGACCGGACGAGAAGACCGGCGAGGCGGTACGGCTTTTCGTGACCAGGGCGCCCGGCGCAACCATCACCGAAGCAGACCTGATTGCGCACTGCCGGCGGCAGCTTTCGGCCTACAAGGTGCCGAAGGAGGTCCGCTTCCTCGACGCATTGCCGAAGTCGAATGTGGGCAAGATCCTGCGCAAGGATCTGCGCGGGCTGCCATAGGAGGAAACCAGGCGATGGCGGAATACAGCATGGCGACTACGTCACAATTCGTCGGTCGCGAGCTTGGGGTGTCCGACTGGGTTACGGTCGACCAGGACCGCGTCGACAGGTTCGCGGCCTGCACCGGTGATCGGCAGTGGATCCATGTCGATGTCGAGCGGGCCAGGCGCGAGAGCCCATTCGGCGGGCCGGTCGCTCACGGCTATCTCAGCCTGTCACTGATGGCAGCGATGGTAATGGAGGTCGGCGTGATCCCGCCTGACGCTGCGACCGGGCTCAACTATGGACTGGACCGGGTCCGCTTCATCGCGCCCGTAAAGCCGGGCGCACGCGTGCGCACGCGCACCAACCTGCTCGCGGCGGAGGCGCAGAGCGGTGGGCGGGTGCTGCTCAAGCTCAACTGCACGCTGGAGATCGAAGGCGAAGCGAAGCCCGCCCTGGTCGCCGAGCTCCTGTGCTTGCTGATCGGCAAGCCCGATGCGTCGAGCGGCTCCTGATCAGTGGAGCTCTCGTGGGCGCTGCGATGCGCGAAACCTCTCATCGAGGAGGACACCCATGGCAAACGAAACCTCAGTTGCCGCTGACAGTGATGTCCACGAACAGGCGGCGCAACACACATTGGCGGCCAACCCGCTGGTCGGGGTGCGCGGCGAGGACATTCTCGCTTCGGCAGGTTTGCTGCTCTCGCAGATACTGAGCAATCCCGCCGTCGCCGCCCGGCAGTATCTGACGTTCCTCCGTGAGCTCGGGCGCATCGCGACCGGCGGCAGCGAGCTTGCACCCGATGCCAAGGACAAGCGCTTTGCGGATCCGGCGTGGAAGGAGAGCATGGCCTACCGCTCTCTCGCGCAGGGCTACCTCGCCTGGGGCAACGCGCTCCACCGTTTCCTCGACGAGACCAAGCTCGACAAGCGCGATGCCGAGCGCGCGCGCTTCGTCGTCTCGCTGCTGGTAGACGCGATGTCGCCGACCAACGCGCTGGCAGGCAATCCCGCGGCGCTGAAGAAGCTCGTCGACACCGGCGGCGTCAGCCTCTTGCATGGGCTGGAGAATTTCATCGGCGACCTCGTGCGCAACGGCGGCCTGCCAGCGCAGGTCGACCCCCGAAGCTTTGCCGTCGGCAAGAATCTCGCGGCCACGCCGGGATCGGTCGTGCACCGCACGCCGGTGATGGAGCTGATCCAGTACCGGCCAATGGGAGACGACGTGCACCAGCGGCCGCTGCTCATCGCGCCGCCGCAGATCAACAAGTTCTATGTCTTCGATCTCGCATCCGAAAAGAGCATTATTCAGTATTGTCTCAGGGACAATCTGCAGACCTTCATCATCAGCTGGAAGAACCCCACCCCCGCCGAACGCACCTACGGGATCGACACTTACGTCGGGGCGCTGGAGGAAGCGGTGGATGCCATGCGCGACATCACCGGCAGCAAGGATGTCAACGTCTGGGGCTCGTGCTCGGGCGGCATCACGACGTCGGCATTTCTTGCACACCTCGCAGCGCGCGGCGAATCCAAAGTCCACAGCGCCACCGTGGCGGTCTGCTTGCTCGACATGGCGATGGCGCACGACACGACAGCCGGAATGTTCATCACCCCGGAATCGATCGCTGCGGCCAAGAGCGCCTCGCAGCTCGCCGGCATAGTCGAAGGCCAGGACCTGGCGCGCATGTTCGCCTGGATGCGGCCCAATGACCTGATCTGGAACTATTGGGTGAACAACTACCTGCTCGGCAATGCGCCGCCCGCTTTCGACATCCTCTACTGGAACAGCGACACGACGCGATTGCCCGCGCGGCTGCATGCCGACTTCCTCGACCTCATCGAAACCAATCCGTTCGTCAATGCGGGCCGGCTCAAGGTGCGCGGCACACCGCTCGACATGGGCCGGGTGAACCTCGACAGCTATGTCGTCGCCGGGCTGACCGATCACATCACGCCATGGCAAGGCTGTTACAACACTGCGAAGCTCTACGGGGGGCGTAGCACCTTCGTGCTCTCAAACAGCGGCCATATTCAGAGCCTGATCAATCCGCCCGGCAATCCCAAGGCCCAATTCTGGAGCGGCGCGACAAACGCAATAGGCGCAGGGCAGTGGCTCGCGCAAGCGCCAAAGCACAGCGGCAGCTGGTGGCCGCACTGGCTTGACTGGATTAAAGCTCGCTCGGGCGAGATGACCCCGGCGCCGACCGCGCTGGGCAGCGGGCACAACCCGCCACGCGACGCGGCGCCGGGCCGCTACGTCATGGAGAGATGAGTGCAAATCAGCCTGCACGAGGTCGGCGGACAGGTGCTGCGCGTCGGCGTTCGTCGCGGTCACGAAGCGCGCCCGCCGCTCCTCCTCTTCAACGGGATCGGCGCCAATATCGAGCTGGTCGCG
>JBPYDO010000009.1:0-7437 GCA_051985755.1 Reyranella sp. | reverse complement strand
ACATGATTCCCTCCTTCCGTTACTGCGCCATTGCCTGCACGAACACCGGGGTGTTCGCGGTGACGAACTGCGGCGGCTTGGTGCCGGGCTTGGCCTCGACGGCGATCAGGCTGTGGTGGCCGGCCTGCACCATCGGCATCTTGAAGCTGCCCTGGAAGTTGCCGAGCGGACCGACCGCCGCCTGGGCCACCTTCTGGCCCTTCAGGTTGTCGACGAAGATCGCCACCACGCCGCCCGGCGTGAAGCCCGAGCCGCGCAAGGTGACGGGACTCATCACGACCACGACCGCATTGGGCGGGAACATGGTGTTGTTCGCCACGTTCAGCACGCCCACCGTGGCGGCGCAGCCGCCGGCCTGGCAGACCGTGATCGGCGCGCTGGCCGGCGGCCGGCCGTAGATCGAGGCGAAGAGCGTGTGCGCTCCCGGCGCGGTCGCGGCCGGGATCTTGACGTTGGCGGTGAAGTCGCCCCCGTTCACGGGGGCGGCGAACTTGCCGACCGGATGCTGGGTGTCCTTGTCGAGCCAGAACACCACCTCGTTGGCGCCGCCGGCCTCGGTCTTGCTGGTGAACTCGTCGGACGGCGGGGCGCAGGAGAGCCCGTCGCACTCGTGCACCGAGAAGTGATAGACGGTCGACGGCTTCAGGTTGGTGGCGTCGAAGGTGAGCGCCGCCGTCTTGATCGTGGTCGGCGGCGGGCCCCAGGCGAGGATCGAGTTTGCCTTGCCGCGCACCGTCTTGTCCCAGGCGAGCTTGATCTCGGTCGAATAGGTGCCGCGGAAGCTCGACGCCTTGACCGGCAGGACCTGGCCGGCCAGCACCTCGGGCTGCGCGATGGCGATCGACGGCGCGATGATGCTGCCGGCGTTCTGCGAGGCCACCGTGTTCTTGAGCTGCGGCTTGGCCGGCGCCGGATAGACCAGGCCGAAATCGAGCGACAGGTGCGGCCCTATCGCGACCGCGAACGGCCGGAATCCGTCGAGAAAGGCGTTGTAGCAATTGGTGAACAGCTGGTTGAAGCTCGTGCTCAGGTTCTGGGCGTTGCTGTTCAGCGTGCCCGAGCCCAGGCCGACGGAGATCCACGCCGACACCGAATCGCGCAGATGCTGGTCGTCGAGCAGCGCGATGCCGGTGCCGATGCCGTCGACCAGCACCTTCAGGCCATTGGCGACGAACCCGGCGGCGGCCTCGGGGAACGACGCACCGCCGGTGGCGGCTACGCTGCCGGCCTCGACCAGCGTAGAACTGGCGAACTGCGCCGCCGCCTGCTTGAGGTTGGCGCTGACGTCGCCGCCATACACGCCGTCCATCGTGATCGAGCTCTTGCCCTCGCAGCTCAGGGGCGGGTTGAACTGGTTGGCCGGATTCTGCGGCGCCTCGGTGCAGATGACGTAGATGTCGGCGGTGAAGGCGAACATGAACATCGGATCCTCGGGCTGGCCGGGATTGCACGAACCGCCGTGATGGCAGGTGTGTGGTGAGGTCACCCAGAACAGCACGCCGTTGAACGGCACCCGGAGGTCGAGGAGCAGCCGGTGCCCGTTCACGGTCTGGAACTGATCGTTCTCCCACGAGGTGTTGAAGGTCGCGACCAGGTAGGACTTGGAGCTCATGACGCAGGGCTGCACGTCGTAGGCCGAATTGGGACTGTGGTTGACGATGCGCTGGATGTTGGTCTGCACGTCCTGGCAGACCGAGCCCTTCATGGCGTTCCACAGCGAATCGAAATAGCCGGTGCGCATGAGCGGCGAGCCCTTGGCATCAAGCAGGCCCTTCGACATGCCGTCGAGCTGCGACGGCGAAAGCGCGGTGACCTGCGCAAGCTGTGGCTTGCCGTTGGTATCGGTGTAGCCAAGGTTCAGCCGCACCGGACCCGTGATCAGGGTCTGCAGGCCCGACTTCTTCCAGACGTCGAGGAATTCCTGGGCCGATGCGGCGCTTGAGGCGGCCTCAGCCGCGAGCACAACAAGGAGAACGAGCGCGGCGCAGTAGCCGCGCAGGCGGGATCGTAGAGCAGGCATTTGGGTCTCTCCCCCTGGCTGCTGGATCTCCCCCTGGCTCTTGTTGAATTCCCCTCTGATCCCGGCGGCGAGTCTAGGACGATGCCGGGCCGCGGCAAGCTTGGCGTTAACGCAAAAGTGTTAACGCAAAAGTCATGACGTCATAGTTGCAACGTGTCCGCATCTTTCCCGTTGTCCTGAGCAGCCCGAGGCGCATCGGCTTGGCGCCTCGCGGCGCCGGGCGGCGGCCAGAATTGGCGCAAACATGACCCATCCTGGCACTGCCCTGGCCTCTGGCGGGGGCGGGCAATGTCTGAGAAAATCACCTCGTGGGCTAATGGGTGTGGGCATCGCGGTCGGGTGGGACCGGCCGGCTGCCCGTATTTGGGCAAATGCGTCACATACTGATCGCGGCTGCGCTGGTGCTGGCGTCGCTGTTGCTGGTGCAGATCATTGCTGCGGCGCTGCAGAGTTCGGCAACCAAGGGTCATGAGGTCACCGACGACTTCGTGCCCGGGGAATTGCCGCGCAGTGCCTTGCCGGCAGCGGTGGGCGCCGGCATGGGGCGCCCGCACGAGGGCGGGGCCAATCCTCAGCCCGAACGCTCGCGCACCGAACCGCATCCCGCCGATTCACATCCAACGGGGGCGCAACCGCTCGACTACCGTTCGCGCACCGCACCCTCGCCGCCGCACCTCGAACCCGAGCCCCAGCCACCCGACACCACGCCGCGCCAGCCCGCCGTCCAGCAGACGACGCCCGCCGAATCGAAACCTGGCGCCACGCCGCCCACGAAGTCCGCGCCACCCTCGCTCAAGCTGCCCGCGCCGCCAGTTCACATCGCCCCCGATCCCGGCGCTGACCGGGCCTGACTCTTTTCTGGGAGCGCGCCACTCCAGTGGCGCATTCTTGTCATCCTGAGCGAAGCGAAGGATCTAACGTTTCAACAGAGTCGTCGGTCGATCTGCTAGGTCCTTCGCCTTCGGCTCAGGACGACAGATATGATGCGCCACTGGAGTGGCGCGCTCCCAGCAAAGGCTTGAGGCAGCGGCCGGCGCGTGGCACGGTTCGCGCCGGGATAAAGAGGAGGAACCGCCATGCCGATCTATGAAAAGGGCAACGTCCGCATCCACTACGAGGAGATGGGCTCGGGCTTTCCGCTCATGATCATTCCCGGCGGCGGGCTCAACTCGACCATCGCGGGCCTCAACGTCGCCCCCGGACATCCCTTCAACGCGCAGAAGGAATTCGCCAACGCCTTCCGGTGCGTCGCTGCCGACCTGCGCAACGCCCCGGCTGGCACGTCGACCGGCCCGCTCGACATCGAGCGCACCTGGGATTCCTTCACCGACGACCATATCGGCCTGATGGACCACCTCGGCATCAAGAAGTTCATGGTGCTGGGCTACTGCATCGGCCAGCCCTTCATCTGGAACCTGATCAAGCGCGCCGGCGATCGCGTGGTCGCGGCCGTGCTCACCCAGCCTTCGGGCCACCGGTCCGAGATGCCGACCCAGTTCTACGACCGCAACATGGAAGGCTGGGGTCCGGAGTTCGTGAAGAAGCGGCCCGAATACACCATGGACCAGGTGAGCCAGTTCCTCACCAACATGTACACCAAGAAGGCCGACTTCGTGTTCACCGTGTCGCGCGACTTCGTCAGGAACTGCCAGACGCCGATCCTGGTGGCGCCCGACGACGTCCCGCCGCATCCCTACAAGGTGGCGATGGAAGTGGCGATGCTGGCGCCCAACAGCCAGGTGACGCTCTATCCGTGGAAGCTCTCGCCCGACACCGTCCCGCTCGCCGTGCGCCACATCCGCATGTTCCTCGAGGCCAACCGCCCGGCGGTCGCCGCGAGAACGGCGATGGCGGCGGACTAGCCGAAAGCGTCGGGTCCCGCCGTTGGCAGCGGCATGAGGCGGCGGGACTTCATCGCCAGTGTTAGCGCGACGGCGCTGTGGCCGGCGGCGGCACGGGCGCAAGTGAAGGCGAAACCCGTCATCGGAATCCTGGGCGAAGGCTTTCCCGAGGATCCGGCGATCGCGCTGAACCTCGCGATGTTCCGGCGCGGCCTCAAACAGGAAGGGTTCGTCGAGGGCCAGAATGTCGAGATCGACTATCGCTGGGCCCACAATCGGCCGGAACTGCTGCCCAAGCTTGCGGCCGAGCTGGTCGCGCGGCCGGTCGACGTGCTGGTCAACGAAGGCGGCACGATCACGGCAGTCGTCGCGAAAAAGGCGACCTCGACCATCCCCATCGTGTTCCACACCAGCAACGCCATCGATGACGGGCTGGTCGACAACCTCGCCCGCCCTGGCGGAACCTGACCGGGGTCAGCCAGTTCGCGACCGAGACTCTCACCAAGGACTACCAGCTGCTGACCGAGCTCGTGCCGGCGGCAAAGACGATTGCCCTTCTTTCCGCCGGGCAGGCACCGGTCGTGGTCGACAGGGTGATGCAGGAGATCCGGAAGGTGAACACGACAGGCGCCGTGGATCTTCGCCAACTGGGCGGCGAGACCGACGCCGAGCTTGAGGCCGCCTACGCAAGTCTCGCTCGTGTAAGCGGCGCAGCCGTCGTGTTCGCCAATGCGAGTTATGCGGAAAAGCTCGTGAGCCTGGCGGCGCGTTACCGCGTGCCGGCCGTCTACAACCAGCGCGCCTACGTCGCCGCCGGCGGCCTTTTGAGCTACGGCGCCAGCATCCCGGCGGCCTATGTCCTGAAGGGCCTGTACACGGGCAGGATCCTCAAGGGCGCCAAGCCGGCCGACCTGCCCGTGCAGCAGCCCAGCAAGTTCGAGCTGGCCCTCAATCTCAAGACTGCGCAGGCGCTCGGCCTCGCCGTGCCGCAATCGATCCTTCTGACCGCCGACGAGGTGATCGAGTGAGGCTCAAGGGGTGCGGCGCACCGGCGCCGTCAGGAGAGGGCAGACCAGGTCGTTGACGCCGCCCGGCAGGCGTTGGCGGGCGAAGTCCTGCAGGCGGCCGCGGAATTCCTCGAAGCTGAGCGACTGGTCGACGGCGCTGATGATCTGCATATGGCACTCGCTGCCGACGGCGTCGTCGTGGCTGCCGGTGCCGCGCACCGGGCACAGGAAGGTGACCTGCGACGTCGGCGTGCGGCAGTTCTGGATGTCGGCGAAGTGCACACCCCAGCGGTGGAAGTCGTCGGCGCGCGACACCACCAGCCATTCGTGCATGGTGCCGGGATAGCGCAGGCGATCCTCGATCTGCTGGCGCAGCGCCGGGTTGGCCCAATAGCGGTCGAAGTCGTCGGCCGAGATCGAATCGAACCACTGGCCGAACTGGGCGATGCCGGGCACCGACGCGAGCGGCACACGGCTGTCGGGATTGCCCACGAACTTCGACGAGCAGCGGTACTGCCGGTTGGGATCGAGCGCGATCTCCCACACGTCGGTCGGACGGTCGGCGCCGAGCGGATCGAAGGCGCGCAGCCGGCTGTCGAGCGGATAGGCGTCGTGCGGATCGACGTTCGCCATGGTGGCGCCCAGCCACACCAGGCGGCCGGAGCGGTCGCGCTGGCGGAAGCGCTGGATGTTCTCGAACTGGAACAGGCCGCCCAGCTCGAAATGGATCATGGCGGGCGAGATCACCACGCGGTCGCTGCCGATCGCGAAGAAGCGCAGCCGGGCGTCGCGGCCCTGGCGTCCGCCGGCCGCGCTGAGGGTGAACACCGGGTGGGCGCCGCCCTGGGCGTCGGCGTACTTGTCGGTGAGGGCGGCGCTATCGACGCCGAGCTGCCGGCGCAGCGCCGCATCGGGGATGTGGTAGAGCATGATCGGCGAGCCGAAGGTCAAGACGTTGGTCTGCGGCGGCCAGTCGAGGATCTGGTTGGAGGCGGCGTAGTAGATCAGGTTCTGCGCCGTGATGCCGCCCAGGCTGTGGCCGGCCATCAGCACGACGGCGTTGGGCTGGATGCCGAGCTCATTGACGGCGTTGGCTACCGCCATCGCATAGCCGTCGATCATGGCCGGCACCGGGATCACCTTGGCGAGCGTGCCGGCGAGGTTGTTGACGTCGCCCACGAAGCTGAAGTCCTGCGCCGAATCGTAGCCGGCGAGCGCCAGCAGCCAGCAGTTGTTGCAGTTGCGGCCCTGGCCGAGGCCCGGCACGCCAAGGAAGCGCACGATGCGGGCGGCGAAGATCGGATAGTGGCGGCCGTCCGGCTCGGCCCGGTAGCCGCTCCACACGACCTGGGCCAGCTGCTGGGTGTTGCGCACATACTGGCGCACCGGATTGACCAAGGTGCAGTGGCGTCCGCTCGGATTGGCCTGCTGCGGCTGGGCCGCCTGCGGCACGCGCTGGGTGCCGGTCGGGCACGACCAGTTGCGCGGCGGCGGCCCGCCGGTGCGCGGCGGCGGACAATTGGGATTGCCGACGACACCCTGGGTGCCGGTGGGGTTGCTGCGGTTCTGCGCCGCCAATTGGCCCACGGCCCCCCAGGCAACGACGAGGGCGATCACTGCCATCAACGCGCGTTCGAGTTTCATGGCCGCCCTCCCCTCTTCGCGCGCCCTCCGCCCTCGCAAGATGAGGGCACCTCCCCTGAGACTGGGGAGGAAAGCTACTTTGCCGCCAGCGCCGGCGCGACCGGTTGGAGGGCGCGCAGGCGTGGCAGGACTTCCCTGGCGAACAGCCGGATGCTCTTTTCCGATTCGGCGTGCGTCATGAAGCCGGTGCGGCCGATCATGGTGAGATGGCCGAAGCCGCCGACATCGTCGTGGAAGCGCTTCAGCTGGGCGAACACGCTGTCGGGATTGCCGGCGAACAGGATGCCCTGCGCCATCGCCTGCTCGACCGTGATCGAGGCGAGCTTGCGGGCGTTCTCCGAAGCGCTGGCGACGGCGGCGCCGCCGGGCGCGGCCCTTGGCTTGCTGCGCCAGGCCTGGCCCGCGACCTCGGGCGGGGCGGTGCCGGGCAGCAGCCGCGAATATTGCGGCGCCGACTTGAGGCTGGTGGTGAGGAACCACAGCAGCTTCTCGCCGACCCTGAGCCCCTCCTCTTCGGTGTCGCCGACTGAGACGAAGGCCGAGTAGGCGAAGTTCTCGACCGGCGCCGGTGGCAGCCCGGCCTCGGCGCGCGCCTGGCGGTAGGCGGCGTAGGCGCGCTTGGTGCCCTCGGGCCCGCGCAGCACCAGCGTGTGCACCATGCCGCGCCGGCCGACCTCGGCCGCGGTGTGCGGATCGCCGGTCGCGGCCCACATGCGCAGCCGCTTCTGCCACGGGCGCGGCCAGATGTTGACGTGGCGATGCGTGAAGTGCTTGCCCTCCCACGAGAACGGACCGTCGTGCTGGCTGAGCGCCTTGGCGATCAGGTCGATCGCCTCCCAGTAGCGCTCGATGTTGCCGACCGGGTTGGCGTTGGCCGAAGCCATCTCGGTGCCGCCCGATTTCACGAAGCCGAGCTCGAGCCGGC
>JBPYDO010000008.1:0-30233 GCA_051985755.1 Reyranella sp. | reverse complement strand
CCTGCGGCAGGGTGAGCTCGCGGCGGCGCGGCTGCGTGGCGTCCAGGATGCCGTCGGCCAGCGCCTCTTGTGTCAGCGCCTTCCAGCGCGCCGGGCCGGGCGCCGGAAAGAGCTTGGGCGCCGAGCCCAGGCTGTCGAGATATTCGCAGATCACCGGACTGTCGAAGAAGCAGGCGCCGTCGTCGGTGATCAGGGTCGGCACCTTCGACAGCGGATTGAACTTCAGCAGCGCCGGATCGGTGGTGCCGATCTTCAGCCGCTCGATCTTGTCGTGGAGCCCGCGCTTGATCGCACAGGCTGTGACTTTGCGGACATAGGGGCTGGCCGAGGAAAAAGCGAGCTTCATGGGAGTTCCTTCTTTCTGAATTGTTCATTTTGCCCATGGAAGCGCCGGTCGTACAAATATGACGATGTCGAGCGCCGGGGTCAGGCGGCACGACTAGGCGAGGGGGCGAGAGATGGATCAACCCGCGAAAGTGAACAAGGTGGTGGTCGCCGTCGCCGCTGCGCTGGTGGCTGCCGTTGCCGCCTTCCTGGCGACGGGCGGCGCCGACCGGCTGCCCAAGCTGCTCGGCCTGATGAGCCAGGCCGACGTCGAGACGGCGCTCAAGCAGGTCGAAGACCTGCCGCTGCTGCGGCTGGTGATCAAGGAGAACCCGTCGGTCGACGTCGAGTTCCGCAAGGCCATCGAAGCCGAACGGCAGAACCCGACCAAGAGCGGCCCCAACCGCATGTTCCAGGTCGGCGCCGAGGTGCGCAAGAAATACATCATGCCGGCGCTGGCCAACGCCGACGACCAGCACGCGCTCGCCGCGGTCAAGCTGCTGCAGGAGTTCACGCTGCATCTGCAGAAGAAGGATCCGGCGGTATGCTTCGAGTTCGGCAAGATCGGCCTGCAGCGGCCCGACAAGCTCGACAGCGAAGGCGACGCGATCTTCAAGCGCGCGCTGGCGGCGCAGGAGGAGGCCTACCTGAACGGCAAGGCCGCGACGACCAAGCGGCCGCAGCCGAGCCGCGCCGAGGTGACCGCCGCGCTCACCGAGGCCGGCTACACCCCGGCCGACTTCCAGCGACTGACCGGCTTTGCCACCCTCTCCGACGCCGACGGCTGCGCCGTGACGGTGAAGCTCTATTCCGCGCCGGCGCAGCTGCCGCCCGAGCGCGGCGCCGTCGTGGCGCGCTACCTGCTGACGGCAGCGCAGTAACGGGAGCTCCGTTCGCTGCGCTCGGGATGACGGAAGAACTAGGTCGCGTTCTTCTCTTTCATCTTCACCACAACCTTGATCGCGTCCTCGATGCGCTCGCGGGCGTACTTGATGGCGGTCGGCACCTCGTCGAGGCCGAACGTGTGGGTGTGGATCATCTTGGCGTCGAAGCGCTTCTGGGCCATCAGAGCGGCTGCGCGATGGGTGGCGCTCTTGCCCTCGCCGCGGATGCCGAAGACATAGATGTTGTTGCGCACCAGGTAGGCGATATCGACCGGCACCGGCTCGGCCGGAAAGGCGGCGAGGCAGATGCGGCCGCCGCGGTTCACCATGCGCGCCGATTCGTTCAGCGCATTGGGCGCGCCTGAGCATTCCAGCACGTAATGCACGCCCTTGCCGCCGGTCAGGCGCTGGACGGCGGCAACGCCGTCTTCCTTGGTGACGTCGACCACATGGTCGGCGCCGAGCTTGCGGCCCATCTCCAGCCGCCGCGGCCGCGTGCCGGTCAGGATCACCGGCAAGGCGCCCAGCGCCTTGGCGACGCCGACGCCCATCAGGCCGATCGGACCCGGGCCGATCACCACGACCGGCTCGCCGGCGATAATGCCGCCCATGACGTCGAGGCCGTACATGGCGGTGCCGGCTGTCACGATCAGCGTCGCCTCCTCGTCCGGCATGTCGTCGGGCACGTGCACCATGGTGTTGATGTTGTTGACGGCGTACTGGGCGAAGCCGCCGTCGGTGCTGAAGCCGTTGGCGCGGTGGCCCTTGTCGCGGAAGCCGTAGTTCAGGCACGAGGTGTACATGCCCTCGCGGCAGCGCTGGCAGCGGCCGCAGCCGGCATGGACTTCGACGGCGATGCGGTCGCCGATCTCGAACTCGTCGACCGTGGGCCCGAGCTTCACGATCGTGCCCATGTACTCGTGGCCGGGCGTGAAGTTGCGATTGAAGGGCGAGCCGCCGTCGATCATGGCCGGCACGCCGTGCTTGATGATCTCGATGTCGGTGGCGCAGACCGCGATGGCATCGATGCGCACCAGCACCTCGGCGCGGCCGGGCTCGGGCACCGGCTTTTCCACCATCGAGAGCTCGCCCGGACCGCCCAGCACCCAGGCCTTCATGGTCCTGGGGATCGGAAAGGTGTTGTAAGTCTTCGCCGCGCCAGCCGATGCCATGCAACTCTCCCGAAGCCTTTGCCCGTGGAAGTATAGGTCGAGGGCGGCCTCAGCGTCGATCCGCCCATATACTGACGCGTCAGACTCAAGGAGGAGATCGTGCCAACCGACGTCGACCACCTGAAGCAGCAGGCTGAGCTGCATCATGTCTCCGAGCATCTCGCCAACGAGCGCACGATCCTCGCCTGGATCCGCACGGCCATCGCCGTCATGACGCTGGGCGTCGGCATCAACCGCTTCAGCCTCTTCCTGATCGAGTTCAGCGAGGTCGTGCCGGGCGGCCGCAAGCTCAACAACGCGCATGCCGAGGCGCTGGGCGTCGGCCTGGTGATCCTCGGCATCCTCATCATGCTGGGCGCCATCTGGCACTACCTCGACGTCGCCAAGGCGATCGACGAAGGCACCTACCGGCCGTCGCGCCGCAGGATCGTGCTGGCCGCCCTCGCCGTGGTCGGGTTGGGAGGCGCGAGCCTGGTGTGGCTGCTGTGGGGGTACTGAATCCCGAACATGCTTTTGCCGCTTTCCCGGCGCTCAATTCCGTTGCGCCGGGGCGTTCGCGGAAAGGAGCCGAGGTCAATGTCCGATATCGATGCAACGTCTATCGATGCCACGTCCGACTTGCGGGAGCGCCTCTCCGACCTCCAGGCCGACTTGGCCCGCGTCCGCGACGGCCGCAAGCCCAGCCCGCGCGTCGACCTCATGACGTGGCGCGCCCGCCAGCCGGCGAACGACACCGGGCCCGTTCGTCTGTTCGGGGTATTCAGGCAAAGCCTGCGCGACGATTGGAAGGGCGTGAACGAAGCGCTGCACCGCTGGATGGCGAGGATCGACGAACGCTTCGCCCGGCGCTGAGCCAGGCGACCGCCCTCACCTCACCGCTGATAGTCCCTGCGGCCCGGCACGCAGCCGGCCGCAATGTCGGCCGCCGGCGCGGCCGGATACTGCCCCGCCCTGCCTTGAGATGCCAAAGGCTTCAGGTAGTCTCCGCGCCGGCATGGCGAACGATCTGCACGCCACCCACATCTGGTCTCTGCTAGCCAATCGGGCGGACGAGACGCCCGATGCGCCCGCCTTCCTGCATGACAGCGAGAACCTGTCGTTCGCCGGCCTCGCCGAGGGCGCACTGGGCGTGGCCCAGGGGCTCAGCGATCTCGGCGTCGGGCCAGGCGATCGGGTGGCGCTGTGGCTGCCCAACGTGCCGGTCTGGCCGCTGCTCTACTTCGCCTGTGCGCGCCTGGGCGCGATCGCGGTCGCGGTCAATACGCGCTATCGCGCCGTCGAGGTCGCCGACATCGTCAACCGGTCCGGGGCCAAACTGCTGGTATGCGATCCCGCTTTTCGCGGCATCGACTTCCTCGCCATCCTGGCCGAGATGGATCCGGCGGCGCTCGACGGGCTCGCGGCGCTGGTCATGGTGGGTGAGCCGCCGCCTCAGGTGCCGGCTTCCATCGAGCGTTTGCGCCGCCTGCCGTTCGCGCGCCTGCGCTCGCGGCCGCGGCTCGGGGAAAGCCACGCCGCGCCCAACGCGCCGTGCAACATCTTCACCACTTCGGGCACGACCAGTTCCCCTAAGTTCGTGCTGCATCGCCAGGGCGCGATCGCGACGCACGCCCAGCAGGTGGCGCGCGCCTTCGGCTTCGATGCGCCCGACACGCTGTCGCTCGGTATCCTGCCGCTCTGCGGCGTGTTCGGCTTCAACCAGGCGCTGGCGACGCTGGCCGCCGGCAGGCCCACGGTGCTGGTCGAGTCGTACGAGATCGAGGCCATCGCGCGCCTGATCGACCGCCATCGGCCGACCACGATGTTCGGCAGCGACGACATGTTCGCCCGTTTGCTCGAGCTGGTGCCGGGCGAACGGCCGTTTCCTTCCATCAAATGGGCGGGCTACGCCGGCTTCAACACCGCGCTCGACGACGTCGCCGAGCGGGCCGAAAAGCGCGCGCTAACATTGCGCGGCCTTTACGGCATGAGCGAGCTGCAGGCGTTCTACGCGGCGCGGCCGTTGGAAAGCCCGGTGGCCGAGCGCAGGCTGGGCGGCGGGGTGCCGGTGTCGCCGCTCGGCCACGTCCGCGTGCGCGATCCCGACAGCGGCGAACTCAGGGGTGCGGGCCAGCCCGGCATGCTGGAATGCGCCGGACCTTCGTTGATGGTCGGCTACTGGGGCAACGAGCAGGCGACGGCCGACGCGCTCACCGCCGACGGCTATGTGCGCACCGGCGACCTCGGCCAGCTCGACGGCAACGGCGGGTTCACGTTCCTTAGCCGCATGGGCGACGTGCTGCGGCTGTCGGGCTTTCTGGTCAATCCGCTCGAGATCGAGACCCATATCCAGAAGCTGCCGGCGATCGACGCCTGCCAGACCATTGCCGTCGCCGGCGCCGCCGGCGTGCGCGCGGTGGCCTTTGTGATCCTGAAGCCGGGCGCCACCCTCGACGAAGCGGCGGTGATCACCCACTGCAGGCGCCGGCTTGCCAACTACAAGGTGCCGCTGCGCGTCTTCGCGATCGACGACTTCCCCAAGACGCCGTCGCCCAATGGCTTCAAGATCCAGCGCAACCGTTTGCGCGAAATGGCCGAGGACCGCCTGCGCGCCTAGGAGTGGAAGCGGCCGGAGAAGAAGAGCGCTAGGGCAAAGAAGCCGATCGGGAACAACAGGGCGACCCAGCGGAAGGCGAGCGTGGTCTCCAGCGTGGCGTGAGCAGGGTTGGACGGATCGTAGTGCACCGTGACCGCGGCGCCCTCGGGATAGCGCACGATGACGGCCTCGGCGAGATCGCGTCTGGCGGCGGCCATCTCCTGGCCATAGGCAATGCGCGAGCCGTGATAGGTGCGCTCGCCGACGCGGTAACTGTACTCGACCAGGGGTGACCAGACCGTGCTGACCTGGCCGTTGCTCGTCGCGGCCGCTTTGTTGTGCCCTTCAACTCGGCTCGAGAGCACCGTGCCGGCTACGGTCGGCCAGGTGACGGACACCCGCGCATGGGCAAGGTCGCCGAGGACCGCCATCGAGGCGATGAACCCGGCGACGACGAAAAACAAGAAGGCGTGGACGATCGCGCCCGGCGGGAAATGGGGCTCCAGCCACAGGATAAAGTCGTGCATCCGGGTGAATCCGAACAGGACGACGAGGCCCACCATCATCACGCCACCTGCGATGCCATACATGGCCAGGGGTCGCACCGGTGGATCGCGCTCGAGCACCGCTTCCTGAGGTTTGTCGGGATTGTAGAAGACCGGCCCGCTGCGACCGACCTGGTAGCGCTCAAGCGCCGCCTGGACCTCGGGACTATCGGGCTTGAATTCGCCGATGGTGATGCGCTTGCCGTGATGTTCGACGCCGTTGACGGTGTAGACATATTCGATGTCCGGCAGATTGCCGATCGTCGATGCACTGTCGTCCGTCGTGCTCTTCATCCTGCGCAGCTGCGAGCGCACGATGCGGCCGGGCGCCGAGGGCCAATGGCTGGCGCGCCGCACCTGCTGCATCTTGACGACGATGACGACGGCAATGGACCCCGGGATCGCCATGCCGACCAATGCTACGGACAGCCATCCCGGGAGCATGAAAAGCGCCACCGGGATGCCGATCGCAAGAGCTATGCCCCATTCGATGCCATCGAGCGCCATGAGGACCCCTTTGGCGCGTCCCCAACGCCAGGCGACCACGAACAGGTAGACGGCCAGCAATATCAGCAGCGGCGCGCCGACGGTGAGCACGGCCAGCACCCTGTCCCTGGTCGCACCCGGCACGGCATGGGCGACACGCGCGATGCTGACCGAGAGCTTGCTCGCGCCGCTTGCGTCGAACGCCGTGCCAATCGCCTTGCCGATGGTCTGGGCCGCCGCGACGGCGTGCCCGGACGCGGGAGCGGATACGATGACGTCGGGGTGACCCCACATCTTGGGATCGACGGCCAACCGCGCGCTGACGTCATTGGGCCACTGCGCCTTGGACGCGACGAAGGCCTCCCGCACGCGTTCCTGGTCGCTCATGTCCTGGATCATCAGGCCAATCCGGACTTCATAGGCATCGGCGAACTGGTCGGCGACCATCGTGCGGACGAGCCACAGAAGCAGCGCGACCAGCCCGAGCGCGATCGCGACGACAAGGCGTCGACGCACTGCAAGGAAGTACTGGTGCTCGCGCTTCTGCATCCGAAAAAAGGCTGCGCCGCAGACTAGCGGCAGGCAAGCGCGAACGTCTTCAACCTCAATGCAGTGTTAAAGTCACACGCTGATAGTCATCGCCACAGCTGCTTGCTGGCAATGGCGGCACCTTGCGCCAGGGTCTCGAGCTTGGCCCAGGCGATGTCGGAATAGACGCGGCCGCCCAGGCCACAGTCGCTCGAGGCGATCACCCGCTCGCGGCCGACCAGACTCGTAAAGCGGCCGATGCGCTCGGCCACCAGCTCGGGATGCTCGACCACGTTGGTGGCGTGGCTCACCACGCCCGGCAGGATCAGCTTGTCGTCGGGCAGCTTGGTCTCCTTCCACACCGCCCACTCGTGCTCGTGGCGCACATTGCCCGCCTCGAAGGAATAGGCGCCGGCGTTGATCCGGAGCATCAGGCCGACGATCTCCCTCATCGGGATATCGGTCATGTGCGGGCCATGCCAGCTGCCCCAGCAGAGATGGAAGCGGACGCGATCCTGCGGCAGGCCCTTCAGCGCGTGGTTCAACGCCTCGATCTTCGGCATGGTGAACTTGCGGTAGTCCTCGAAGCTCGGCTCGGGGTTGATCTGGTCGAAGTTCTCGGCGATCGCCGGATCGTCGATCTGCAGGACAAGTCCGGCATCGACGATCGCCTTGTATTCTTCGCGCATCGCGTCTGCGCAGGCGAAGACGAACTCGTCGTCGGTCTTGTAGTGGCGATTGCCGACGCGCGCGCAGCTCGCCGGACCGATCGAAGTCATAAAGCCCTCGCTCGCGCCGTTGGCCGCGAGCGCTGCCTTGAAGTTGGCGATGTCGGCGGCGATGGCGGCGTGGCCGACATACGTCACGGGTGCGATGGCAAACGGCCAGGTCGTCATCCGGGGACCCGTGGTGATGCCCGACTCGGGATCGGCGTAGGCCGTGCGGAAACGGATGCGGTCGCGGCGGTCGGCGAAGGTCGACAGCACGACATTGCCCGGCGCCGAGCGCTGCGCCGGCATCTTGTCGCGATCGACGTCCTCGATCCTGAGCCCGCCCAGCCGCGTGAAGGAGTAGCTCCACCAGGCGCGGTAGTTGATCTTGGAGCCCATCGACTTGCCGTACTCGCCGTCGCCCGGCACGGTGATTCCCGCCTGGACCTGGCGCTTCACGACATCGCTCACCGACTGGGTGAGCTTCTTCTGGAACGCGGCCTCGTCGACCTTGCCGGCCTCCCGCTGGCTGTTGGCAACGATGAGATCGTCTGGCCGCGGCAGGCTGCCGGCGTGGCTGGTGAGGATGCGGTCGCTGCTCTTCTTCATGCCGGCCTCCTTTCAGCGTCCCTTGAACTTGGCCGGCTTGCGCTTCTCGGTAAAAGCGCGCGCGGCTTCCTGGAAGTCCTCCGATAGATAGAGCTTCTCCGGCGCGCCCATGTACATGACCTCGCGGCTCAGGCGATCCATGTAGTAACGCCGCATGCGCACCGTGGAGCGGACGGAGAGCGGCGGGTTCTTGAGCACCTCCTCGGCGAGCCCGCGCGCCACCTCGAGAAACTTGCCCTTGGGCGCCACGCGGTTGACCAGGTTCGCCTTGTAGGCCTCCTCGGCGGTGAAGAAGCGGCCAGTGAGTGCCGCCTCCATGGTGAAGGCGCCGCCGCCGCGATAGTGCATTAGCGCCCAGTACTTGCCGGCGCCCAGCCCGCGCGACGTCTCGGTGATCTGGAAGCGCGTGCCCTCCTCCGCGACGATCAGGTCGCATTCCAGCACGATGCCGACCGCCAGACCGAGCACGTAGCCGTGCGGCGCGGCGATCACCGGCTTCCAGTTCACGGACTTGGTCAAGAGATCGGCCGAGTGCGTGCCGCGGCCCTGCGGGCCGCCGAGCTTCAGGAACTCCTCGCGGCTGCGCAGCTGGCGCTGCTGCACGTCGGCGCCGCTCGAAAAGGCGCGACCGCCGCCGCACAGGATGGCGATCTGCGCCTCTTCGTCAGTGTCGAAGCGATAGAGCGCGTCGGAGAGCACGCCGACCAGCTCGTCCGAGAAGGCGTTCAGTTTCTCGGGGCGGTTCAAGGTGATGGTAACCACCTGTCCATCCCGCTGATATTCGACGAGCGCCATTGTTCCCTCCCAACTCGGTCGCCTATGGTAGCCGACGAGATCGGGAGGAGACCATGGCCAAGCGCAAGAGCATCAGCTACCCGGGGTTCAAGCACGAGAATCCGATCCCCAATGCGAGCCGCATCGGCAACATCCTGATGTCGAGCGTCATCAGCGGGCGCGATCCCGCGACCGCCACCATGCCACCCGAGGCCGAGGCGCAGGTCGCCAACATCTTCAAGCAGATCCGGCTCTGCGTCGAAGCGGCCGGCGGCTCGGTCGAGGACATCATCAAGATCACCTTCTGGGTGCGGGATCCGGCAGTCGGCCGCAAGATGCTGAACGGTCCGTGGACCGAGATGTTTCCCGACGCCGCGTCGCGACCCGCGCGCCACACGCAGACGCTGCCCGCCAACGCCCCCAACCACGTCACCTGCGATTTCGTGGCGGTGATCGGATAGAGGAACTCCCTCCCCATATGAATGGGAAGGAGAGCTATCTGCCAGGGAGATGCAGGTCGCGCACGGCGGCGCCGATGAACATCTGCGGCTTCGAGCTCGTCGGGACCTTCAGTTGCCGCTCGAGGTTCTCGACGCAGGAACGCGTCTCGTTGCCGATCTGCTGCCAGGTGCGCGCGGTGTCGAACTGCTGCAGGAAGCAGGCATCGTAATAAGTGTAGTCGTTGTCGGCGCCGCAGCCGAAGCTCGTGCGGTCGGCAGCCGACGCGGTGAGGATGATGCGGTTGGGCTGGCGCATGGCGTCGGTCAGGAAGGCGCCGCTGTGGCAGGCCGAGACCACGACGACCGTGGGCGCCGCCCCGCAACCCTCGGTCAGGGCCTGCTCGAGCGCGGCCGAGCCCATCAGGCAGCGACCGGTTCGCAGGAAGAAGCCTTCTTCCGCGCCGTGGCTGGTGAGATAGACCAGACAGGCGCTGCCCGTCTTGCCGTGACCCACCGCGGCCATGAGATTGGTGACGCTTGCGTCGCCTGCACTGGCAGAGAGCATGCGGATGTCGCGCACGCCCGCGGCAGCAAGCCGATCGCGCAAGCTGCCGATACCGTTGTCGAAGGCCGGGCTGCTGTTGTCGCCTGCAACCAGCACGGCCCGCCAGGACTTCACCGGACCGCCGGCAGCTGCCGGCGCGATTGACGCCCCTGACGACAGCGGCATCGGGCAGACCGGCAACGGCTGCTCGGCGGACGGCATACAGGATGCGCTGAGCGCGGCGGCAGCCAGGAAGACTGCGACGCGCCGGAACATGGGCAACGTCACTTTCAGCTCAACTCGTGCTGCCTAACGGCCTCGCTCCCACCGACCGCAGTGCCATGTCGGCGTAGAGCTCCGCCATCTGCTCCTCGCTCAGCCTGCCGCCCGGAACATACCACATCGAAACGTGCGTCCACTGGTCGAGCAGCGCCATGGCGACCGCCTTCAAGTCGCGCCGGCCGCCGGTCTGTGGTGGCTCGAACAGGCCGCGCTCGAGGCCCTCGCTCAGGATGCCGACCACGATGTCGCGGATGGCGCGGCGGCTCTTGCGGATGTCGGCGACGCGCGCTGCATCGAGCCAGCTCAGCTCGCGATTGGCGACCAGCGCCTCGACCCTGAGCCGGCAGTGGCGCACGACATAGGCGCGAACGAAGGCCGCCAGCCGGGCGCGCGGATCGGCGCCCGCCCCGGCCACCGCCTGCTGGCAGACCTTCTCGAGCTCGGCCTGGGTCGCGGCGATGATGTCGTGCAGCAGCTCGTCCTTAGAGCGGAAATGGTTGTACAGCGCGCCCTGCGTCAGGCCGCAGGCCTTCATGATGTCGCGCACCGTGACCACCGGATAGCCGCGCTGGGCAAATTGCGCGAAGGCCGCGGCGCGGATCGCCTCGACCGGCGCGCGTGGCTCGCGCTCCAGCGCCGCCGCGACTCTGGTCGGCTTGCGCTTGTTCATGGCGCGGCTCCTTGATTGCCGGCACGGGCGATGCCGTCGACCAAGCGCCAGGCGAGCTCTGCCGCCGGCCGCACCAGCTTGCCGGATTCGGCGGCGCGCAGGTTGGAGGCGGTGCCGTCCAGCGCCCGGGCGTAGACGCCCTGGCGGATGCACGACACGCGGAACAGATTGTAGGCCATGTAGAACTCCCAGACCGTCGGGTCGGGAATGGCGCGGCCGGCGAGACGACAATAGTGGGCGATCATCTCCTGCTCGCTGGGCAGGCCCAGGCTCGCAAGATCGTGGCCCTGCAGGCCGCCCCAGTCCTGAGGCGTGCGCCAGAGCATGCAAAGGTAAGACAACTCGGCAAGCGGATCGCCGAGCGTCGAGATCTCCCAGTCGATGATCCCCTGCACCTGCGGCCGGTCGGCGTGGAAGATCATGTTGTCGAGCCGGTAGTCGCCATGCACCAGCACCGTCTCGTCGCTGGCCGGCAGATGCGCGGGCAGCCAGTCCAGCAGCTTGTCCATGGCCTCGATCGTCTCGGTCTCCGACGCCTTGTACTGCTTGCCCCAGCGCGAGATCTGGCGCGCCACGTAGCTGCCGGGCCGGCCGAAGTCGGCGAGTCCCAGCGCCACATAGTCGACGGCGTGCAAGCGGGCGAGCGTCTCGAACTCGGCCTCGTAGACCGCGCGGCGACCCTGCTGCGGCAGTTCCGGCAACAGCGGGTCCCAGTACACGCGGCCGTCGCAATACTCCATGATGTAGAAGGCGGTGCCGACCACCGAGGCGTCCTCGCACAGCGTATAGGCGTGCGGCGTCGGCACATTGGTGTTGTTGAGCGCGGCGATGACGCGGAACTCACGGTCGACAGCGTGCGCCGACGGCAGGAGCTTGCCCGGCGGCTTGCGGCGCAGCACATAGCGCCGCCCGGCAACGTCGGTCAGCCGGTAGGTCGGGTTCGATTGACCGCCGCGAAACTGCTCGACGGCGACCGGCGGCGCGAAGCCGGGCACGGCCTCGGACATGAACCGCGCCAGCGCGACTTCATCGAAGCGGTGCTTTTCCTGCACCGCCATGGTGCCGCTGAACTCGGGCCCTCGTCTTGCCACGCGTTTTCTCCCGCACGCCGCGCCCTGAACGGGCGTTTACTTGGGCCGAGTGTGCTCGCCCCACCCAGCGCGTGCAACCCGGCGCCACATCCGGTCGACGCTTTGGTTGACACACTTCCGGCCAATCTTGGGCCTTGGGTGGGACCCGCGAATCGTGTTTATTCCCCCAAAGAAGGGGGCTGATAGCCCGGGAGTTTTGCCGATGTCCGACCTACCCAAGCGCGTGACCATCAACGAGGAAGGCCCCCGCGAGGGCTTCCAGTCGGAAAAGAAGATGATCCCCGTCTCCGAGAAAGTGCGCCTGATCGAGGCGCTGGCCGAGACCGGGCTCAGACACATCGCCTGCGTCTCCTACGTGAACCCGAAGCGCGTGCCGACCATGGCCGATGCCGAGGAAGTCGCGGCGGCGATCCGGCAGAAGCCGGGCATCGAGTACAGCGCGCTCTACCTCAACCAGCAGGGGCTCGAACGGGCGCTGCGCGGACCGCTGCACGTCGAGGGCAGCGTGCGCATCACCGCCTCCGACACCTTCTCCCGCAAGAACATCGGCAAGTCGGTGCCCGACTCGCTGATCGAGCAGCGCCTGTCGCTGAAGACCTTCAAGGACCGCGGCATGCCGGTCGAATGGGGCGTCGTGCTGGGCGCCTTCGGCTGCAACTACGAGGGCGAGCTCTCGACCGAGCTCATCCTGCAGCGGGTGCAGTCGGTGCTTGACGAGGCCGAGCTCGCCGGCTTCAAGCTCAAGGCGATCAAGCTCACCGACGCCATGGGCTGGGCGACGCCCAAGTCGGTGCAGCGCCTGATCGGCGCCATCCGCAACAAGTGGCCCGAGCTCGAGATCGGCCTGCACCTGCACGACACGCGCGGCACCGGCCTGCCCTCCGCCTATGCCGGCCTGCAGCTGGGCGTCACCGATTTCGACGCCTCGATCGCGGGTCTGGGCGGCTGCCCCTTCGCTGCGACCGACGGCGCGGTCGGCAATATCTGCACCGAGGACTTCGCCTTCATGTGCGAGGAGATGGGCATCACGACCAGCCTCGACGTCGAGAAACTGATCGAGGTCGCCAAGATCGCCGAGGAAGTGGTCGGCCGGCCGCTGCCGGGCCATGTCATGCGCGGCGGCATGTTGAACCACGCGGGGCGAGCCGCGGCGTGAAGAGGTAGGAATTCATGCCCGGTGTTCTAGACGGCGTACGCGTCCTCGATTTCGGCCGCTACATCGCAGGCCCCTTCTGCGGCACCTTGCTGGGCGACCTCGGCGCCGAGGTCATCCGCATCGAAAAGCTCGACGGCAGCGAGGACCGCTGGGTGACGCCGGTGGCCGAAGGCGGCGAAGGCGCCTTGTTCCTCCAGATGGGCCGCAACAAGCTCGGCATGACGTTGAACCCGGTGAAACCGGCCGGCCGCGAGATCGTGAAGAAGCTGGTGGCCGTGTCCGACGTGGTGATCGCCAACCTGCCGTACGAGGACATCAAAAAGATGGGCCTCGACTACGAGACCCTCTCGGCCATCAACCCTCGCATCATCCTCGCCACCAACTCGACATTCGGCTCGGAAGGCCCGTATGCCACACGGGTCGGCTTCGACACGATCGGCCAGGCGATGTCGGGCGCCATGCATCTTTCCGGCGACAGCGCGGTGCCGACCCGCGCCAACGCGCCCTATGTCGATTTCGGCTCGGCGATGCTCAGCACCATCGGGGTGATGGCCGCGCTGATCGATCGCGCCAAGAGCGGCAAGGGCCAGAAGGTCGAGACCGCGCTCCTGCGCACCGCCATCAACATCGCCAACAGCCACTTGATCGAGCAGGCGCTGCTCAATCTCAATCGCGTCGCCACCCTTAATCGCGGCTTCACCGCCGGGCCCTCCGACACCTTCAAGTGCAAGGACGGCTGGATCTACGCCATGACCATCGGCCAGCCGCTGTTCGTGCGCTGGTGCCGCCTGATGGGCAACGAGGACCTCGCCGCCGATCCGCGTTTCAAGGACGACCTCGCCCGCGGCGACAACGGCGAGGCATTGTCGGCCATCATGCAGAAGTGGTGCGACAGCCGCACCGTGGCGGAGGCGCTGGAGACGCTCGAAGCCAACCGCATCCCGGCCGGCGCCGTTTACACGCCGCAGCAGACTCTGGAGGACAAGCACGTCAACGAGGCGGGCTTCTTCCACGGCATGGCGTATCCCGGCGCGGCCAAGCCCGTGCCCGTGCTGCAGGAGCCGGTCAAGCTCTCGCGCACGCCGCTCACCATTCGCAATCGCGCCCCCAAGCTCGGCGAGCACACCTACCAGATCCTGCAGGAGCTGGGCTATTCGCCGGCTGCCATCGAGAAGTTGAGGGCCGACCGGGTGGTCTGAGATGACACCCGCCGACCGTTTCGCCGCCCTGCCCCAGTTGCTTGCCGCCGACGCCGACTTGAGGCGGCGCGGCCGTTGGTTGAGCGTCGACTGCCGGATCGATATCGGCGCCGAGCCGTTCTTTCTTGCGCTGCACAAGGGCGCCCTGGCCGCGCTCGAGCGCGGCGCCAAGCTGATGCGCTCAACGGCCTTCACCTTCCGCGCCAGCGACGAAGCCTGGACCAACTATTGGAAGGCGATTCCGGATCCGGGCTGGCACGACCTGTTCGCTCTCACCAAGCGCGGTGTCGCGTCGCTCGACGGCGACCTGCGGCCGTTCCTGCAGAACCTGCAATACTTCAAGGACCTGCTCGCCCTGCCGCGTGGAAAGGCCTGATGGCGCCCAAGCTCGATCCAATGGTCGGCCGCTACCTGCAGACCGACATCGAAGGCATCGCCCATCGCCTCTATTTCGAGGAAGCGGGACCTGCGAACGGAGGGGGCATTCCGCTGGTCTGCCTGCACACCGCCGGCGCCGACGGCCGCCAGTATCGCCACCTGATGGCCGATCCCGAGGTCACGCGCCGCTTTCGCGTGCTCGCCTTCGACATGCCCTGGCACGGCAAGTCGACGCCACCCGACGGCTGGGAAGGGCGCGAGTACCGGCTCACCACAGAGGCCTACACAGCGGCGATCCGCGCCTTTTGCCGGGCCATGGAGCTCGACAAGCCGGTCGTCATGGGCTGCTCGATCGGCGGCCGCATCGTGCTCAATCTCGCGATCGAGCATGCCGCCGAGTTCCGCGCACTCATTGCAGTGGAAGCCGCCGATTATCAGGCGCCCTGGTACGACACGTCGTGGCTGCACCGACCCGACGTGCATGGCGGCGAGATCTGTGCCGCGCTGGTCTCCGGCTTGATCGCGCCGCAGAGCCCGGCCGCGCGTCGGCACGAGACGCTGTGGATGTATATGCAGGGCGGCCCCGGGGTCTTCAAAGGCGACCTCTACTTCTACCGGGTCGACGGCGATCTGCGCGACAAGGTGAGCAGCATCGACACCAGGCTCTGCCCGCTCTACCTGCTGACCGGCGAATATGACTTCTCCTGCACGCCCGAGGACACGCTGCGCACCGCGCGCCAGGTCCCCGGCGCCGAAGTGACGATCATGAAGGAGGTCGGCCATTTCCCGATGAGCGAGAATCCCGCCAAGTTCCGCGAATACATCCTGCCGGTGCTGCGCAAGATCTCCTGACCCGCAAAGGTCACACCCTGCCGCCGCGGGCGCAGTAGACTCGCAAAAATGATGAAGCAGTCGGCAAAACGGTTCATTCGAACGTGCGTTGATTGCCTTCCCCACACTGCCATTGAGCAGGTAGTTCGCCTGCATCCCCGAATTGCGATTGCCGTAGGGGCCGCACACGGCGACCACGGCTTTATTCGCTTCGCGCCGACTGACACCGCGCTACTTCCGGTTTACGTCCGAACTAGGCGCTGGTGGAAAGCGACGAACGATCTGTTGATCGAGTTTTTTGGCGCCGGTGAAGGATCGTATTTTGATGTGGGAGCAAACGTTGGCCTGACAACCATTCCGGTCGCCGCGCGCAACCCGCTCGTCAAGTGCAAAGCATTCGAGCCGGAGCCGGAGAATTTTGACTATCTACGCGAGAACGTCAGACGGAACGCCATACACGGAAACGTGGAAATCCATCATGTGGCGATACTCGAACATCACGGAACGGTCGCCCTTGGCGTAGCTGACGGCCATAAGGGCGATCACCGGGTCAACTTCACCGATGGTGGCAAGAGGCGCGTCGTGGACGTCCCGAGCGCACCCCTCGATAGCTTCTATCGCCAATCCAAAGGGCCATTGGCCGTAAAGATCGTCACCCAAGGGGCCGAGCCCTTCGTCATCAAGAGTGGCGCCAGTCTGTTGAGCCAATCTGAGCTCGTCATATTGGAGTTTTGGCCTCACAGCATGAAGGAACTCGGCGGCGACCCGGAGATCGTCATCGAATTCATCGGCGGCTTTGCCAAGGTTGCGCTACTTGAAGGTGAAGGCGACGACGCCCCGGTTTATCAAACGGCTGCGCAGGCCTGTTCGGAGCTTCGAAAGCTCATGGGCGAGAAAAATTATAGGTATGTGGTGGCCCGGCGTTGATATTCGGCTGACGCTCAGCTTCTGACCGGCCACCACCTTGGTCAGAGGATCTGGAAGACCTCGTAGACCGGACCGGTCGGATCGCGCCGGCCGGTGGCGACGCAGACGATGCGGTTCAGGAACCGGTATTTTCCCGACGCGGTCTCGAAGTACGGCGTCGAACGGAAGTAATACTGGCTGGGATCGACCTTCTCGCCCTTGTTGAGCTGCTCGATCACCCAGGCCGGCCCGTGCCGCATGCCGCGATAGCTCATGTAGACCAGATGATCGTCGTGCGTCTTGAGCGTGAGCCGCACGTCGAGCATCAGGATGCCGTCGCGCCGCAGCAGCAGCCAGTCGCCGGCCGGCGACGGCAGCACCGTGCCTTTCAGCTCCTCGCCCTCGAACTTGCCGCCGGTGACCGTGGCGATGCGCCGGCGCCCGTACAGCGTCTCGCCGACGTCGGTCATATTGGGATCGACCGTCAGCGACAGCGTGAAGAGATGGGCCGAACGCAGGCCGAGCGCAGTCATGGTCACTTCTTGGGCTCGACCTTCTGGATCGGACCACCCGCCTTCTTCCAGGCGCCGAGCCCGCCCTCGAGATGGGCGACCGGCGCGAGCCCCATGTCCTGCGCCGTCTTGGTCGCCAGCGCCGAGCGCCAGGCGCCGGCGCAGAAGAAGATGAACTTGTTGCCGCTCTGGAAATAGTCCTTGGCATAGGGACTGGCCGGATCGATCCACATCTCGAGCATGCCGCGCGTGACGCTGATCGAGCCCGGGATTGTCCCCTCGCGCCACAATTCGCGCGGGTCGCGAATGTCGATGAAAGTGACGCCGGGCTGACCGACCAGCTTGATCGCCTCGGCGACCGGCACGGTCTCGATCTCGGCATTGGCCTCGTCGACCATCTGCTGCACCGTCTTCTTGATCTTGAGCGGCATCGGCGCCTCCTCAGCTGATTTGAGTCTAGCGTTCCGGGACGTGCTCGGCGAGTTCGGCCAGCCACACCTCGGCGCTGCCGTCGGACGGCGCGCGCCAGTCACCGCGTGGCGACAGCGATCCGCCGGACGATATCTTCGGCCCGTTGGGCAGCGCCGAGCGCTTGAACTGGTTGGCGAAAAAGCGGCGCAGGAACAGCGCCAGCCAGTGCCTGATCTCCTTCAAGCTGTAGGCGCGTTCGCTGCCGACCGGCATGTTCGCTGGCCACGCGCCCGTCTTGATGTCGTGCCAGGCATGCCAGGCCAGGAAAGCGATCTTCGACGGCCGGTAACCGAGCCGAGTCAGGTAGAAGAGATTGAAGTCCTGCAGCGCGTAGGGCCCGACCGCCTGCTCGGTCGACTGGATCGCGCCCTTGGCGCCGGCCGGAATGAGCTCGGGCGAGATCTCGGTGTCGAGAATGTCGTGCAGGATGGCCGCGGTCTTCTTGTCGACATCGCCCGAGGCGGCGACGAAGCGGATCAGATGCTGGATCAGCGTCTTGGAGACCGAGCCGTTGGGATTGTAGTGCGACATGTGATCGCCAACGCCATAGGTGCACCAGCCGAGACCCAGCTCGGAGAGATCGCCGGTGCCCACCACCAGCCCGCCGTGGCGGTTGGCCAGGCGGAAGAGATAGTCGGTGCGCAGGCCCGCCTGCACGTTCTCGAAGGTGACGTCGTAGACCTTCTTACCCTTGGCGAAGGGGTGGTCGAGGTCGGCCAGCATCTGGCGTGCCGCCGGCTTGATGTCGATCTCGTCGGCTGAGACGCCGAGCGCCTTCATCAGCTTCCAGGCATTGGCGTGGGTTTTGTTCGACGTGCCGAAGCCCGGCAGGGTGTAGGCCAGGATGTTCTTGTGGTCGCGACCCAAGAGCTCCATGGCGCGACAGCAGACGAGGAGCGCCTGCGTCGAATCGAGGCCACCCGATATGCCGATGATCGCCTTCTCGGTCCGCGACGCCTGCAAGCGCTCGGCCAGGCCCTGGACCTGGATGTTGTAGGCCTCGTAGCAATTGTCGCGCAGCTTGGCCGGATCGGACGGCACGTAAGGAAAGCGCTCGATGGCGCGTTCCAGCTTGACGGTCGTGCGCGGCGCGTCGAGGACGAAGCCGATGCGGTGAAAGCGCGAGACGCGGGCGCCCTCCTCGCGCGCGCAGTCGGCGAAGCCGTTGTTGCGCAGCCGCTCCTGGCGGATGCGGCCGAGATCGACGTCGGCCTGAACGATGGTCGACTCCTTCTCGAAGCGCGACGATTCGGCGAGCTGATCGCCCAGCTCGTAGATCGCCGCATGGCCGTCCCAAGCGAGGTCGGTCGTCGACTCGCCGGGACCCGACGCCGAATAGGCGTAGGCCGCGATGGCACGCATCGACTGGCTGCCGCACAGCAGGCGGCGTGCCTCGGCCTTGCCGATGGTGATGTTGGAGGCCGACAGATTGACCAGCAGCTCGGCGCCCGCGAGGGCGGCGTGGCTCGAGGGCGGCACGGGCACCCAGATGTCCTCGCAGATCTCGACATGGAAGCAGAGCTCGACGCTGCCACTCGAATGGAACAGCAGGTCGGTGCCGAACGGGACGGTCTCGCCGGCAAGCCTGATGTCGTGCCGCACGACATTGGCGCCCGACACGAAATGGCGCTTCTCGTAGAACTCGCGGTAGTTCGGCAGGAAAGTCTTGGGGACGACGCCCAGGATGCGGCCGCGGTGAATGATGATCGCACTGTTGTACAGCCGGCCGGCGACCCTGAACGGCGCGCCGACGATCAGCACGGGAAACAGCCGGCGCGAGGCCGCGACGACTGCCGCGATCGACTCTTCGATTTCGTCGAGCAGCGCGTCCTGCAGCAGCAGGTCCTCGATGGCGTAGGACGAAAGGCCGAGCTCGGGAAAGACCATGACCGCGGTGCGCGCGCGATCGCCAAGCGCCGCCAGCCGCAACGTCTCGGCGAGATTGTAGGCGGCGTCGCTCACGCGGGTGCGCGGCACGCAGCAGGCCACGCGCACGAAATCGTGGGAGTAGAGCGAGAAAAAGTCGGATTTCAAGGGGTTTTCGGCCGTGCGATGGTGGGCGCGACAGGGATTGAACCTGTGACCCCTGCCATGTCAAGACAGTGCTCTACCGCTGAGCTACGCGCCCATCGCCGCGAAGAGCGGTCGTCTACATCGCAGCCCCCGGCTTGGCAAGTGCACGCCACGTGACGCGCTGGCCGGCGCGCGCTATTAGACTGGGGATGAGCTCAGCGATAGAGGCCAACGCCCCGCCCGGCCCTCAAGCCATCGATTGCCGCATGCCCGAGCGCCAGACCGCGCCGGTGGTCGTCGCCTCGCCGCACTCGGGCGCGCTCTATCCGGCCGAGTTCCTGAGCCAGGCGGCGCTGCCGCTCGCCGCGCTGCGCCGCGCCGAGGATGCCTTCGTCGACCAGCTGTTCGGCGCGGCACCGCGGCTTGGCATGCCGTTCCTGGCAGCGCGCTTTCCGCGCTCCTATGTCGACGCCAATCGCGAGCCCTACGAACTCGATCCCGGCATGTTCGAGGGCCCGCTGCCGCGTCCCCTCAATCACCGCACGACCAGAGTCGCGGCAGGGCTCGGCATGATCCCGCGCGTGGCGGCGAGCGGCGAGGCGATCTATCGCGGCCGCGTGCCGGCCGACGAGATCGAGCGCCGCCTGGAAACCTGCTGGCGGCCCTATCACGTCGAACTGTCGCGGCTGGTCGAGCAGACCTACAGCCTGTTCGGCGCTGCGCTGCTGATCGATGCCCATTCGATGCCCTCGTCGGTGTCGGGCATCGGCATGCGCGATCGCGAGCAGCGGGTGGATATCGTACTGGGTGACAATCACGGCGATTCGTGCGCGTCGCAACTGGTCGACTTCGCCGACCACTGGTTCGCCGGCCGCGGCCTGCGCGTGCATCGCAACCAGCCCTACGCCGGCGGCTTCACCACGCAGCGCTATGGCCGGCCGTCGCTCGGCCGCCACGCCTTGCAGATCGAAATCAACCGCGCCCTCTACATGGACGAGGCGCGCCACGAGAAGCTCGCCAACCTGGACGGCATGGAGAGGATGGTCGGCGGATTTCTCGCCGACATCGCAGAAGCGACGCTGCAAACCCTGCTGCCGCGGCCACTCGCTGCCGAGTGATCGCTGTGCGAAGAGTGCGGCCCAAAAAAGAAGGGCCGTGCAAGCACGGCCCGAGTTTAGGGAGGAAACGCCCAAGACGGGCATACAGCAAACACAGAGGCCGCTGACGCGGCGTTTGCTGCCCGCTAAGAATGGTGCACCTGCGAAGAGAATGCAAGGGGCGGAAACGGCATCAATTTCATATCTCTAACCGAGTTATCCAAAGTGGTTGGGGTGTGACTTTTCCGCAACGCACAAGAATTGTGCGCGGCTGGAATGCATCCCATGCACACTTTGTCGCCTGACGCCCGAAACGTTTCGATAGGCTGCTCAAGGGGTTAGTTCTGCGGAGGCCGCTTTGTCACAAAAGTTCGTCGTGGCGATGATGATGCACGAGACCAATACTTTTTCGCCGCTCGCCACACCCATCGAATCGTTCGGCCGCAGCGGCGCGCTTGGCGGCCCGGCCGCGATCGAAGAAATGGAGGGCACCAACACCTCGCTGGGTGGTTTCATCGAGGTCGCGCGCAAGGTCGGCGCCGAGTTCACCGTGCCGATGGCCGCCTCGGCGCATCCCTCGGGCCTGGTGACCAAGGCCGCCTACGAGCGGATGACCACGGCCATCGTCGACGAAATCAGGAAAGGCTGCGACGCCGTCCTGCTCGCGCTGCACGGCGCCATGGTCGCCGAGCACTACGACGACGGCGAGGGCGAATTGCTCAATCGCATCCGCCGGGTCGCACCGGACGTGCCGATCGCCGTCGCGCTCGACTTCCACACGCAGATGACCGACGCCATGGTCAAGGGCGCCACCATCATTACCGGCTACCGCACCTATCCGCACATCGACATGGCCGACACCGCGCGACGCGCCGGGCGCACGCTGGTCAAGATGCTGGCAGGCGACGTCGAGCCCGCGATGGTGTGGGGCAACCGGCCGATCATGAGCAGCTCGCTGGTCCACACGCCCTCGCGCGAGCCGATGAAGACCCTGATGGGCCTGGCGAACCAGGCCGAGGACTCGGGCCGCGTGCTGAACGCGTCGGTGTTCGGCGGCTTCCCGCAGGCCGACATTCCGCATCTGGCGCTCTCCTCGGTGATCGTGTGCGATCGCCGCACCGCCGAGGGCGAGGTGCTGCTGAACAAGATCCTCGACACCGCTTGGGAGCAGCGCGAGGGCTTCCTGTTCCATGCCGAGCCGCTCGCCGTGCAAGTGGCGCGCGCCAAGTCCTATGCCGATGGCCCGGTGATCATGGCCGACCACGGCGACAACACCGCCTCGGGCGGCACGCAGGACGTCATGAGCGTGGTCGAGGAAGCGCTGAAGCAGGGCCTCGAGGATGCCTGCGCCGGCCCGATCTGCGATCCGGCCGCCGTGGCCGAGATGATCAAGGCCGGCATCGGCGCCACCGTGTCGCTATCCCTCGGCGGCAAAGTCGACATGCCGGCCATGGGGCTCAAGGGCAAGCCCCTGAAAGTCGCCGGCCGGGTCAAGGCCATCACCGACGGCGAGTTCACGGTCACCGGCCCCATGGCAACCGGCACCACGGTGCGCATGGGCCGCACGGCCGTGCTCGACACCGGCAAGATGCAGATCGTCGTGTCGGAGAAGCGCGCCGAGCCCTTCGACCTCGGCGTGTTCACCCATTGCGGCATCGATCCGAGGCGCAAGAAATACGTTCTGATCAAGTCGCGCCAGCATTTTCGCGCCGGGTTCGAGCCGATCGCCAAGCACATCGTGATGTGCGACGGCGACGGCTGCACCGCCTCCGACTTGAAGCTTTTCAAGTACACGCGCATCAAGCGGCCGCTTTATCCCTTCGATCCCGACATGCGCCTCGGCGCCAACGCGTAGGAGTTCCCAATGGCCGCTTACGACACTGTCATCCGCAACGGCCAGGTGGCGGATGGCACCGGCAGATCGCTGTTCGCCGCCGACCTGGCCCTGAAGGCCGACCGCATCGCCGCCGTCGAGCCGCCGGGCGCCTTGCGCGGCGACAACGAGATCGACGCCACGGGCAAGGTGGTGGCGCCAGGCTTCATCGACGTGCACACCCACGACGACACCGCCCTGATCGACAACCCGGCCATGGCGATGAAAGCGAGCCAGGGCGTCACCACCGTGGTTTGCGGCAATTGCGGTCTCTCGGCCGCGCCCTACATGCGCGACGACATCGGCCATTTCCTGTCTCTGATCGTGAAGAAGCTGGCCAATGTCTCGACGAGCTTCGCCGAGTTCGCCGGCAAGGTCGAAGCAGCGCAGCCCGCCATCAATGGCACCTTCCTGATCGGCCATGCTACCTTGCGCCTGAACGCCATGGGCGATGACCTCGCCCGCACGGCAAGTGCGGCGGAGATCGCCGTCATGCGCGACATGCTCGACCAGAGCCTCGAACAGGGCGCCATCGGCCTGTCGAGCGGCCTGTTCTACGCCGCAGCCAATGCCGCCACGACCGACGAGGTAGCCGAGGTGGCCAAGCCGCTCGGCAAATGGGGCGGGCTCTACACCGCGCACATGCGTGACGAGGGCGATCACATTCTCAACGCGATGGACGAGACCTTCGAGATCGGCCGCCGCGCCGGCGCCGAAGTCGTGGTCTCGCACCACAAGTGCTCCGGTCGCGCCAACTTCGGGCGCATGAACGAGACGTTGCCCAAGTTCAGTGCGGCGATGAGGCAGCAGCAGATCTCCTTCGACGTCTATCCCTATGTGGCGGGCTCGACCATCCTGCGGTCCGACATGCTGGACCGCGCCGAGAAGGTCCTGATCACCTGGTCGGACAAAGCGCCGAAGATGGGCGGCCGCGACCTCAAGGAAATCGCGCGCGAACTGGGCTGCTCCATGCGCGAGGCCGCCGAGCGCATTCAGCCGGCCGGCGCCATCTACTTCATGATGGACGAGAAGGACGTGCAGGCGGCGATGGCCCACCCCGGCGCCATGATCGGCTCGGACGGCCTTCCCTTCGACACCTATCCGCATCCCCGCCTGTGGGGCACCTTCCCGCGCGTGCTCGGCCACTATTCGCGCGAGCTCAGGCTTTTCCCGCTGGAAGACGCGGTGCGCCGCATGACCTCCTACCCGGCCCAGCGCTTCCACCTCGCCGGGCGTGGCGAGCTCAAGGCGGGCTTCTATGCCGATCTCTGCATCTTCGATCCGGCGACGGTGATCGACACGGCCACCTTCGAACAGCCGATCTCGCCCGCCAAGGGCATCGACACGGTCATCTGCAACGGCGCCATCGTGTGGCGCGACGGCAAGCCGGGCGGCGGCCGCGCCGGCCGAGTGTTACGACGCGGCGACGCTTGAGCCGCGTCAGCCTTCGTCGCGGCGCGTGCGCTCCAGCCGTTCGTGGCGCTCTTGCGCCTCGACCGACAGCGTGGCGATGGGGCGGGCTTCGAGGCGCTTGAGCGAGATCGGCTCGCCCGTCTCCTCGCAGTAGCCGTAGGTGCCTTCATCGATCGACTTCAGCGCCAGGTCGATCTTGGAGATCAGCTTGCGAAAGCGGTCGCGCGTGCGCAGTTCCAGCGAACGGTCGGTCTCGGCTGTGGCCCGATCAGCAAGATCGGGTTGAGCGAGACTCTCTTCCTGCATGTTCTGGAGGGTCTGGTTCGATTCTTCTATCAATTCGCCTTTCCATTTCAGCAGCTTCTGGCGGAAGTACTCCTGCTGCATGGCGTTCATGAAAGGCTCGCGGTCCGTCGGCCGGTAATTGTGCGGCAACGTAATCGACATCGTCGGCAACTCCACTCGCAGCGATACTCGTCCGCCTCGGGGGAACGGCGGACCTTCAAGGCGCGCGGAGTATAGGGACGGTCCGCGTCGCTGCAAGTTCGTTCGTTGTGTTGCCCCGCTTTTTGTCGTGCAGTGCAGCAAAGCTCGGGGTCCCAAAAAGGCCCTAGAGACGCGACGTTAGATCGCTGGACAATGCCGCTTGCCGCGTCGCAACCGCCATCATTGGCGTGGGCTCCGATGTCGCGCCCGTCGTGCCTGCGTCGGCCATGGCGGCGCTGAGATCCTGGCCGTCGATCTCGCACAGCGCGAAGGTCGGGCCGGGGGCCGGCGCGTCCTTGAGATCGCAGCTGACCTTGCGGCCTTCCAAACCAGCGACGGCGGGCCCCGCCGCCAGCGCGACGGCAGAGGTCAGGCACCGGCTCAATCGCTCCACGAAGTCCCCCTGCCATTTCAACTCGAGTGCAGCCTGAAGCGGCGCCACGCTGGCAAACGGGCCGCAAACACCCTAGAAAAAGGCATGCGTCTGGTCTTACCGATGGCGATGTGCGGCCTGTTGCTCAGCTTGGCAGCCTGCGACCCGCTCACGTCCCCGAAACTGCTCAACCCTCGGCAGGCCGAGAACGTGCACCTGCTGCCCCGCATCGACCAGCAGCGACAGGCGCGCGACAACTGCCTGTCGTACTACATCGCCCAGAACGACAAGTTTGAGGACCGCATCGAGGACACCGTGCGCAACGCCAACGCCGCGTGCGTTGCCGAAGACGACAAGCTGATCGATCTTCTGCTGGTGATGGACCACGACGGACGGCCGGAGATCACGGCGGCAGTGCGCAAGGAGTCCGCTTTCCAGGCCTACCGGATCGCGCTCAGAATCAGAGCGGTACCGGTGCAGCCACCCAAGCCCAAGGAAGTCAGGCCGACCCCGGTCACGGAGTGGCGCTGATGTCGGAACTGGCGGTGATGCCACGCAAAGTCGACCCGGTGGCCGAGGCGCGCCGCGTCGGGCCATCCATCGCTGCCGTGGCCGACGAGATCGAGACGACCCAGGATATTCCCGAGCCGGTCATCACGGCGCTGCACGAGTCGCGGCTGTTTCGCATGCTTCTGCCGCGCTCGGTCGGCGGCGACCAGGTCGAGCCCTGGACCTATCTCAGCGCCATCGAGGAGATCGCGCGGCACGACGGCTCGGTCGGCTGGAACATGTTCGTGGCCAACAGCTCGGCCCTGATCGCGCCGTTCATCCCGCTCGAATCGGCGCGCGCCATTTATTCCGATCCGCGCGGCCTGATTTCCTGGGGGCCGCCCAACCACCATCAGGCGATCGCCGCTCCCGGCGGCTACCGGGTCACGGGCGAGTGGCATTTCTCCAGCGGCCGCCGCCAGGCCAGCTGGGTCGGCGCGCATTGCCAGGTCGTCGAGCCCGACGGCTCGCTGAGGTTGAACCGCTTCGGGCGCCCGACGATCCGCACGCTCCTGATGCCCAAGTCGCAGACGACGTCGATCCACGACTGGCACACGCTCGGCATGCGCGGCACCGCCTCGGAGGGCTACAGCGCGCGCGACGTCTTCGTACCCGAGGCCTTCTCCGGCACGCGCGAGGATCCGACGCTCCGGCGCGATCGCGGCCCGCTCTACGCTTTTCCGATGCAAGGCCTCTATGCGACCGGCGTTTCCGGTGTCGCCATCGGTATCGCCCGCGCCATGCTCGAGGCCTTCACCGAGCTCGCGACGGAAAAGGTGCCGCGCAACCTCGGACGGCTGGCCGACAGCCCCACGGTGCAGGCCGACGTCGCGCGCATGGAGGCCTCGCTCGGAGCCGGCCACGCCTTTCTGGTCGAGGTGCTGAAGGACGCCTGGGACTCGGCCGACGAGATCGAGCCCTTGGGGGTGGAGGACAGGGCGCGGGTGCGGCTCGCCTGCAGCCACGCCATCCAGAGTGCGCTCGACGTCGCCGACCGCGTCTACAAGGCAGCCGGCACCTCGGCGATCTTCCTCGGCACGCCGTTCGAGCGCCGCTTCCGCGATATCCATACGCTCTCGCAGCAGATCCAGTCGCGCGACGCCCATTTCGAGATCGTCGGCCGGATCATGATGAACGGCGATCCAGAGGGGACGTTCCTCGGATAGCGCTATCCGCAGCGCGAAGCGCTTCGGATAGCGCTGGCGGGCGGCAGGCGTTGTAACCAATGCCGAGAGCCCGCACCGCGCCGAAAGGACACGGGTAGCGACAGCTCGGTTCTGTCTGCACGGCGTGGGCTCTCGCGCTTGATTACAAGTGCTGGCGCCCACCGTCGCGAAGTGAGGCGCAAGCCCCTCACTTCGCGCTGATCCACGCTTTGATCTTCTCCACGGTCTCCCGCTCGATGCCGTTGTAGCCGTGATGGGCGAAGGCCTCGCAATCGGTGTCGGTCGACTTGCCGCCGTCCATTTCGATCAGGTCGGTGCCGTACTTGGCATGCGAGGCCGCGCCCGATGCCGGATTGGTGAACCGGCAGGCGTCGTGACGGTGCAACACGATGAGATGCCGGCTCTTCAGCTTGCGCGGATCGAGGCTCGCCACGCGATTGAACGAGGACGTGTGGACGAAGCCCGCGACCTCGCCGTCGAGCGGCTCAGCCAGCGTGAGCGTTGCGTTGGTGCTGGTCGAGGTGCCGATGACATAGACCTGCAGCTGGCCGAAGCGCTGCTCGAGGTCGCGCACCACGGCCATGATGCGATCGGGCGTGGTCGTCTGGTCGGTCGATGCGGCGACGAACGGCCCTTCCGCGAAGATCGCGCGCGAGCGGATCAAGAAGTTGCTGCCGTAGGCGAAGGCAAGCCTGGTGCCCTCCATGTGCGGCCTCATGATCCCCCCACCGCCGGGCATCAGGACGACCGCATAGCGTGGCTTCTCGTCGCCACCGGTCGTCAGCACGTAAGGAACCGTCGTGCCGTCGGTCATCCTGCCGATCGCGAGCTCGTCGCCCGCCTGCGCGGCAATCGGCAAGGCGGCGGTGGCCAAGCTGCTCACCAGCAGCAGGCTGCAGAGACCTCGGCGCATGACGCAAGGCTAGCACGCGGGCGACGGGCCCGCGTATCGCGGCCTTCGTCCAATCTATTGCGGCGCCACCCGTTTAGAGCCGCGCACGGCCGCCTGGCCCTGGTCCGGCGGCACCTCGCCAATGGCGCAGACCGGACCCACCCAGCCGGAGCGCATGGCGATCTGGACGAATCGCGTCTCACCCGGCGCGATGTTGATCTGCGTTGCGGCCGAGGCGTCATTGTCGATCTGGCAGCGAACGTCGATTGGGCCGGGCGGACCCTCGACGCGGAAATAGGTGTTGGGGGCAAGCTCGGCGTGCGCCCCGCCGGCGAGGCTCACCTCCACCTTGCGAGCGAGCCCGAACCAGCCGGAACGGTAAACATAAAGCGCCCCCGAATCGCGGGCCGGCGGATCGAATTGCTTGCCTTCCTGGTCGGCCTGGGAATCCGCCAGGGGCACGCTGGCGCACGCGCCCAGCGCCAGGAGCATTGCAAGGGCCAGTCCTCTGCCGAGCACGGTTCCTCCCATGGTTCCGACCTACCGTACGTCGCGATTTGCGTCGCCCGCCCGGCAGATTCGCGGCCAAAGCGTGATGGTTGAAACGCCGCCCGCGCCGCGGCGTTCCTTCGCCACCAGGCTCTGCTGGAAGGACGAGCCTTAAAGCCTGAAGCCGGTTCCGGTGCGCTGCCACCAGGATTTGGCCGGCTGGGGCCAGCCGCGGCTTGCCATGCAATCCGACATGAAGCGGTCGGAAGAGCGGACATCGCCATAGTCATTCATTTGCTGTGGCAGCTCGCCCTGGCCGAAGCGGTCGCGGTCGCCACGCAGGACCTCATTGCGGGAATCGTCGATCGTGCGCCGCGTGCTCATGTAGTCGGCGGCCTGGGCGCGGCAATATTCGCGATCGCGATCATACCTTTCGGGGTTCTTCGCGCGAGCGGCCGACCCATCGTCCTGCTGCGGCCGTTCGCAGCCCGCCAACACAGCAAGTCCCAGGCAGGCCAGCAACGCTACGGAACGCGTCACGCTCATTTCACTCCCCCAAGGGCCGCCTCAATGGCTCGCAGCGCCTCCGTGGCCTTTGCCGCGTCGGGCCCGCCGCCTTGTGCCATGTCGGGCCGGCCGCCGCCACCCTTGCCGCCGAGTGCCGCCACGCCGGCCTTCACCAGGTCGACGGCGCTGAGGCTCTTGCTGAGATCGTCGGTGACGCCGACCACGGCCGAGGCCTTGCCGTCCTCGACGCCGATCAAGGCTACCACGCCCGAGCCCAGCTTCTTCTTGAACTCATCGGCCATGCCCTTGAGGTCTTTGCCCGGCACGCCGTTCAGGACGCGACCGATCATCCTGACGCCGCCGACCTCGCGCACCTCCTCGCTCGCCGCTGCGCCGCCGCCGGCAAGCGCCAGCGCCTTGCGCGCATCGGCCAACTCACGCTCGATCTTGCGCTGGCCGTCGACCAGCGCCTGCAAGCGGGCCGGCAAATCCTCGGGCCGGATCTTCAAGGTCGCGGCCGCCTCGCTCAAAAGGTCGAGCTGGCGGCGGACGTGTTCCTCCGCCGCCTGGCCGGCTACCGCCTCGATGCGGCGCACGCCCGCCGATACCGCGCCCTCGCCCACGATCTTGAACAGGCCGATGTCGCCGGTGCGCAGCGCGTGCGTGCCGCCACACAGCTCGACGGAATATTTCTCGCCCCCAGGGACCTTGGAGTCGCCGCCCATCGCGAGAACGCGCACCTCCTCGCCATACTTTTCGCCGAACAGGGCCATGGCGCCGGCGGCGATCGCCTCCTCCGGCGTCATCAGCCGGGTAGTGACGTCGGTGTTGAGCCGGATGCGCTCGTTGACCTCGTCCTCGACGGCGCGCAGCTCCTCGAGCGAGATCGGCTTGGTATGGCTGATGTCGAAGCGCAGCCGGTCGGGCGCCACCAGCGAGCCTTTTTGCGTCACGTGCGTGCCGAGATGGCGGCGCAGCGCCTCGTGCAGGAGATGCGTGGCCGAATGATGGGCGCGGAGCTGCGCACGGCGGATGGCGTCCACCGTCATGACGACCTCGTCGCCCACCTTCAGCTCACCCTTGTCGACGGCGGCGTGATGGGCGTGCAGATCGCCCGGCATTTTCTGCACGTCCTTGATGGCCGCCTCGCCGCCAGCCGCCACGAAGCGCCCGGTATCCCCCAGCTGGCCGCCGGATTCGCCGTAGAACGGCGTCTGGTTGACGACGAGCCAGCCGGTCTGACCGGCCCTGAGCGACGTCGCTTCTTTGCCGTCGACGACGATCGCCGTGATCTTGCCGTCGGCGCGTTCGGTCTCGTAGCCCAGGAACTCGGTGGCGCCGACCTTCTGCCGCACGTCGAACCAGATCGCCTCGGACGCCGCCTCGCCCGAGCCGGCCCAGGCCGCCCGCGCCTTGGCGCGCTGCTCGTCCATGGCCTTTTCGAAGCCCACGGTGTCGACCGTGATGTTGCGCGCACGCAGCACGTCCTGCGTCAGGTCGAGCGGAAAGCCGTAGGTGTCATAGAGCTTGAAGGCGACGTCGCCCTTGAGCACGGCACCGGCACTGAGCCCCTTACTCTCGTCATCGAGCAATTTCAGCCCTGTGCCGAGCGTCTTCTTGAAGCGCGTCTCCTCGAGCTTGAGTGTCTCGGTGACCAGCGGCTGGGCGCGGATCAGTTCGGGAAAGGCATCGCCCATCTCGTGCACCAGCGTCGACACCAGCTTGTAGACCATCGGCTCCTGCGCCCCCAGGATGTGCGCGTGCCGCATGGCGCGGCGCATGATCCGGCGCAGGACATAGCCACGACCCTCGTTGGAGGGCAGCACGCCGTCGGCGATCAGGAACGAGGTGGCGCGCAGATGGTCGGCGATCACCTTGTGCGAGGCGCCCTGCGGTCCGTCGGGATCGACGCCGGTCTCGTGCGCCACCGCCTCGATCAGGGCGCGGAACAGGTCGATGTCGTAGTTGTTGTGCTTGCCCTGCAGGACGGCGGCGAGGCGCTCCAGCCCCATGCCGGTGTCGATCGACGGCTTGGGCAGCGCCACCCGGGTTTCCCTGGTCTGCTGCTCGTACTGCATGAAGACCAGGTTCCAGATCTCGATGAAGCGATCGCCATCCTGTTCGGCGCTGCCCGGCGGCCCGCCCGGGATGCCCTCGCCGTGGTCGTAGAAGATCTCCGAGCAGGGACCGCACGGGCCGGTGTCGCCCATCGCCCAGAAATTGTCCGAAGTCGGGATGCGGATGATCTTGCTGTTGGAGAACCCCGTGACCTTGCGCCAGATCGCGGC
>JBPYDO010000007.1:0-17340 GCA_051985755.1 Reyranella sp. | reverse complement strand
CAACACGATGCCGATGATGGCGATCACCGACAGGTCGTAGTTGCAGACCCATAGCATGATCAGCGCGCCAACCCCGGCCGACGGCAGGGCGGACAGGATGGTGATGGGATGGATGTAGCTCTCGTAGAGCATTCCGAGAACGATGTAGACGACGAGGACCGCCGCCGCGAGCAGGAGCGGCATCGAGGTCAGCGACGTTCGGTATGCCTGCGCGGTGCCTTCGAACGCACCGTTCAGCGTCGCCGGCGTATGCAATCGTTCAGCCATCTGGTCGATGGCCGTCACCGCCTGGCCGAGCGACACCCCCGGCGTCAGGTTGAACGACAGCGTGACCGCCGGGAAGACGCCCTGATGGCTGATCGTCAGCGGCTCCACCCGCGTCACATAGCGGGCGACCGAGCTGAGCGGCACCTGGGCGCCGTTCGGCGCCGCGACGAACAGCCTCTGCAGCGCGGTCGGGTCCTGGTTGAACTCTGGCGCGATCTCGAGCACGACTTTGTTCTGGTCGGTCGCGCCGTAGATGATCGCGACCTGGCGCTGGCCAAAGGCGTCGTAGAGCGTCTGATCGATCATCGCCGCCGACAAGCCGAGCTCCTCGGCCTTCTGCCGATCGACGACGACTTCGATGTGGGGCGCTGCAATCTGCTGGTCCGAGGCGACGTCCTGCAGCTGGGGCAGCTTCTTCATCTCCGCTTCCATGATCGGGGCCCAGTGATTGAGCTCCTCGGCGTTGCTGTCGGTCAGCGTGTATTGGTATTCGGTGCGCGCCAGCCGGGCGCCGACCCGGATGGCCTGTGGAATCTGCATGAAGAACTTGGTGCCGACGACCGACTCCACCGCTTTGCGGATGCGCTGCATGATGATGTCGGCATGGGCCCGCTCGTGGTACGGTTTGAGTTGGCCGAAGATGTGGCCGGTATTCTCGCCGGGGTTGTACGAATAGGCGCCGGCGTGCAGAAAGACGCCGGCGACACCCGGATCATGGTCGACAATCCGCAGGACATCGCGCGCGGCCTGAGCGGTTTGCGGGAAGGACGAGTCTTGGCGGGTTTCGACCACCCCGAAAAACAGACCGGTATCCTGCTCGGGGACGAAGCCCTTGGGGATTCCGATGTAGAGCCAGGCGGTCGCGGCGACCAACAGCAGTGTCACGACCAGTGTTGCCCGCTGATGGCGAAAGACGAAATCGAGACCGCGCTCGTAGGCTCGCAGCAACGCGGTGAAGCCGCGCTCCGCCAGCAGGTTCAACCGGCTCTTGCGGCTGTGCTCGTGCCCCGCCGTCAGGAACAGCGCGCACAGGACGGGGGTCAGGCTGAGCGAGAAGAAGGCCGAGGCCAGCACGGCGATCGCCACGACCGCGGCGAATTCGTGGAACAGGCGGCCGACGATGCCACCCATGAAGAAGATCGGGATGAAGACCGCGATCAGCGAGAAGGTGATCGAGATGATGGTGAAGCCGATCTCGCCCGCGCCGGTGAGCGCGGCCTGGAGCGGGCGCTGGCCGGCCTCGATATGGCGGACGATGTTCTCGATCATCACGATCGCATCGTCGATCAGGAACCCGACCGAGATCGTGAGCCCCATCAACGAAATGTTGTCGAGTGAGAAGCCGGCAACGTACATCACTGCGAAGGTCGCGCACAGCGACAGTGGCACGACGAGGCTCGGGATCAGCGTCGCCCATAGGCTGCGCAGGAACACGAAGATGACGAGGATTACCAGGCCGATCGTCAGCAGCATGGTGAATTGCACGTCGCCGATCGCCGCGCGCGTCAGCTCGGAGCGGTCGGACATCAGCTCGACCTTGATTGACGGCGGCAGGTTGCGCTCGAGCCGTGGCATTGCCGCCTTGACCGCCTCGATGACTGCGAGCGCGTTCGATCCCTGAGCCCGCTCGATCGCCAGCCCCTCGGCCGGGACGCTGTTGTACCAGCCGCCCACCCGGGTGTTTTCCTCAGAATCGACGATCTTGGCGACATCGGCGAGGTGGACCGCGGCACCGTTGCGGTAGGCGATGACGATGTTGCGGTAGGCTGCGGCGTTGCGCAGCTGATCGTTGCTGTCGAGGCTGATCGCCTGGTTCGGCCCCACGATCTCGCCCTTCGGCAGGTCGACCGTGGCGTTGGCGAGCGCGGTGCGCACCTGCTCGAGACCGAGATGGCGGGTGGCGAGCGCCATCGGGTTGACCTCGACCCGCACCGCGTACTTCCTCTGGCCGAAGATGAAGACCCCGCCCACCCCGGGCACCATTGACAGCGGCTGGGCCAGCACGTCGTTGACGTAGCGATCGACCTCGTAGCCCGGCAGCGCGTCGGAGTGCACCGCGTAGATCAGCACCGGGAAATTGTTCGGGTTGACCTTGCGAAAGGTCGGCGGGGTCGGCAAATCCTTGGGCAAGAGGCCGCTCGCCGCATTGATCGCGGTCTGCACGTCTTGCGCGGCGGCGTTGATGTCGGTCGTGAGATTGAACTGCAGGGTGATCGTTGTCGTGCCGGTACCGCTGAGCGAGGTCATCTCGGAGATCCCGTTGACCGCGCTGAACTGCTGCTCGAGCGGCGTCGCCACCGCCGAGGCCATCGTCTGCGGGCTGGCGCCCGGCAGGTTGGCGCTGACCGTAATCGTCGGAAAATCGGCGTTTGGCAGCGACGAGACCGGCAGCAGGAGATAGGCTTCGATGCCGAAGACGAGAACGCCGAGCATAAGCAGCGACGTCGCGATCGGCCGTCGGATGAAGGGCTCGGAAACGTTCATCGGCGGCACCGCGGTCGGTGTCTCGGCCTCACACGCTGATTGGCAAGCACCTCTTTCACGCGATCTCCTTGCCAGATGTCGAAACGCCTACTTCGATCATTGTCCGGCGTTCGAGGAACGGTGACAACCAGCCCGAGCATGCGCCGGATTCGGGCGGTTTCGGGGCGGGGACCTCCTCGGGCGCCTTGCCGGGTGATCATGCTGTGACGCGCATGGGGGTTTTTTGGTAAGTACGGTCAGGGGAGCGAACATGGAAGCGGACTACGATTTCCTGAACTTGTTCAGCGGCGATCAGGACACGATCGCGCTCGCGGCGGGGGCCAGTCTTTTCAAGAAGGGTGATCCGGCGCGCACGATGTATGTGGTGCGCAGTGGCGCGCTCCAGGTCCATGACGGAGACACGGTGTTCGAGACGGTGGGGCCGGGCGGCCTGCTCGGCGAGATGGCCATTGTCGACGGCGCGCCGCGCAGCGCCGCAGCGCGGGCCGAGGTCGCGAGCGAGGTGATCCCCGTCGATGAGCGGCGCTTCCTCGCGATGATCGAGAGAACGCCCTACTTCGCGGTCCGCGTCATGCGGGTGCTTACCCGGCGCCTGCGTCACACCAACACTCTGGTCGCTGCAAGATAGCGGCGAGGGTGCCGTTGGGGTCGCTCAGCTTGCGGCCGGCTGTTCTCTTGTTTTTCGGCGCGCTGCTGGCGCTCGGCCTCGCGATCTATCGCGACTACGGAATTTCCTGGGATGAGCCGCTGCAGCGCTTCACCGGCGCCGTCAACGTCAAGCACGTGGCCGAGCAGCTGGCGCCGTCCCTGGCCGGCGGCGAGGCCCGCCGACTGCCTGAGCTTGCCGACTACATAGATCGCGACCACGGCCCCGCCTTCGAGACGCCCGCGGTCGCGCTGGAAGCGATCCTCGGCCTCAAGGACAAGCGTGACATCTATAGCTTCCGCCACCTGCTCACGTTCCTTGTCTGCTACCTGGGTGTCGTGGCGATCTATCGGCTTGCCGTACGGCGCTTCGGCGACTGGCGGGTCGGCCTGCTGGCGGCGTTGTTTGCCGTGCTCACGCCGCGCCTGTTCGCCGAGTCCTTCTACAATTCCAAGGATGCGCTCTTCATGGCGGTGTTCGCCATCGCCATGGCCACGGCGCTCCCGTTCATCCTGCAGCCGCGGAACAAGACTGCGCTCTGGCATGCGCTGGCCACCGCTTTCGCGGTCGACATAAGGCTCACGGCGGTGATCCTGCCCGCGGCGTCGCTGGCGATGCTGGCGGTGCGGTCGCTCAAGCAGGAGGTGCCGGCGGCGAAGGCGCTTTCGGCGGCTGCCCTCTACCTTGTCACGACGACGCTGCTGGTCGTGGCGATGTGGCCGTGGCTGTGGTCCGACCCGGTCGGCCATTTTCTGCAGGCCTTCGTCAACATGGAACGATTTCGCTGGATCGGCGAGACCCTGTACCTCGGCACCTATATCCCGGGGATCGGCCTGCCTTGGCACTACGTGCCGGTATGGATGGCGGTCACGATCCCGCCGCTCTATCTGGCATTGTTCGTGGTCGGTCTGTTCGGCATCGCTGCTCGTCTCCTTCGTCGCGGGGTCCTGCTCTGGCAAGGCGAGGAGGAGCCGCAGGATGTGTTTTTCCTCGGCCTGTTCGCGGCACCGATCGTGGCCGTCGTCGCCCTGCATTCCGTGCTCTATGGCGGTTGGCGGCATCTCTATTTCGTCTATCCCGCCTTCCTGCTGATCGCCCTGCGCGGCTGGCAAATGGTGTGGCACGCCGAATGGCTTCCGGCGCTGCGCCGTCCGCTTCTGGTGTTCGTCACCGGGTTGGCGATCCTGCCCACCGCCGTCTGGATGTGGCGGGCGCATCCGCTGCAAAACGTCTATTTCAATCAGCTCGCAGGGCGCGATCTCAAGGACCGCTTCGATCTCGACTATTGGGGGCTCGCCAACAGGCAGGCGCTTGAATTCATCCTCGCCCGCGATGCAGGGGCGATGATTACCGTGCGCGCCGCCAGCCAGACGCCGCTCTACACGGCGGCCGACATGCTGGCGCCGGCGGAGCGTCAGCGGCTGAAGGTCGTCGACGATGGCCAGCCCGCCCGATACCTGATCAACAACTACAACGAGATGAAGGAGCGAGATCCCGGCAAATACGCGCCCGGCTTCGCGGTCTTCCATGTCCTCAAGGTCGAGGGCGAAGCCGTGCTGACGATCTTCAAGTCAGTCGGCGAGGACTGATGCGGTGTCAGGCGAGGTAGGTCGCCGACACGCCGCCATCGACGATCAAAGTGTGGCCGTTCACATAGGAGGCGGCCGGCGACGCGAGGAAGAGGGCGGCGCCCGCAATCTCCGCCGGATCGGCCCAGCGCTTGGCGGGACAGCGCTCGCGATGCTTCTCGCCATTGGGCGAGGCGATCATCTGGCGGTTGGTCTCGGTGGCGAAAAAGCCCGGCGAAAGCGCATTGGCCGTGATGCCCTGGGCGCCGAACTCGACGGCCAGCGCCCGCGCGAATGCCGCCAAGCCACCCTTGGCGGCGATGTAGGACGAGGCGTTGGCAATGGCGAGATCGCCCGCGATCGAGGTGACCATGATCAACCGGCCCCAGCGCCGCTCGATCATGCCGGGAATCACCGCCTTGACCAGGGCATGGGCGGCCGTGAGGTCGACGTCGATCAGCCGGGCGAACTCAGGCGGCTCGATGTCGAGGAAGGATCGCCGATCGCGCTCGCCCACATTGTGGATCAGGATGTCGACCGCGCCGGCCCCGGCCATCGCTGCCGCCAGCGCGGTGCGGTCGGCCATGTCGAAGGCCAGCGCCTTGGCGGCAAAGCCACCTTTCTTCAGCTTTTCAAGTTGCGGCGCCAGACGCTCGGTGGATCGGCCGTGCAGCAGTACGCGCGCGCCGGCCTGGGCCAGCGCCTGCGCCATTTCCCAGCCCAGCCCGCGACCGGAGCCGGTCACGAGGGCGGTGCGGCCGTCGAGCCTGAATTGGTCGGGAAAGATCGACATGCGAAGAACCGTTCCTTATGGGAAGGGCGAGTTAGCGTTGGATTGGCGAATGCTGCAACTGCCCCCTCTCGAGCTGCCCCGCGTGATCGGCCATCGCGGTGCGGCGGCCTATGCCCCGGAGAATACGCTGGCCTCATTCCGGGAGGCCCGGCGGCGGGGCGCGACCTGGGTCGAGACCGACGTCAAGCTGACCGCGGACGACGTGCCTATCCTGATGCACGACGCCTCGCTCAAGCGCACGACCGGGGTCGATCGCCTGGTGGCCAGGACCAAGCGGGCCGAATTGCCGCCGTCGGTGCCGACCCTCGAGGAGGCAATCGGCTGCTTTGCCGAGCTGGGCTTGGGCTGCAATGTCGAGATCAAGCCCTGCGAGGGCCGCGAGGCGGAGACGGCGCGCGTTACCGTCGCGACCCTGCGCCGCTTCTGGCCGCTCAGCCTGCCCGCGCCGTTGCTGTCAAGCTTCGAGGAAAGTTCGCTTGTGGCTGCGCGCGAAGCCGGCCCCGAGTTTGCCCGCGCGCTCCTGCTCGAGGAGATCGCCGATGATTGGCGCGCGCGCGCCGCCAGGGTCGATGCCGTCGCGGTCAATGCCGACGGCAGCAAGCTGCCGGACAAGCGAGCCCGCGAGGTTAAGCAGGGCGGCTTCCTGCTAGGCGCCTACACCATCAACGACCCGCAAGCGGCGCGCACGCTCGATCGAATGGGTGTCGACTACGTCTTTACCGACGCTCCGGACGTCGTCCTGCAGGCGCTCGGCCTCGCTTAAAGACAGCCCGATTTAGGGGGTTGCGCGCGGGGGACAGTCTTGGTGGACTGTCACAGGGCTGAAATATAACAGACACATTGCAGTCTTGGCGCCCGTCGATATATCGGCAGGGCTTCACAGGGGAGGAATCTGCATCATGTCACGCATTGTCTTGTCGTCCGTAGCGGCCGCCGCCCTGCTGGCGAGTGCCCACGGCGCCGCCGCCCAGACCGAAATCCAATGGTGGCATGCCATGGGCGGCAAATTGGGCGAGTCGGTCAATGCGATGGTCGACCAATTCAACAAGTCGCAGAAGGAATACAAGGTCAACGCCGTCTTCAAGGGTTCGTACTCCGAGACCCTGACGGCGGCCGTCGCCGCCTTCCGCGCCAAGCAGGGCCCCGACATCGTGCAGGTGTTCGAAGTCGGCACCGCCACCATGATGGCGGCCAAGGGCGCCGTCTATCCGGTCTACCAGCTCATGGCGGATGAGAAAGAGCCGTTCGATCCCAAGGCTTTCGTTGGCCCGGTCTACGGCTACTTTTCGACGACCGACGGCAAGCTCTTGTCGATGCCGTTCAACTCCTCGACGCCGGTCTTCTACTGGAACAAGGAGATGTTCAAGAAGGCCGGTCTCGATCCCAACACGCCGCCCAAGACCTGGGCCGATGTTGGCGAGGATGCCAAGAAGCTGGTCGCCTCGGGCGCCAAGTGCGGACTCGCTGCCGAGTGGCAGACCTGGATTCTGCTCGAGAACTACGGGGCCTGGCACAATCTGCCGTTCGCCACGCTGCAGAATGGCTTCGGTGGCCTTGGCACCGAGCTCAAGTTCAACGACCAGCCCCGGGTCAAGCTGATCTCCATGCTGGCCGACTGGACCAAGGACAAGCGCTTCGTCTATGGCGGCCGCGAGGGCAAGCCCACCTCGCTGATGAGCTCGGGTGATTGCGGCATGGAGCTCGCCTCGTCGGGAACCGCATCGCAGCTCTTTGCCTCGCTGAAGCCGGACAACGTCGGCATCGCGATGATGCCCTACTCGGCCGACGTGGTTTCGAAGCCGCAGAACTCTATCATCGGCGGCGCCACCCTGTGGACGCTGCGCGGCCAGCCGAAGGAGCACTACAAGGGCGTCGCCAAGTTCCTGAACTTCGTGTCGAGCCCGGCCGTCGCCGCCAAGTGGCACCAAGATACCGGCTACGTGCCGATCACCCTGGCCGCCGCCAAGCTCACCGAGGACTCCGGTTTCTACAAGAAGAACCCGGGCCGTGACGTCGCCTTCAAGCAGCTGACGCTGAACCCGCCGACCGAGAACTCCAAGGGCCTGCGGCTTGGCAACTTCGTGCAGATCCGCGATATCGAGGACGAAGACCTCGAAGCCGTGTGGTCCGGCAAGATGGACGCCAAGTCGGCCCTCGACGACGCCGTGAAGCGCGGCAACGAGCTGCTGCGCAAGTTCGAAGCGGCCAACAAGTAGGCCACTGAAAGGGCCCTCTCCCGCCTTGGGGGAGGGCCCTTCGTGCCTGGTCGATGGAAAAGCGCGTCACCTTCAATGAGCGCTGGCTGCCCTACCTCCTGGTGGCGCCGCAGCTCATTGTTACCCTGGTTTTCTTCTTCTGGCCGTCGGGCCAGATGATCTGGCAATCGGTGCTGCTGGAAGACGCCTTTGGCGGCAATACCCGGTTCGTCTGGTTCGACAATTTCATCCAGCTGTTCCACGACGGCACCTACTTCGCATCGGTTCGCCTGACGGTGGTCTTCAGCGCCCTGGTCGCCACGATCGGGCTCGCCTTCTCCCTGCTGCTGGCGGTGATGGCCGACCGTGTGGTGCGTGGCGCCACGCTCTATAAGACCATCCTGATCTGGCCCTATGCCGTGGCGCCAGCCATTGCCGGCGTGCTGTGGGGTTTCATGTTCAACCCCTCGGTCGGCATCGTCTCCTGGCTGCTGAAGGGGATCGGCCTCGAGTTCAACTACGTGAGCAATGGCAACCAGGCCCTGTTTCTGATCGTCATCGCCGCCGTCTGGAGCCAGGTCAGTTACAACTTCCTGTTCTTCCTTGCTGGCCTGCAGTCGATCCCGAAATCGCTGATGGAGGCGGCCGCCATCGACGGCGCGGGTCCCGTGCGCCGCTTCTGGGACATCATCTTCCCCTTGCTGTCGCCCACCGGCTTCTTCCTGTTGGTGATCAATATCCTCTACGCCCTGATCGGCACCTTCGCCGTGGTCGGGTCACTGACACAGGGCGGCCCCGCCAGGGCCACCGAAATCCTGGTTTGGAAGGTCTACAGCGACGGTTTCCGTGGCCAGGATCTCGGCGGCTCCTCGGCCCAGTCGGTCATCCTCATGCTGATCATGATCCTGTTTACCTTCATTCAGTTCCGCTTCATCGAACGCCGGGTGCATTACTGATGGTCGAGAACCGACCTTTCCTGACCTGGCTGAGCCACGCCGTCCTGATCGTCGGGCTGGTGATCATCGCGTTCCCGATATGGATGACCTTCGTCGCCTCGACGCAAGACCAGGCCACGATGCTGCACGCGCCGCTCCCGCTCTGGCCGGGCTCGCACATGATCGAAAACTACCGGCAGGTCCTGAGCTCGGGCTACAACCAGGGCTCCGGCGGCATCCCCGTCGCAGTGACAATGACCAACAGCCTGATCATGGCGCTGGGCATTGCGATCGGCAAAATCGCCATCTCGATCATCTCCGCCTTCGCCATCGTCTATTTCCGCTTTCCGCTGCGCCGGCTGTGCTTCTGGGCGATCTTCATCACGCTGATGCTGCCGGTCGAGGTGCGCATCGTGCCGACCTATGGCGTGGTGGCCGACCTCGGCATGCTGAACTCCTATGCCGGCCTGATCATTCCGATCATCGCCTCGGCCACCGCGACTTTCCTGTTTCGCCAGTTCTTCCTGAGCGTGCCCGACGAGCTTGCGGAAGCGGCGAGGGTCGACGGCGCCTCGCCGATGCGCTTCTTCTGGGACATCCTGCTGCCGATGAGCCGCACCTCGATCGCGGCCCTCTTCGTGATCCAGTTCATCTACGGCTGGAACCAGTATCTCTGGCCCTTGCTGATCACGACCAAGCAGAGTTTCTACACGCTGGTCATGACGGTCTCCCGCCAGGCAACGGTGGTCGATACCGTGCCGGCGTGGAATCTCCTGATGGCCATGGCGATGCTCACCATGCTGCCGCCGGTGCTGGTCGTCATCGTCATGCAGCGCCAGTTCGTACGCGGGCTCGTCGAGACGGAGAAATAGGCATGGCGCAAGTCCACCTGCGGGGCGTCAAGAAGGCCTACGACAAGCTCGAGGTGATCCACGGCATCAGCATGGAGATCACCGACGGCGAGTTCGTCGTGATCGTCGGTCCCTCGGGCTGCGGCAAGTCCACGCTCTTGCGCATGGTCGCCGGGCTCGAGCGCATTACCGGCGGCGAGGTGGCGATCGGCGAACGGGTGGTCAACGAGCTCGAGCCCAAGGACCGCGACATCGCCATGGTGTTCCAGAACTACGCGCTCTACCCGCACATGAGCGTGTACCGCAACATGGCCTATGGCCTGAAGATCCGCGGCCTCGACAAGGACGACATCGACCAGCGCGTGCGCAAGGCGGCCGGCACGTTGGAGCTCGACAAGCTCCTGGACCGGCTGCCGCGTCAGCTCTCCGGCGGCCAACGCCAGCGGGTCGCCATGGGCCGCGCCATCGTGCGCGAGCCCGCCGTGTTCCTGTTCGACGAGCCGCTCTCCAACCTCGACGCCAAGCTGCGCGTGCAGATGCGGCTCGAGATCAAGCGCCTGCAGCGCGAGCTGGGCGTCACCTCGATCTACGTCACGCACGACCAAGTCGAGGCGATGACGCTGGCTGACCGGCTGATCGTGATGAATGGCGGCGTCGCCGAGCAGATCGGCACGCCGATGGACGTCTATGAGCGGCCGGCCTCGGTGTTCGTGGCGGGCTTCATCGGCTCCCCGGCAATGAACTTCCTGGCGGCCAAGGTGGCCGAAGGCGGCAAGGCGGTCGAGCTGGCGGGCACCGGCAGCGGGCGGGTGACGCTCAGCCTCGCCATGCCGACCATGGCGATTCCCGGCACACCGGTGGCGCTGGGCCTGCGTCCCGAGCACCTGCTGCCGCTGGCCGACGGGCCGCTCGAATTCGAGATCGAACTCGCCGAACCGTTGGGCGCCGATACTCTTCTACATGCGCGCTTCGGCGAGGCGCGCGAGCTGGTCACGATCCGCCAGAGCGGTCACGTGCTCGCCAAGCCCGGCGAGAAGCGCCGATTCACCATCGGCACGTCGCGCCTCCATCTTTTCGACTCGCAGAGCGGCAAGCGGATTCCCGACGCCTGACGCCGTGTCCAAGGCCTCGGCTACCTAGCGCTTGATCGGTTGAACGGACGACAGCTCCGAGACGATGGTCGCCGGGGTGAGGACCTGAGGCAGGATCTTCGGCCGCTCGGCTCCCGGTGCCCAGAACAGGTAGAGCGGCACGCCGGCGCGGCCGAGCTCCTTCAACATTGATGTGATCTCGGGATCCCGGTTGGTCCAGTCACCCTTGAGCTTGACAGTGCCGCTCTTCTCGAACGCCTCGCGCGTGGCCGTGGTTTCCAGCGCTACTCTTTCGTTCACGAGGCAGGTGATGCACCAGGCTGCCGTGAAATCGACGAATACCGGCTTGCCGGCTGACACCGCTTCGGCCATGCGTGCGCGCGAAAAGCGCTGCCAACCCTCGAAGCTCACGCCATTCGAGGCGCCGCCGGACGCCGACGCCGCCGTCGCCACGCCGTTCTCAAGCTTCAATGCGGCGGCGAAGGCGAGCACGATGGCTGCCGCCGCGACGCCGCGGCGCAGCCAGGAGCCGAGGGCCGTGCTGGCGCCCACCCGCGTCACCCAGATGGCAAAGCCGATCAGGACCATGCCGCCCAGGGCGTAGATCACGCCGTCGGCGCCGGTTTGCTGCGTCAGCACCCAAACCATCCAGACTGCCGAACCGTACATCGGAAACGCCAGCAACTGGCGGAACCGGTCCATCCACGGACCCGGCCGCGGCAGCAGGCGCTGCAATGCGGGCGTGGTCGACAGCGCGAGATAGGGAAGCGCCAGACCCAGTCCCATCGCCAGCAGCACGCCGACTGTCTGCGGCGCCGGCTGGCTGAGGGCAAAGCCAAGGGCCGCCGCCATGAACGGCACTGTGCACGGCGTGGCAACGACGACGGCCAGCACGCCGGTGAAGAACGAGCCCAGCACGCCGCCGCGCGCCGCCAGTCCCTGGCCGACCCCGGCGAAGCTGCCGGAAATTTCGAACAGTCCGGACAGGTTGAGTCCGACGGCGAAGAAGAGATATGCCACCAGGAGCGAGAAGATCGGCGACTGGAACTGAAAGCCCCAGCTCACATCGCCGACGCTGGCGCGGATCGCGAGCACGACCGCCGCCATGATGGCGAACGAGACCAGCACGCCCAGCGTATAGGCAAGCCCGTCGCGCCGGATCACGTGCTGCGCCTGGCCGGCCATGCCGGCGAACGACGCCGCCTTCATGGCGAGAACCGGAAAGACACAGGGCATCAGGTTCAGGATCAGACCGCCCAACAGCGCGAACAGCAGGGCCTCAGACAGCGACAGCGCGTCGGCCGCGGCGGTTGCCGCCAATGGCAGCGCGGCGGGCACGAAGGCCGGATCGCGCGTCGCCGAGAGATCGAAGGCATGGCGCTGCTCGCCATCGCCGGTTTTCTCGGTCAGCACCAGGGTGCCCGCGATGGTCTGCGGCGCGGGGGCTTTGGCGTCGCCCTTCTTGAGCGGAATGACGATGCCCTGCGCGGTGACGCTGGCCTTCTGCTTGGCCATGCTCGCCACCGAGACCGATTCGGCCGGGAAGAAATAGATGCCATGGATGGTATCGCGCTGCAGGCCCTTGGCATCGACGATGAGCGTCGGATCGCCGGACGGGCCGATGCCGAAGCGGGCTCGCCACGGGCTCGGCCCCGCTTGCTCGCGGCGCGCCTTGTCGAACAGGGCGCGTATCGCCGGATCTGCGGGTTTGGCCGCAGGCCCCACCGGCAGATCGAGGCTGAACTTGCCCTCTTCGGGGATGCAGACTTCGGCGCAGACCAGCCAATTGGCGCCGGCCGCCAGCCTGAGGGTGCTGCCCGCGAAATCGGCCGGCGGCGTGATCTTCACCATCAGGAGGACGTCGCCCTCGAAGCCATAGTTGATGATGCCGCTGACATCGATCAGGGTCGGCGTCGGCCAGACGATGGGATCAGCCTTCACGCCGGCCGGCAGCGTCCAGTTGATCTCCGTCGGCAAACCGGAATCGCCGGGATTCTTCCAGTAGGTGTGCCAATGCGGCCGTATCGTCTGGCGCAAGCCCACCCAGAACGGCTCGCCTGGCTTGACTGTGGCGGCCTCCGATACGAGTTCGGCGCGCACATTGTCGGTCTTGACCACAGACTGCGCGAAAGCCGGCGCCGCGACCAACAAGGCGAGCAGCAGGACAACGAAGCGTCGCATCGAGGCTCCCTAACTGGCCCCCGTTATAGGCGCTGACAAGGCCATGCGGATCAACCCGTCGTGAATTTTTGCGTCCCTCCGCGCTCGCGTCTAAGCTTTTGGTTTCATTGGGGAAACCGATGAGCCTGACGATCGACCACCAAAGCCTGCTCAAGCGGCTGGACGAGCTGGCGCAAATCGGCGCCATCGACGGCGGCGGCTGTGCACGTCTCGCTCTCACCGATGAGGACAAGGCGGGCCGCGACCTCGTGGTCGGATGGATGAAGGCGCTCGGCCTCGACGTGCAGATCGACGCGATCGGCAATGTGATCGGCCTGCGCGCCGGCCGCGAGCGCCTGGCGCCGGTCATGACCGGCAGCCACATCGACACTGTGCGCACCGGTGGCCGCTATGACGGCAATTACGGCGTGCTGGCCGGCCTGGAGATCGTGCGGGCGCTGAACGAGGCCGGCACGACCACGCGGCGCCCAATCGCCGTCGCCTTCTTCACCAACGAAGAAGGCGCGCGCTTCCATCCCGACATGCTTGGCAGCCTCGTCTACGCGGGCGGCCTGGGGCTGAACGAAGCCTACGCTGCCACCGACAAGGACGGCATTGGGCTCGGCGACGAGCTGCGCCGCATCGGCTACCTCGGCACTGTGCGGCCCGGCGCCATCCAGCCGCACGCCTTCATCGAGCTGCACATCGAGCAGGGGCCGATCCTCGACGAGGCGAAGCTGCAGATCGGGGTGGTCGAAAGCGTGCAGGGCATTTCCTGGACCGAATACAGCGTGACCGGCGTCTCTAACCACGCCGGCACGACGCCGATGCGCCTGCGCCGCGATGCCGGCTACTTCGCCGCTTCGGCCAATCTTTTTGTGCGGGCGCTGGCCCGCGAGATGGGCGGAAACCAGGTCGGCACCGTCGGAGCACTGACTTTGCGCCCCAACCTGATCAACGTCGTGCCCAACCAGGCGTTATTCACGGTCGATCTGCGCAACACCGACGAGGCGAGACTCAAGGAAGCCGAGGCACGCGTCGCCGACCATATGGCCAAGGCGGCGGCTGCCGAGCGGGTCGACGTCAAGGCCAAGATTCTGGCGCGCTTCGAACCGGTGATCTTCGATGGATCCCTGGTGTCGCGCGTAGAGCACCACGCAAGGGCGCTCGGTCTCAGCACCCGGCGCATGCCGTCGGGGGCCGGTCACGATGCGCAGATGATGCAGCGCCTCTGCCCTACGGCGATGATCTTCGTGCCGTCGGTGGCGGGGCTCAGCCACAACGTCAGGGAGCACACTGAGGCCGCGGACCTCGCGGCCGGCGCCCAGGTCCTGATGAACCTGGTTCTCGAACAGGCCGAGACCTAGATCCGCAGCAGCCAGGCCTCGACGTTGCCCTTGCCCTTGACCTCGATCGGGCCGCGCGCTTCGAAGGCGAATAGGTCCTTGAGCTTCTCATAGACCGAGCGGGTAACCTGGATGGCGCCGGGTACGCCGCCGGATTCCATGCGACTGGCGAGGTTCACCGTGTCGCCCCACAGGTCATAGATGTACTTGCTCTTGCCGATGACACCCGCGACGACAGGCCCGCTATTGATGCCGACACGCAATTGCATCACCACGCGGTACTCGAGCGCGTGCTCCTGCGCGATGTGAACCATGCGAATCGCCATCCGCACCATGCGCTCGGCGTGGTCCGCCGCCGGTTCGGGGAGGCCGCACACCGCCATATAGGCGTCGCCGACCGTCTTGATCTTCTCGATGCCGAGTTCCTGCGCGGCCGTATCGAAGCGGGTGAACAGTCCATTCAGCAGGGAGACGACGTGCTGCGGCGGCATGTCGGACGACAGCGCCGTGAAGCCCACGATGTCGGCGAACAGCACAGTGACGTTGGCGAACCCGTCGGCGATGCTGTGTTCGCCTTCGCGCAGCCGGTTGGCGATCGGCGCCGGAAGCACATTGAGCAGGAGCTGCTCGTTCTCGCGGTTCTTGGCCTCGATGATGGCGTTCTTGTCCTTGAGCTCGTCGACCATGCCGTTGAAGGCCGAGCAGAGTTCGCCGATCTCGTCGCGCGACCGCACCGGAACGTGCGCCGCGTAGTCGCCGCCGGCAAAGCGCTTCACGCCTGCCGTCAGCTCCCGCAGAGGCCCCGACAGCGAGCGGGATAACCAGGCGCCGGTCACGATCACCACCAGCAAGGCGACGCCGCCCACGACCGCGAGATCCTGCCGCAGGTGATCGATCGGGGCGAAGGCCTCCGCCGTCTCGATCTTTGCGACCAGCGCCCACTTCAAGTTGGCGATGGCCAGCGGTCCCCACGAGGCGAGCGTCGGCCGATTGCGCTTTCCGATGACTTGTCCCGTGCCCTCGATCCCGGCCAGGGCGGCCCGCGTCGCCACCGTATCGACGCGCTGATGGAGCAGCGGCGAGCCGTACCGCCGAATGGCCGCGAGGTCCTCAGGCGACGCGCCGGCCGCCGCCTCGGCGGCGTAGAAGGCGTCTCGATTTTCGTCGAAAAGCCTCGTTCCGGCGCGAATGAGCGAATCGGGGCCGACCACATAGGCCTCGCCCGTCCTGCCGAAACCTTCCTCGCGCCAGCGACGATCGCCAGTGACCACGCCATCGATGGCCTTGATCGACAGCTGGGCGATCAGCACGCCGATCACCGTTCCTTTGTCGATGATGGGCGCCGCCATGAAGGAAGTCGGCTCGCCCAACGAAGGCATGTACGGGGCGAAGTCCTCGAGGCAGGTGGCCGAGGGATCGGGGGTGGTGACGCAGCGCGCGACGGCTGCCGCGAGGTTCGAATCGCGGTACGGGCCGAACTTGATGGAGGTGCCGAAATCGACCTCCTTGGTCATGGCGTAGACCAACCGTCCCGTCTTGGCGTCGGCCATCATGAAATCATCGAAACCGACGGTCGAAGCCGCTTCGCGCAGCAGCGGATGGTAAAGAGCATGGATCGCGCTGTAGTGACTGCCGTCGCCGGCATCGTCGAGCAACAATCGCCGGGCCGGCGGGTTGGGATTATTGATGATGTAGTGATATTGCAGGTAGTCGGCAGCGGCGCCGACCGGCAGGTAGTCCGCCACGGGCACATCCTTGCCAAGCAGGCGACGCACTTCCGGCATGTAGTTGGCCTCATACCAGGCCTCGACCTTCTTCGAAGGCTCGGCCGGCAGTTCCTTGTGATCGAGCTCTTCGAAGCCCTCGCTGAAGCCGTGCATGGCAGCGATCAGCATTCTTGCGCTCGCCAGCAGGCGCAGTTCGCGGCGGATGGTGTGGAAGTAGGTTTCGACCTGGCGCGCCTTGCTCTGCCGCGTTGCGGTGAGCTGGTTGTAGATGGTTTCCTCCAGCACTTCGCTCGCGCGGACATAGCCCAGCACGCTGGTCACCAGCACCGCGGCCGCTCCCAGCACGATCAGAATGGCGAAGAGCTTGGTGGCCAATCCCCAGCGCGTCGGGCGCTGGACATTGGCAGGAGCAGCGGCGGTCATTGCACGACTATTATATAGACCACCCAGCCATCACAGGAGGAATGAAGCATGGTCGAGGCATTGGAAAAGTCGCGCCGCATCGTCTTTACCGGCGCCGCGGGCGGCATCGGCACCATGACGCGACCGTTGCTCGGCGCGCTCTATCCCGGCCTGGTGCTGAGCGACAAGATGAGCCCGAAGGACCTGGCGGCGGGCGAGACCTTTGTCCCGGCCGATCTGGCACGGCCGGACGAGATCGCCGCGGTGCTCAAGGGCGCCCACAGCGTAGTCCATTTCGGCGGCTTTTCCGTCGAAGGACCGTGGGACACCATCCTGCACTCCAACATCATCGGTTGCTACAACCTCTTCGAAGCCGCACGGCAGGCGGGTGTGAAGCGTGTGGTCTTCGCCTCGTCGAACCACGCGGTCGGCTTCTATCCGCGCAAGCGCAAGATCGGCACCGATCTCACGGTTCGGCCCGACAGCCGTTACGGCATCAGCAAGGCGTTTGGCGAGGCCCTTGGCGCGATGTACAGCGACAAGCACGGCATGGTCGTGACCTGCATCCGGATCGGCAATGTCGGCCCGCGGCCGCTCGACGTGCGGCGACTGTCGATCTGGATCTCGCCCGCCGATCTTGTGCAGCTGATCCGGATCGGGCTCGAGCACCCGGACATCCGCTTTGAAATCCTCTACGGCGCATCGGACAACGCCGCGTCGTGGTGGGACAATGCGCGCGCCCATCGGCTGGGCTACCGGCCGACCGGCAGGGGTGAAGACCATCGCGCCCATGCCGAGGCCGAGCAGGCCGGGATCGGACCCGATCCGGTCGGCGATCTGTTCCAGGGCGGCGCCTTCTGCTCGATGGAGTTCAG
>JBPYDO010000006.1:0-4258 GCA_051985755.1 Reyranella sp. | reverse complement strand
TCCCCATGCTGCGCAGAATCCGGAAAAACTGGACATCGCCAAGATGAATCCCAAGAACACCCAGTACAAAACGAAGGCAGCCTAACCGATGGCCGAAGACAACAAGTTCACCGAACTCAAATCCACGCTGATCAAGGCCAGCCAGGCCCAGGCCGAAGACAAGTCCAAGGCCGGCGACAAGCGTGACGCCCAGGGCCGCGCCTATGCCACCGGCCGCCGCAAGGAATCGGTCGCCCGCGTCTGGATCAAGCCGGGCACCGGCAAGATCACCGTCAACGGCCGCGACGAGACCGTCTATTTCGCGCGTCCCGTGCTGCGCATGATCCTGCGCCAGCCGCTGATCGCCGCCAATCGCGACGGCCAGTTCGACGTTATTGTTTCGGTCAATGGCGGCGGCCTGTCGGGCCAGGCGGGCGCGGTGCGCCACGGCATCGCCCAGGCGCTCGCCAAGTTCGAGCCTGGCCTGCGCGGCGCCATGAAGTCGAGCGGCTTCCTCACGCGCGACAGCCGCGTCGTCGAGCGCAAGAAGTACGGCCGCGCCGGCGCCCGCCGCCGCTTCCAGTTCTCCAAGCGCTGACGCCGGCCGCCGCCTAGCCGATCAACTGCAGCGCGACTCCGATCGCGCCGCAGGCAAGGATCGGCAGCGCCGGATTGAACCGCGTCAGCATCAGGGTGCCGAACACCGCGGCCGCGAAAGCGGCGTCGAGCGGCCGCACAATCACCCCGTGGCCCATGACGATCGCTCCGGCGAGCACAAGCCCCACGGCCACCGATCCCAGGCTGCGCTCGATCGCCAGTCGCCATCGCCAGGCGGCGAGATGCTCCCACAACCGGCCGACGGCGAAGACCAGCAAACAGGTCGGCAGCAGGAAAGCCAGCACCGCGACCGCCGCGCCGGGCAGCCCGGCGACGCGGGCACCGACCGACGCGATCATCATCATGTTGGGTCCGGGCGCGAGCTGGCCGACGCTGTAGTAGTGGAGGAGTTCGGGAAAGGTGAGCCAGTGGTGGGTGTCGACGGTCAGCTGCACAAGCGCCGGGAATGCCGCCATGCCGCCGCCCACCGCCTGCAGCGACAGGTAAGCGAAGGCGCCGCTCAATTCGAGGAACTCGTTCATGCGCGCGGCCTGTGCCACCAGATTGCGAGCGCACCCACCCCGATCAGGGCCAGCGGCACCTGCATGTGGAAGCCGGCCACGAGGCCGGCGGTTCCTGCGGCGAAGAGCAGGTCGGCGAAGGCCTTCACCGTCCGGCGTCCGAGCTGAACCAGCACGGTCAGGATCAGGCCGACAGCGCCAGCCGATACCGCATGAAGGAAAGCCTGGGACAGCGGGTTGGCGGCGCCTGCGCCGTAGGCGAAGGCGGCGCCGGTCATAAGCACTGCGCCCGGCAAGCAGATGCCAATCACCGCCAGGATCGCGCCGCGGGCGCCGCGCAGACGATCGCCGATCAGGATCGCCATGTTGGCTGCAATCAACCCTGGCAGGGTCTGGCCGATCGACAGCAGTTCCGCGAAGGCCTCGTCGTCGATCCATCGGTGGCGATCGACGACGCTTGATCGCAGGTATCCGGCGACACCGCCGCCGATGCTGGTGCCGCCGATCGACAAGAAGACCCAAAACAGACGTGCCAGGCTGGGAAGAGGGCTCATTCGTGGCTCTGCGGCAGGTTGCCCCTCAGCCGGTAGAGCAGCCCGGTCTTGGTGCTGGCGAGCTCCAGCCAATCGGCCGCGACAGCTTGCAGCTCGATGAGCAGGTCCTCGCAGGCGGCGAGCGTGCGGTCGCTGAGCTCTGCGGGATTCGGGAAGCGCAGCTGGAAAGCGAACTCGCCGACGAAGCCGCGTTGATCACCGCGCGAGCGCCACAGCGCCAGACTGGCGGTCGCCGTGGTGTGGTGATGCAGCGACAGCGTGCAGATGTCCTGCAGGACCTCTTCCACGACGGTCCGATTGACCATGCTCACCTTGGCCGGCGTGGTGGCCGGAAGCCGCGCGAGAGCCGGGAACATCGCCGCCAGGTCCGCCATATTCACAGCGACGCGTGGGCCGGTCACCAGGTGCGAAATCTGCGGCGCGCTGCTCAGCGTCAGCTCGACGTTGTGCGACAACAGGCGGCGCATGCCTCCGAGGCGATCCTTCAGCGGCATGATCTCGAGCTTGAGCTTGACCCTGTACCGCCCGTCGATTCGCGGCCGCATGTCGACCGACTGGGCTGTCGCCATGTCGTCGCTGCGGTACTTGCAGACGATCTCAGGATCGTCGGTCGGGAAGCCGTCTTGATAGAGGATGCGACGCCGCAGGATGAAGGCGTTGTTGTAGAGGTCGTGGGCGTTGGTGTCGAAGAACACCACTTCGCGGATCGCCGGGTGCACGAGCGACTTCGGCGTCGACTCGCAGCGGATGTCCGCTCTCGCCGCGGCGCGCTCGACGAGCGCGGCGAATTCCCTGAAGACGCCGGCCGACGTGAAGTGGTCCGGCTTCAGCATGAGCTTGCACTGCAGATAGCCGATTCCGTCGAACGGCCGGCCGTCGCCGTAAGTGCCTGGGTGATGTTCGGAAAGCCAGGTGCGAAGCTGGGAGGCAGGCCGCAACATCAGTCGATGAGCCGGACCTTCACGTAGGAGCCGGGCGCGTCCTCCAGTGCCGGCAAGTTGCCGCTGCCCGGCACCCGGGCCAGCACCTTGTCGCCGGATTTTTCCGACAGCCACCTGTCCCAGTCGTTCCACCATGAGCCAGGATACTCGGTGGCGCCGGCCCTCCACTCGTCGAGCGTCGGCGGGTTCTTCGCCGTCTCGTTGAGCCAGTGCTGGTATTTCTTAGCGGCGGGCGGATTCACCACGCCGGCGATATGGCCCGAGCCCGCCAGCATGAAGCGCACCGGGCCGGAGAAGAGCTGCGTTGCCTTGTAGACCGACTTCGCGGGGGCGATGTGGTCCTCTTTGCCGGCCTGCAGGTAGACCGGGATGGTGATTTTCCTCAGGTCGATGGGCACGTTGTCGATCACCAGCGCGCCCGGCTTCGCCAGGAGGTTCTTCTGGTACATGTTGCGCAGGTAGAAGCTGTGCATCGCCGCCGGCATGCGGGTCGCATCGGCGTTCCAGTACAGCAGGTCGAAGGGGAAGGGGTCCTTGCCCATCAGGTAGTTGTTGACCACGAACGACCAGATGAGGTCGTTGGCGCGCAGCATGTTGAAAGTCGTCGCCATCTCGGTGCCCTCGAGATAGCCCTTCTTGCTCATGATTTCCTCGAGGCTGGCGAGCTGATCCTCGTCGATGAACACGCCAAGTTCGCCCGGCTCGGTGAAGTCGACCTGCGCCGTGAAGAAGGTGCAGGCTGCGATCCGCTCGTCGCCGCGCGCCGCCATGTAGGCCAGTACGGCGGCCATCAAGGTGCCGCCAATGCAGTAGCCGATCGCCGAGACCCTGCGCTCGCCGGTCGCCTTCTCGATGGCATCGAGCGCCGCCAGCGGCCCGAGCTTCATGTAGTCCTCGAACACCAGCTGCGTGAGCTTCTCGTCGGGATTGACCCACGAGATCACGAACACGGTGTAGCCGTGCTCGGTCGCCCACTTGATGAACGAGTTCTGCGGCTTCAGGTCGAGGATGTAGAACTTGTTGATCCAGGGCGGCACGATCAGGAGCGGCATGCGCCAGACCTCGGCGGTCGAGGGCGCGTACTGCAGGAGCTGCATCACCTCGTTCTGGTAGACGACCTTGCCGGGCGAGGTCGCGACGTTCTCGCCGACCTTGAACGCGTTCATGTCGGTCTGCCGGATGGCGAGCCGGCCTTTGCCGCGCTCCAGATCGGTGAGCAGGTTCTGCAGCCCCTTGACCAGGTTCTCGCCCTTGCTGTCGATCGTCGCCTTCACGACTTGCGGATTGGTGAGCGCGAAGTTGGTGGGCGACATCGCGTCGATGAACTGGCGCGTATAGAAGTCGACCTTCTGCGCCGTCTTGTCGTCGACGCCCTCGACTGCCTTGACCGTGTGCTGCAGCCAGCGCGCGGTCATCAGGTAGGATTGCTTGAGGTAGTCGAACACCACCTCGTCCTTCCACGCCGGATCGTTGAAGCGCTTGTCGCCCTTGGCCGGCTCGGCGAGCGGCGTCACCGGTTGGCCCATCATGCGCTGCGCCGTCGCCTGCCACAGCTTCATGTATTGCGCCCAGAGGTCGAGCTGCGCCTGCAGGAGCTTGTTGGGGTCCGCAAGCATCTTGGCCGTGAAGTCGAGGAAGGTCTGGGTGAGGCGCAGCGGATCGGCTG
>JBPYDO010000005.1:0-20786 GCA_051985755.1 Reyranella sp. | reverse complement strand
GTGATGATGGCGATGACGTGGATCATGATTTCCTCCCGGTTTGCGCTCGCGCGCCCGTCCAGTATACGTCGTCTGGCGCTGAGGGAGAAAACGCATGGCCAAGCACAAGATCGCACTCATTCCGGGGGACGGAATCGGCAAAGAAGTCCTGCCCGAAGGCGTGCGCGTGCTCGAGGCGGCGGCACGGCGTTTCAATTTCCAGCTCGAGTTCACTGAGTATGACTGGTCGTGCGATCGCCTGCTCAAGACCGGCAAGATGATGCCCGACGACGGCATGGAGCAACTCAAGGCCTTCGAGAGCATTTTCCTGGGCGCCGTCGGCTGGCCTGGCGTGCCCGATCACGTCTCCCTGTGGGGCCTGCTGATCCCCATTCGTCGCGACTTCGACGAATACGTGAACCTGCGCCCGGTACGGCTGTTCGAGGGCGTGCCGTCGCCGCTTGCCAATCGCAAGCCGGGCGACATCGACTTCTGGGTGGTGCGCGAGAATACCGAGGGCGAGTACAGCGCGATCGGCGGCCGGCTGTTCCAGGGCACCGACAACGAGATGGCCATTCAGGAATCGATCTTCACCCGTCGAGGAGTCGATCGTGTGTTGAAGTTCGCCTTCGATTTTGCCAGCACGACGAAGAAGAAGCACGTCACCTCGGCCACCAAGTCCAACGGTATCATCTACACCATGCCGTTCTGGGACGAGCGCTTCGCCGAGATGAAGAAGAAGTATCCGGCCATCAAGGCCGACCAGTATCACATCGACATCCTGACGGCGCATTTCGTGCGCAATCCCGACTGGTTCGACGTCGTGGTCGGCTCCAATCTGTTCGGCGACATCCTTTCCGACCTGGGGCCGGCGCTCACCGGATCGATCGGCGTGGCACCGTCGGGCAATATCAATCCCGAGCGCAAGTTCCCGTCGATGTTCGAGCCGGTGCACGGCTCGGCACCGGACATCGCCGGCAAGTGGATCGCCAATCCAATCGGCCAGATCTGGTCGGGGGCGATGATGGTCCGCCATCTCGGTTATCCCGCGGCGGCCGAGGCGATCGAGCGGGCGATCGCCGCGTCGCTTGTCGAGGGTGGTCCGCGCACACGGGATTTGGGCGGCAATGGGGACACCAAGACGGTCGGCGCCGCGATTGCCGAGCTTGTAAAGACCGTTTGACGGGCCATCTGTGCTCGGCAAGTCATGAAGCGGAAACTCAAGCACATCCTCGAACTGGCGTTGGTGCCCCTGCTGGCGGCCATCGTCTTCTTCGAGCAGGTACTGATCCACTACCTCAACGTCGCCATGGCGGCGTTCGCGCGCCTGCCGTGGATTGCCCGCCTGGAGGCCCGGCTGAGGACGCTGCCGGCGTGGGCGGCGCTGCTGACGTTTGCCGCGCCGTCGATCCTCATCCTGCCGATCAAGATCTCCGCCTTCTGGTTTGCCACGCATGGCCGCTACGGGTTGTCAGCCGCTTCCATCGCTGTCGGCAAGGTCCTGGCGACCGCCATCGTGGCGCGGCTCTATCGCATCCTGCGGCCCACTCTCATGACGGTGCCCTGGTTCGCCTGGGGCGATACGCATTTCTTCCTGTGGCGCGATCGCGCCTACGCCTTCGTCCGCTCGCTTCCGGCGTGGCAGAGAGCGGCGGCGCTCGCCGCCAAGGTACGCGCCTGGCTGGCGCGGCTCCGGCGGTCGGCGCAGGCCCGCAAGGCGTGAGGGCAGGTCTTATCGACCGCGCCCAGGCTCGCTGACGGCTCCTGACGACAGCATCTCCTCGATCTCAGTCGTGTCATAGCCCGTCTCGGCCAGGATCTCGCGCGTGTGCTGGCCCAGCAACGGAGCGTGACCTTCGTCCTGGCGGGCGCCGCCGGAGAAAACGTTGGCAAGCATGGTCCGATGGATCTTGCCTTCGCTTGGATGAGCTTCTTCCCGAAAGAATCCGACATCCTTGAGATGCGGATCGGTAAGCAGATCGTCGATCGAGTTGTAGCGCGCCGCCGGCACGTCGAGCTTGTCGAAAAGCTCGACCCATTCATCGGTCGTCTTGTGCCCGAGGCTGGTGGCCTGCACCTCGAAGTACAGTTTGGCGTTCCTGGTGCGGGAGGCGGCGCTGTCGAAACGCGGGTCGGTCTTGAGCTCTGGCCGGCCGATCGCATCGAAGAAGGCGAAGGCCTGCGCATTGGTATTGGGCCGCACCGTGACGTAGCCGTCCTTGGTCGGCACCGGCCGGTAATTCGGGCTGAGCAGGCGGCTGTCGCCCGACGGACCGACCGGTGGATCGAAAGTCTTGGCGCCCAGATGCTCACTCGCCACGAACGAGGCCATGTTTTCCAGCATCGGTACATCGATCGCCTCGCCCTTGCCGGTCCTCTCGCGGCGGAAGAGGGCGAACCCGATCGCCTGCGCGGCGATCAGGCCGCTTATGTGGTCGCTCATCACCATGGGCACGAAGCGCGGCTCACCGGTTGCGCGCGCGATGGTGCCGGCCACACCCGACAGGCTCTGGATGACCGGATCATAGGCCGGCCGGTTGAAGTAGCGGCCGCCGCGGCCGAAGGCGAGGATCGAGCAGTGGATGAGCCTGGAATTGCGCTTCGCGAGGCTGGCGAAGTCGAGGCCGGCCCGCGTCAGCCCTTCGGGCCGCACGTTGCTCACAAATACGTCGGAGCGGGCGATCAGGCGCAGCAGCGCCTCCAGACCCTTGCGCTTCTTGATGTCGAGCTCGATCGAGCGCTTGTTGCGGTTGAAGTTGATGAACTTGCCCGACATGCCGGGGTGCCGGCTGCCCTCGGCCATGGTGCGCAGGAGGTCGCCGCCCGGCGCCTCGACCTTGATCACGTCGGCGCCGTAGTCGGCCAGGGTGCGCGCGCAGATCGGGCCGACGACGATGGTGGTGAGATCGACGACGCGCACGCCATCGAGAGGGCCCGTCATTTCGCGAACTCCAGTTCCATCTCGCCGCACAGCACGCCGTTCCTGTCGGCCGCCCAGATCTTGAGCCGTCCGTCGCGTTGGTCCTCGCCGCGGACGTCGATGAAGTCGCCAACCCATAGGGGATGGACCAGCCGCGCGGTATAGCCTGTGAGGGTGCCTTTGCTGTGGCGCAGGGCGGCGTCGACCATCAGGTGCATGGAAAGCCCGCCGTTGGAGACGAGGGCGGGGTAACCCTCCTCGCTGCGCGTGTAGTCACCGTCGTAGTGGATGCGGTGGGCATTCCAGGTGAGTGAGGAGAATCGGAAATTGAGTGTGTTGGTGAGGGGCGTGCGGTCCGCCCAAGCGTGATCCGTGCGTGCCTGCTGCGGCACGGTGGCCGTGGTCTTCTGACCGGGCGGCACGACGGGACGGTAGATGGCATCGTTCTCGTCGATCGCCAGTACCTTGCCGGCCTGTTCGTAAGTCTGGCGCATGGTGAGCACGAAGATCTCGCACGAGCGGCCGGTCTTGGGAACAATGTCGACCACCTCGGCCTTCTTGACCGCGGGCTCACCGGCACGCAGCCGGCCCAGAACCTTCACGCGGCGGCCGGCGCCCATGCGGCGCGGCATGGGAATGGGCGGCAACACCACGCCCTTCTTGGCGTGGCCGTCCGGCCCGAGCTCGTCCTGGCGCACAGTCTCGACGCCGACGAAAGTGAACCAATGCGGCGGCAGCTCGCTGCCCTTCTTGAATGACTCGGGGTCGAGATCAAACGTGCCGGCAGCGCGACGCACCGCGGTCAGCCCCATGTCGTCCTCAGTGACACGCACGCGCCCGATCCAGGGCCGCAGCTCGGCCATCGCCTCGTCCATCCAGCCCATCGGTGATGCTCCCATCAACTTCCGCTCCCGCGGTGCGGCGAAGCTAGAATAGACTGTGCCACATGAAGCGGGTGGCTGTGTTCGGCAATACCGGCGGCGGCAAGTCGACGCTCGCCAGGCGGCTCGCCGAAGCCACCGGCCTGCCGCTCTACGCGCTCGACCTGATTCAGTTCAAGGCCGGCGGCAATCCGGTGCCGCACGACGATTATCTGAAAGCGCACGCCGACATCGTGATGCGCGAGAACTGGATCATCGACGGCTACGGCGACACGAAAACCGCGTGGCAGCGGTTCGCCGCGGCTGACACGCTGATACACGTCGACCTATCCCTGGCTCTGCACGCGTGGTGGGTGAGCAAGCGATTCCTGAAAGGTCTGTTCGTCGCGCCTCAAGGCTGGCCTGACAACAGTCCGCTGTGGCGCAGCACGCTCAGCAGTTACCGCGTGCTCGGCCTGTGCCATCGCCATCTGACACCGAAATACCGGCGGCTCATCGCCGAGCAGGCCGCCGTCAAGACCGTGCACCATCTGCGATCGCGCTCGGAGATCGAGACCTTTCTCGCCGAGGCAAAAAAGAAGGGCCGGCAAGCGCCGGCCCTTCGGTAGTCCGAATGCCCTGGGGGTCAGACCGAGAAGTACATCTTGTACTCGATCGGCGCCGGCTGGTGCTCCCAGGCGTAGACCTCTTCCCACTTCAGCTCCATGTAGGCGTCGATCTGGTCGTCGGTGAACACGCCGCCCTTGGTCAGGAAGGTGCGGTCGGCGTCGAGGCAGTTCAGCGCCTCGCGCAGCGAGCCGGCCACGGTCGGAACCTTGGAGAGCTCCTCGGGCGGCAGGTCGTACAGGTTCTTGTCCATCGGATCGCCGGGATGGACCTTGTTCTGGATGCCGTCGATACCCGCCATCAACATGGCGGCGAAGGCGAGGTAGGGATTGGCCGACGGGTCGGGGAAGCGCACTTCCACGCGCTTGCCCTTGGGCGAGGAGGCGTAGGGGATGCGGCACGAGGCCGAGCGGTTGCGGCTGGAGTAGGCGAGCAGCACCGGCGCCTCGAAGCCCGGGATAACGCGCTTGTAGGAGTTGGTGCTGGCGTTGCAGAAGGCGTTCAGCGCCTTGGCGTGCTTGATGACGCCGCCGATGTAGTAGAGCGCCGTCTCGGAGAGGTCGGCGTAGCCCGAACCGGCGAACAACGGCTTGCCATCCTTCCAGATCGACTGGTGGGTGTGCATGCCCGAGCCGTTGTCGCCGTAGATCGGCTTCGGCATGAAGGTGACGGTCTTGCCGTAGCTGTGGGCCACGTTGTGCAGCGTGTACTTGTACTTCTGCACGTTGTCGGCGGTCTTCACCAGCGTGTCGAAGCGGAAGCCGAGCTCGCCCTGGCTCGGCGCCACCTCATGGTGATGGATCTCCATGGTGAGGCCGAGCTCGGCGGCGACCGACATCATCTCGGCGCGCAAATCGTTCAACGAATCGACGGGCTGGACGGGGAAGTAGCCGCCCTTGATGGGCGGGCGATGGCCCATATTGCCGCCTTCGAACTCGGCGCCGCCGTTCCACGGCGATTCGCTGGCGTTCACCTTGTAGAAGCTGCCCGACATCTGCACGTCGTAGCGCACGTCGTCGAAGGTGAAGAACTCGAGCTCGGGGCCGAATACGGCGGTGTCGCCCACGCCGGACGATTTCAGGAAAGCTTCCGCGCGCTTGGCGGTGGACCGCGGGCAGCGCGAGTAGAGCTGGCCGGTCGAGGGCTCGACGATGTCGCAGTTGATCAGCAGCGTGGTCTGGGCGGTGAAGGGATCGAGGACGGCGGTGGAGGGGTCCGGCATCAGGATCATGTCGGATTCGTTGATCGCTTTCCATCCGGCGATCGAGGAGCCGTCGAACATCACGCCATCGACGAAGCAGCCTTCATCGGTCGCCGAGGCCATGCGTGCCGTGTGCTGCCACTTGCCGCGAGGATCGGTGAAGCGGAAGTCCACGAACTTCACGTCCTTTTCCTTGATCATCGCGAGAACCTGCTTGGCGTCCATTGTCCCTCTCTTGTGGTTGACCCTGCCCCCGGGGGCGGTTTTTCATACGGCGGCGTCGCCGCGCTCGCCAGTGCGAATTCTTATCGCGTCGTCCACGCGTGAAACGAAGATCTTGCCGTCGCCAATGCGACCGGTATGGGCCGACCTTTGAATGGCCTCGACCGCCTTTTCGACCATCTCGTCTTCGATGATCAGTTCGAGCTTAACCTTGGGCAGGAAATCCACGACGTATTCGGCGCCGCGGTAAAGTTCGGTGTGCCCCTTCTGTCGTCCGAAGCCCCTCGCCTCGAGCACGGTTATGCCCTTCAGCCCGATTTGGTTGAGGGCGTCTTTGACCTCGTCCAGCTTGAAGGGCTTGATGATCGCCTCGATCTTCTTCATTGGCTTGGCATACTCCGCACGCGCAATTGCCGGCGCTGTCGCGTCAGACCAGCCCGGGCGGCGCTGGAGGATGCAGGTTCCGTGCCACGGGTTTCCGCGTTCTCCACCAGGGAACTGGAAATCCGTGATAGGAATTTGGGCGATTTGTTCGATTCGTGAGCGAAAAAATGCCTAGAAATGGATCAGGCAGGGACTTGAGTGGAAACGCCCTCATATCCGGGCTCGGCACCACTGTGTTCGAGGTGATGTCGGCGCTCGCGCGCCAGCACAACTCGGTCAACCTCGGCCAGGGCTTCCCCGACGACAAGGGACCCGAGGCGGTTCGGGCCGCGGCGGCGGACTATCTGGCAAACGGCCACAACCAATACCCGCCGATGATGGGTCTTCCCGAACTCCGCCAAGCCGTGGCCGAGCATGCCCGGCGCTTCCAGGGACTTGAAGTCGACTGGCAAAGCGAGGTGCTGGTGACTTCGGGCGCCACCGAGGCGCTGGCCGATTGCCTCTTCGGTTTGATCGAGCCCGGCGATGAAGTCGTGCTGATCGAGCCGCTCTACGATTCCTACTTGCCGATCGTCCGGCGGGCTGGAGGCGTGCCGCGGCTGGTGCGGGTCGAGCCGCCGAACTGGGACCTGCCGCGAGAGGAACTGGCCGCCGCGTTCAGCGCCCGTACCAAACTCATCTTGTTCAACACGCCGATGAACCCCTGCGCGAAGGTGTTCAGTCGTGGCGAGCTCGGCCTCATCGCCGAGCTCTGCCTGAAGCACGATGTCTATGCGGTGTGCGACGAAGTCTATGAGCACATCGTATTCGATGGCCTCCGCCATCATTCGATCATGTCGTTGCCCGGCATGCGCCAGCGCACGGCTCGGATCGGCTCGGCGGGCAAGAGCTTCAGCTTGACTGGATGGAAGGTCGGCTACGTCACGGCGGCGCCCGAGATGCTGAAGCCGATCGCCAAGACGCACCAGTTCCTGACCTTCACGACGCCACCCAACCTGCAGTGGGCTACGGCCACTGGTTTGCGTCTTGACGATGCCTACTTCGCGTCGCTGGCGGCCGACATGGCGCGCAAGAGGGACAGGCTCGGCGGCGCATTGGCCGACATCGGCTTCGGTGTTTTGCCGGCGCAAGGAACCTACTTCGTCACGACCGATTTTCGGCCGCTCGGCTTCAACGGCAACGACGAGGACTTCTGCACGCATATCACCGTCGAGGCGGGCGTCACGGCGGTCCCTGTCAGCGCCTTCTACGACCAGCCGCAAAAGGCGCCCCGCCACCTGGCCCGTTTCTGCTTCTGCAAGGAAGACAAGACCCTAGACGCCGCCATCGAGCGCCTGAGGCGGCACTTCCAAGGCTAATCGGGGGTCGAACCGCCGCGGTCAGGCCGGTCCATTTTGGTCCCGTTTTCAACTGACGGGCTGGCTACGGCGTGCGTATATAACTGCATTGCCATTGCCAAATTCCTTGGTAACCGGCTATGGAAGGGCTGCAGGAGGCGTGTTGAACGTTGCAAAGCGGGCCTTGTCTCCCACGCATGCCGTCTGACGTTCTGTCCTCAGTGCAAGAATACATCGTCTCAATGCAAGAATGCGCGCAGAGTCACCCTTGACTGCAACAATGCCGAAACCCGCCCGGATCGATGGTCGCCGTCTGCGCAGCGAGCGTACCAAGCAGCTGATCATCGAAGCCTTCCTGGCCTGCCTGCGCGAGAATCCGCAGATGCCGACGGCGGTGCAGATCGCCGAACGTGCCGGCTATTCGGTGCGCTCGATCTTCGAGCGCTTCCCCGATCTCAATACGCTGCGGGTCGCGGCGGCCGACTACTCGCTTGCCCAGGCGTTGGCACTGGCGCCGGCTCGTCAGGTCGACGCCGATCGCGCCACCCGGCTCAAGTCCCAGGTCGAGACGCGCGCCCACACTTGCGAACGAGGCGTGGCGCTGTGGCGGGTGCTGCTGCTTTTCGCCGATCAGGACGATTCCGGCCAATTGAAGCTCCGCGTCAAGCTCGCGCGCGAGAGGACGGTCGGCCGGATGGAGCAGATGTACCAGCCCGAACTGTCGGTCTTGGCTGAGCCCGAGCGCCGCGATCTCCTGATTTCGCTCGAAGCCCTGACCGACATAGAGAGTTGGGCTCGCATGCGCGAATTGCACGGCTTGTCCTTCGAGGAAGCGTGCGATGTTTGGATTCACGCGATCGATCGGCTGCTGCCGCCGACCCCGACCGTGAACTGATTTGAGGCTGACCCGTGGATCACAACATCCCGCCCGATGGCCCGACGGCATCGCGGCCAGGCAAGCCGGCCAGGATCGACGGCCGCCATCTGCGCAGCGAACGCACCCGGCGGCTGATCGTCGAAGCCTACATGTCGCTGGTGCGCGAAAGCACGAAGATGCCGACGGCGGCGCAGATCGCGGAAAGAGCGGGCTACTCTGTGCGCTCGATCTTCGAACGGTTTCCCGACCTCCACGCGTTGCGGGTGGCGGCGACCGACTTCGCGATCGCCGAGGGAACGGCACTCAATCCGTTGCCCGACATGCAGTCCGACCGCATGACGCGCATCACGACGCAGGTCGAGGCGCGGGCGCAGGGTTGCGAACGCTGGCTACCGTTGTGGCGGTCGCTCACGGCCAACCTCGGCGAATCGGCAGAATTGCAGAAGCGCATCAGCTTCATCCGCGAACTGGTACGCCGCCGCATCGAGTTGCTGTTCGAGCCGGAGCTTTCGCTTGTGGCGCCGGCTGAACGTCGCAAGACGGTGCTGGCGCTGGAAGCCCTGGTGGACTTCGAGAGCTGGGCGCGCATGCGCGAGCTCTACGGCCTCTCGCACGACGAGGCCCGTAACGTATGGGTACGCGCCATCGATCGCTTGCTGCCGGCGCGGCTGGGCGGCTGAGCATGGCGCCGGAAGCCCTGGTGCAGGCTCGGCCGGTCGACGGGCGCCGGTTGCGCAGCGAGCGGACACGGCAGCGGATCCTCGAAGCCTACCTGTCTCTCCTGGGCGAGGATCCGCGGATTCCGACCGCCGCGCAGATTGCGCTGCGCGCGCGCTGCTCCGTCCGTTCGATCTTCGAGCGGTTCTCCGATCTGCATGCCTTGCGCGTCGCCGCGACTGATCATGCCTTCGCTGAGGCTGATGCCCAGGCCGTGCCGCGCGATCTGGGGACCGATCGGCCGGCGCGCATTCGCTCCCATGTCGAGATGCGCGCCGGAACCTGCGAACGCTGGCTGCCGATGTGGCGGGCGCTCAATTCCAATCAGGGCGAGTCGCCTGAGCTCAAGGCGCGGATCCGACTGGCGCGGGAATTGATCATGAACCGCGCCGAGAAGATGTACGCGCCGGAACTCGCGAGGGTCTCGCCGCTCGAGCGCAAGCGGACAGTGATCGCGCTCGAGGCCTTGATCGACTTTGAGAGCTGGGGCCGCATGCGCGAGCTTTACGGCCTCACCATCGACGAAGCCTGCGTAGTCTGGCGCGTTGCGATCGACCGACTTCTGCCGCACGCGCCTGCAGTTTCTTGACGCTCCGGCTGGCGGAGCGTAGGAAAGCGCGCTTCGTCGGGAGCGACCCACGGTGGCGGCCGTAGCTCAGTTGGTTAGAGCGCCAGATTGTGATTCTGGATGTCGCCGGTTCAAATCCGGTCGGCCGCCCCAACCGCCCGCCCACTGTGATTGACCGCCCATGACCGATCAGCCTGTCGGTCGCGACGTCGTTGCCCGCCCGGATCTCGTCCTCCTGACCTGCTCGGAAATGGCGGCGGCGGATGCCGCTGCCATCGCGGCGGGTACATCGGGGCGCGACCTCATGGAGGCTGCCGGGCGCGCGGTGGCGTCGGCCATGCTGGCGCGCTTCCGACGCCGCCAGGTGGTTGTGCTGTGCGGACCGGGAAACAACGGCGGCGACGGTTTTGTCGCGGCACGCCGGTTGCGCGCTGCCGGTTGGCCCGTGCGCCTGGCGCTCCTTGGAGACATCAAGACCCTCAAGGGTGATGCAGCCTGGGCAGCCAGCGGCTGGAGCGACGCCGTGGGCGAGCCGGCGCTCGAACTCCTCGATGGAAACCCGATAGTGATCGACGCCTTGTTCGGCGCGGGCCTTGCCCGGCCGATCGCGGGAAGGGTGGCGGAACTGATCGACGGCCTCAACAGAAGAAGAAGCACGGTCATTGCCGTGGATGTACCAAGCGGCCTGCATGGCGATACCGGAGAAGTCCTGGGCTCAGCTCCATCGGCGGCGCTGACCGTGACTTTCTTCCGCGCCAAGCCGGGGCACTGTTCGGCGAACGGTCTCGCGCTTTGCGGCGAGTTGGTCGTTGCCGATATCGGCATCGCTGCCGAGCACCTGGCGAAGATTGCGCCCCGCTTGTGGCGCAATGAGCCAGCGCTGTGGTCGGCGGCACTACGCCGGCCCGTGGTGGACGACAACAAATATCGGCGCGGCCATCTCACTATCCTAGGCGGCGCGCTGTCGACAGGTGCGGCGCGGCTGGCGGCACTGTCGGCACGGCGCGCCGGCGCCGGTTTGCTGACCATCGCCGCACCCAAGACAGCGACGTCGATCTATCAATCGACGGAGCCGGGCAATCTGGTGGTAGAGGCCGACGATGCCGAGGCCTTCGCACGCTTGTTGGAAGACAAGCGCCGCAACGCCATGCTTCTCGGACCAGGCTCTGGACTGAATGAACGAACCCGACGGGCGACCTTGGCGGCATTGGCGACAGCGCGTCCGGTTCTGCTCGATGCCGACGCCGTCACCAGCTTCGCCGCTGATCCGGAAAGTCTGTTCAAGGCGGTGAATGGCCCGGTCCTCATGACGCCTCACGAAGGCGAGTTCGCCCGCCTGTTTCCCGACCTTGCCGTCCTGCCTGGAAAGGTCGCGCGCGCACGGCAGGCCGCAGCGCGCAGCGGCACCACGATTTTGCTCAAGGGGCCGGATACGGTGATCGCCGCGCCCGACGGGCGGGCGGTCATCAATGTCCATGCCAACGCGGGACTGGCGACAGCCGGATCGGGAGACGTTCTGGCCGGGATCGCCGCCGGTTTCCTGGCCCAGGGACTTGCACCGCTGGCGGCCGGGGCGGCCGCTGCCTGGGTCCATGGTGAAGCGGCAATTCGCTGGGCCGCGCCCGGCATGATCGCGGAAGACCTGATAGAAGAAGTGCCAATGGCGCTGGCGAGGGCGATGAATTGACCGCCCGGCGGGCGCGGGCTAAGAGGCCGGCGATTCAGCCCCCGCCGCACCGGCCCCATGGCCCTGGCTGTTTCAGGGGCGATGTCGGGCGGGCGTGGTGGAATTGGTAGACACGCGAGATTTAGGTTCTCGTGCCGCAAGGCGTGGGGGTTCAAGTCCCTCCGCCCGCACCACTGACGGATGATGGAAGTGAACAGATGCAGGTGACGGAACTTTCGACCGAGGGGCTGAAGCGGCAATTCAAGATCGTCCTGCCGGCGGGCGATCTGTCGGCCAAGGTCGATGCGCGCCTCGCGGAGCTTGCCCAAACGGCCCAGCTGCCGGGTTTTCGCCGCGGCAAGGTGCCGGTTGGCCTGCTCAAGAAGCAGTACGGCCAGGCCCTGTACGGTGAGGCGCTCGAGCAGGCGGTCAACCAGAGCACCGCGAAAGCCATCGAAGATCGCGGGCTGAAGCCTGCCCTTCAGCCGCGGGTCGATCTCAAGGAACTGGCCGAAGGCAAGGACGTCGAGTTTGAAGTCGCCGTCGAGGTGTTGCCAGAGATCGGCAAGCTGGATTTTTCCGGCATCGAGCTCGAGCGGCTGAAGGCGGTTGTGCCCGACAAGGCCGTCGACGAGGCCTTGCAGCGCATCGCCGAGGCCAACCGCGAGCAAAAAGCAGTCGAGCCGCCCCGTCCGGCCCAGAAGGGCGATTCACTCAAACTCGATTTCGTCGGGACGGTCGACGGCAAGGAGTTCCCCGGTGGCAAGGCCGAAGACTACATCCTGGATCTCGGTTCCGGCTCCTTCATTGCGGGCTTCGAAGATCAGCTGATTGGCGCCGAAGTCGGCAAGCCACTCGACGTGAAGGTGACCTTCCCGGCGAACTACGGCAACACGGAGCTCGCCGGCAAGGAAGGCGTGTTTCACTGCACCGTCAAGGAGATCCGTGAGTACATCGAGCGTCCGATCGACGAGGAGCTGGCGAAGAAGAACAACTTCGACTCGCTCGAAGCCATGCGCAAGGCGGTGAGCGATCGCATCGCCCAGGACTACGCCCAGATCTCACGCTCGCTGATCAAACGCCACCTGCTCGACAAGCTCGCCGAAACCCACAAGTTCGCTGTGCCGGAGGGGCTGGTGGAGGGCGAGTTCAACGCAATCTGGCAGCGCGTCGAACAGGCGAAGAAGGCCGGCGAAAAGCTGGAGGATGACGAGGACAAGCTGCGCAAGGACTACCGCGAGATCGCCGAGCGGCGCGTCCGCCTTGGCCTCCTGCTGGCCGATGTCGGCCGCTCGAACTCGATCGACGTCACGCCAGAGGAACTCAATCAGGCGGTCATGCGCGAAGCCATGCGCTTTCCGGGGCGCGAACGCCAGGTGTTGGAGTTCTACAGCAAGAACGCCGAGGTGAAGGATCAATTGCGGCCACCGATCTTCGAGGAGAAGACGGTCGACTTCATCCTGGAGTTGGCGAAGGTCAACGAGAAGGCGGTGACTCCGGAGGAATTGCTGAAGGCCGCCCGCGAAGACGATGACGAAAAGCCCGCCGAAAGTCCGGCGAGCTGAACCACATTGGGAACGATTGGCGGCCTGCTGGCCTTGAACGGAAGCAGCGGCGCTGCCACTTTCTACGGTAAGATCACAAGAGGGCCCGATGAGTCGCGACCGAGATCCCCTGGAAATCTACAACAATTACTACGTTCCGATGGTCGTCGAGCAGTCGGCGCGGGGCGAGCGGGGTTACGACATCTGGTCCCGGCTGCTCAAGGATCGGATCGTGTTCTTGAATGGCCCCATCGAAGACAATGTTGCTGGCCTGATTTGCGCCCAGCTTCTCTTTCTTGAGTCGGAAAACCCGACCAAGGACATCTCCTTCTACATCAACTCGCCGGGTGGGGTGGTGACGTCGGGCATGGCGGTCTACGACACCATGCAGTACATACGGCCGCAGATTTCCACCCTGGTGTTCGGCCAGGCGGCATCAGCCGGCTCGCTGCTTCTGATGTCGGGCGCCAAGGGCAAGCGCTATGCGCTGCCCAACTCGCGAATCATGATCCACCAGCCGTCCGGCGGCGCCCAAGGCCAGGCTACCGACATCGAGATTCACGCCCGAGAAATCCTCTCGACCCGGGCACGATTGAACCAGATGTACGTTACGCACACGGGCCGCACGATCGAGGAAATCGAGCGAGCCATGGAACGCGACAAGTTCTTCTCTCCGGACGAGGCCAAGGAGTTTGGACTGATCGACGAAGTGCTCGAAAAACGACCGACCCCGGCCATTCAAGCGGCTGCCTCCTGACGGATCAGCCGCGACCAATTGGTTGGGGTTTATGCAGCGATATACCAGATTTTGATGTTGTCGCCGTCCGGGACCCACGTTTAACATAGTAATCGTGTGTGGGCTCGCTGGGTGGCGGGTCCCTAGCGGAGGTGCGTTACCGACATGCCAGCCGCCAAATCAGGGGGCGATTCCCGTAATACCCTCTATTGCAGCTTCTGCGGTAAGAGCCAGCATGAGGTCCGCAAGCTTATTGCCGGCCCGACGGTGTTCATCTGCGATGAATGCGTCGAACTCTGCATGGACATCATCCGCGAGGAGAGCAAGACCACCCTGGTCAAGTCCAAGGACGGCGTGCCGTCGCCCAAGGAAATCCGCCAGATCCTCGACGACTACGTCATCGGCCAGGACCACGCCAAGCGCATCCTCGCTGTTGCGGTGCACAATCACTACAAGCGGCTCAGTCACGGCGGCAAGGCCAACGACGTCGAGATCGCCAAGTCGAACATCCTGCTGATCGGCCCGACGGGCTGCGGCAAGACCCTGCTGGCGCAGACGCTGGCGCGCATGCTGGACGTGCCGTTCACCATGGCTGACGCCACGACGCTCACCGAAGCGGGTTATGTCGGCGAGGACGTCGAGAACATCATCCTGAAGCTCCTGCAGTCGGCCGACTACAACGTTGAACGCGCCCAGCGCGGCATCGTCTACATAGACGAGGTCGACAAGATCAGCCGCAAGTCCGACAACCCGTCGATCACGCGCGACGTGTCAGGCGAGGGCGTGCAGCAGGCGCTGCTGAAGATCATGGAAGGCACGGTCGCGTCGGTTCCTCCGCAGGGCGGCCGCAAGCACCCGCAGCAGGAGTTCCTGCAGGTCGACACGACCAACATCCTGTTCATTTGCGGCGGCGCCTTCTCGGGTCTCGACAAGATCATCTCGCAACGCCGGCAGGGCACGTCGATCGGCTTCGGCGCCGAAGTGCGCGGCCCCGACGATCGCCGCACCGGCGAGGTGCTGCGCGATCTCGAGCCGGAGGACTTGCTGAAGTACGGCCTGATCCCCGAATTCGTCGGCCGGCTGCCGGTCGTTGCCACTCTCGAGGATCTCGACGAGGGCGCTTTGATCGAGATCCTGACCCGGCCGAAGAACGCGCTCCTGAAGCAGTATCAGCGCCTGTTCGACATGGAGAACGTCAAGCTCAAGTTCTCCGACGATGCGTTGAAGGCGGTGGCTCAGAAGGCGATCCTGCGCAAGACCGGCGCGCGCGGCTTGCGCTCGATCATGGAGAACGTGCTGCTCGACACCATGTACGACCTGCCGTCGCTGGATGGCGTCGACGAAGTCGTCATCAATCGCGAAGTCATCGAAGGGCGGGCACAACCGCTCTATGTGCACGGCGAGCGTAAGGAAGGCATTGCCGCTGCACCGGCGTGACATTTGCACTTCCGGCAGCGCCCAGGCGGCCGGTTACTCAATGGGGCCTGCAACCGGGGCCTTGAACGGAGCGTCGTTCGAGCCAATTTCTGCAACGAGTGCGCGTGGCTTCTTGCCGCAGATCGCCTGAATTTGGGGTCCTGGCCGGGGTGCGCGATAGCTCTAACAGTGTATCAGTGAGGCAACATGACCGCCCCCACCCAAGGAACCGTCTACCCCGTCCTGCCGCTGCGCGACATTGTCGTGTTCCCCGGCATGATCGTGCCGCTCTTTGTCGGCCGCGAGAAGAGCGTCAAGGCGCTTGAAGAAGTCATGAAGGACGACAAGCAGATCCTGCTGGTCGCCCAGAAGAACGCCACCCAGGACGATCCCGGCCCGGACGACATCTATGCCATCGGCACGCTCGGCACGGTGCTGCAGCTGCTGAAGCTGCCCGACGAGACCGTCAAGGTGCTAGTCGAGGGCGGCAAGCGCGTGCGCATCGCGGGCTACACAGACCGCGCCGAATTCTTCGAGGCGCGCGCCGTGGACATGGAAGAGGTCACCGGCGACGCCGCCGAACTGCAGGCCGCCGCCCGCACCGTCGTGTCCGAATTCGAGAACTACGTGAAGCTCAACAAGAAGGTGCCGCCCGAGGTCGTGGTCTCGATCAACAAGATCGAGGAGCCGGCTAAGCTCGCCGACACGATCTCCGCTCATCTGGCGCTGAAGGTCTCCGACAAGCAGCAGCTCCTGGAGCTCGATTCGGTCTCCAAGCGGCTGGAGCGCATCCTCGGCCTGATGGAAGGCGAGATCGGCGTGCTGCAGGTCGAGAAGAAGATCCGCAACCGCGTCAAGCGCCAGATGGAGAAGACGCAGCGCGAGTACTATCTCAACGAGCAGATGAAGGCGATCCAGAAGGAGCTGGGCGAGACCGAGGACGGTCGCGACGAAGTCTCCGAGCTGGAGAAGCGCATCAAGAAGACGCGGCTTTCCAAGGAAGCCCGCGAGAAGGCGAACGCCGAGCTGAAGAAGCTCAGGACCATGAGCCCGATGTCGGCCGAGGCGACGGTAGTGCGCAACTACCTCGACTGGCTGCTGTCGATCCCGTGGCGCAAGCCGACCAAGATCATCAAGGACTTGAAGTACGCCGAGGACGTGCTCAACGCCGACCATCACGGCCTTGAGAAGGTCAAGGAGCGCATCCTGGAGTACCTCGCGGTCCAGCAGCGGGTCGACAAGATGAAGGGCCCGATCCTCTGCCTGGTCGGCCCGCCGGGCGTCGGCAAGACCTCGCTCGGCAAGTCGATCGCCAAGGCGACCGGGCGCAACTTCGTCCGCATGTCGCTGGGCGGCGTGCGCGACGAGGCCGAGATCCGCGGCCATCGCCGGACCTACATCGGCTCGCTGCCGGGCAAGGTCATCCAGAGCATGAAGAAGGTGAAATCGTCGAACCCGCTGTTCCTGCTCGACGAGATCGACAAGCTCGGGGCCGACTTCCGGGGCGACCCGTCGTCGGCGCTTCTCGAGGTGCTCGACCCCGAGCAGAACTTCACCTTCAATGACCACTATCTCGAGGTCGACTACGACCTCTCGAACGTGATGTTCATCACCACGGCCAACACGCTGCGCATGGCGCAGCCCCTGATGGACCGCATGGAGATCATCCGCCTGCCCGGCTACACCGAGGACGAGAAGGTGGCGATCGCCCGCAAGCACCTGATCCCCAAGCAGATCGAAGCCAACGGTCTGAAGGACGGCGAGCTCGACATCAGCGACGACAGCGTGCGCGACCTGGTGCGCTACTACACGCGCGAGGCGGGCGTGCGCAATCTCGAGCGCGAGATTGCCAACCTGGCGCGCAAGGCCACCAAAGAAATCCTCATGAAGGGCAGCGCCAAGGTGAAGGTGCGGCCGAAGAACCTCGATAAGTTCGCCGGTGTCCGCCGCTTCCGCTACGGCGAGGCGGAGCTCGAGGATCTGGTTGGCATCACCACCGGATTGGCCTGGACCGAGGTCGGCGGCGAGCTGCTGCAGGTCGAGGCGGTGCTGGTCCCCGGCCGCGGTCGCGTCAGCATCACCGGCAAGCTGGGCGACGTGATGCAGGAATCGGTGCAGGCGGCCAACGCCTATGTCCGATCGCGCGCCGCTATGTTCGGCATCAAGCCCAACATCTTCGAAAAGCGCGATATCCACGTGCACGTGCCCGAGGGCGCAACGCCCAAGGATGGCCCGTCGGCGGGTGTGGCGATGATCACCTCGATCGTCTCGGCGCTAACCGGCGTCGCCGTGCGCAAGGAAGTTGCGATGACCGGCGAGATCAGCCTGCGCGGCCGCGTTTTGCCGATCGGCGGGCTGAAGGAGAAGCTGCTCGCGGCCCTGCGCGGCGGACTGAAGACCGTGCTGATCCCCAAGGAGAATGAGCGCGACCTCCCGGAGATCCCGGACAACGTCAAGAAGTGCCTGGAGCTCGTGCCTGTCGCGACGGTCGACGAGGTGCTGGCGCGGGCGCTGGTGAAGCCGCTGGTTCCGATCGAGTGGCCCGACGATCTCGAAACGATCGCCAAGAAGCCGGCAGAACCGCCGCCGGCTGAGGGCATCGTCGTCGCCCACTGAGCGACAGCCGAGAATTGTGACAGTCGAAGCCCCGGGGCGATCCGGGGCTTCGTTGCGTTCGGCGCAATCTGTGCGGCCTTGCGGGCGCCTTCACTACAAAATGTTGTATTCAACGTTGACGCCCTTTTGATGCCGCCCTTACACTTTGGGCTGCCGGACTTTGTGAGGCTCGCCCCCGTGAACAAGCATGATCTGATCGCCGCCGTCGCTGCTTCCACCAACCTCTCGAAGGCGGACGCCGCCGGTGCGATCGATGCCATGCTCACGGTGATCACCAAGTCCCTGAAGAAGCGCGAGAAGGTCCTGCTGGTCGGCTTCGGCACCTTCCAGGTCTCCAGGCGCAAGGCGGGCGAGGGTCGCAACCCGCAGACCGGCGAGAAGATCAAGATCGCCGCCGCGATCGTGCCGCGCTTCAAGGCGAGCAAGGCGCTGAAGGACGCGATCAACTAGCGACGCGCGCTCACGGTTGCGGTGTGCTACCACCACGCGTGGGCGATTAGCTCAGCGGTAGAGCATTCCCTTTACACGGGACAGGTCGGCGGTTCGATCCCGTCATCGCCCACCAGCCTCCGTTCGCGAAGCGAGGGAGGTGCCGCATGTGGCCTGGGAAAGTGTCGCCAGACGGGTTGCCGTATGGTGCCGAAAGCCCTGATTTTCCGGGCATTTACGCACCTCTTCGCGGGTGCCGCAAGCTTGACTCACTGTGGGGGCTACTCTATCTCTCCGCGCGCCGTTTGAGGCTTTTGCGGGCGTAGTTCAGTTGGTTAGAACGCCGGCCTGTCACGCCGGAGGTCGCGGGTTCGAGTCCCGTCGCTCGCGCCAGCCCGATTGCTGGCAGCCTCGCTCGAACGGCTTGGGGGGCGAAAGGGGTGACGATGGAAGCGCTTCTCAGGGAATATCTTCCGATCCTCATCTTCCTGGGCCTCGCCCTGGTGCTGATCGGCGCCATGCTGGGCGGCTCCTACCTGATCGCGCGCCAGAACCCCAACTCCGACAAATTGTCGCCCTTCGAGTGCGGCTTTGCGCCCTTCGATGATGCCCGTGGCCGCTTCGACGTGCGTTTCTATCTCGTGGCCATTCTGTTCATCATCTTCGACCTCGAAGTGGCCTTCCTGTTCCCGTGGGCAGTGGCGCTGGGCGACATCGGCATCTTTGGCTTCTGGTCAATGATGTTGTTCCTGGCTGTCTTGACCGTCGGCTTCATCTACGAGTGGCGCAAGGGAGCGTTGGAATGGGAGTGAATCCCGTCATCCGCACGCCGCCGCGCAAGCCCGAATCGCTGGACGAGGCTGCGCTGTCGCGTGCACTCAATGACGAACTGGCCGACAAGGGCTTCGTCGTCTCGCAGCTCGACAAGCTGATCACCTGGGCACGCACCGGCTCGCTGTGGGGCCTGACCTTCGGGCTGGCCTGCTGCGGCGTGGAGATGATCCATTGCTGGATGAGCCGCTACGACCTCGATCGCTTCGGCTTCGCGCCCATGCCGAGCCCGCGCTCGGCCGACGTCATGATCGTGGCCGGTACGCTCACCAACAAGATGGCGCCGGCCCTGCGCAAGGTCTACGACCAGATGGCCGAGCCGCGCTACGTCATCTCCATGGGCTCCTGCGCCAACGGCGGCGGCTACTACCACTACAGCTACTCCGTGGTTCGCGGCTGCGACCGCATCGTGCCGGTCGATATCTACGTGCCCGGCTGTCCGCCGACCGCCGAGGCGCTGCTCTACGGCGTCCTGCAACTCCAGAAGAAGGTCCGACGCACCGGAACGCTGATCCGGTGAGGGGTGTGTGATGGACCAGGAGTTGAAGGATCTCGGCCAGCATATTGTCCAGGCGAGCGGCGCCGCGACGAGCAGCGCGGTGCGGCTGGGCGAGCTGATGCTCGAGACGACGCCCGACAAGCTCAGAGCACTCCTGATCTTCCTGCGCGACGATCCCCAGTGCCTGTTCAAGCAGCTGGTCGATGTCTGCGGCGTCGATTGGCCGGGGCGGCCGAAGCGCTTCGATGTGGTCTACAATCTGCTGAGCCTCAGGAACAACCGGCGTGTGCGGGTGAAGGTGGCGACGGACGAGGCGACGCCCGTGCCGTCGGCGGCTTCGGTATTCAGCTCCGCTACCTGGTTCGAGCGCGAGACCTACGACCTCTACGGCGTCTGGTTCTCCGACCATCCCGACCTTCGGCGCATCCTCACCGACTACGGCTTCGAGGGCCATCCGCTGCGCAAGGACTTCCCGCTCACAGGCTTCGTCGAGGTGCGGTGGGACGACGTGCAGAAGCGCGTGATCTACGAGCCGGTGAAACTCACCCAGGAATTCCGTCGCTTCGATTTTCTGAGCCCTTGGGAAGGCGCGCAATACGTGCTGCCTGGCGACGAGAAGGCGCAGGAGAAGCCAAAGACGAACTGACATGACCGACGTCGAGATCAAAACCCTCACCATGAATTTCGGGCCGCAGCACCCGGCGGCGCATGGCGTCCTGCGCCTGGTGGTCGAGATGGATGGCGAGATCGTCGAGCGGTGCGACCCGCATATCGGGCTCCTGCATCGCGGAACCGAGAAGCTGATCGAGTACAAGACCTACCTGCAGGCGGTGCCGTACTTCGACCGGCTGGACTACGTCTCGCCGATGAACCAGGAGCACACTTACGCACTCGCCGTCGAAAAGTTGCTGGGCATCACCGCGCCCGAACGCGGCCAGTACATCCGCGTGCTGTTCGCCGAGATCACCCGCATCCTCAATCATCTCCTCAACGTCACGACCTTCGCGATGGACACCGGCGCGCTGACGCCGCCGCTCTGGGGCTTCGAGCAGCGCGAGCTCTTGATGGAGTTCTACGAAGGCGTCAGCGGCTCGCGCATGCACGCCGCTTATTTCCGGCCGGGCGGCGTACATCAGGACCTGCCGGACGGCATGCTGGACGCGATAGAGGGGTGGACCAAGCAGTTCTATCCGTTCTTGAAGGATCTCGACGTGCTCCTGAACGACAACCGCATTTTCCGCATGCGGACGGTCGATATAGGTGTGGTGTCCAAGGAGCAGGCGCTCGACTGGTCGTTCTCGGGCCCATTGATCCGCGCCTGCGGCCTTCCCTGGGACCTGCGCAAGTCGCAGCCCTA
>JBPYDO010000004.1:0-3900 GCA_051985755.1 Reyranella sp. | reverse complement strand
CGCCTTCTTCACTTTCGGCCACCGTGTCTCCACCTGCGGCAGCACCTTCTCGATCAGCAGTCGCGTCTGGGCGAGCACGTGCTCGCCGCCGCCGACGGGGCGCAAGATGAACTTCTCGACACCGCCCGCCACGTACTGCCCGACGCGCTCGAGGATTGCCTCTTCGTCACCGATCGCAAAATAGCGCTCGGCCGGACGACCGGTGCGCTTGGTGTAGGCCGCCATCGCGCCGGTGACTACGGCGTCTGACGCCGTGCCGAAGTAGAACGGGAAGCTGGCGCCGTAGTGATCGTTGTCGATCGAGCGTCCGATCTCAGCCGTCGCCTTCTTGATGGCGGCGACGACGCGGATCGCGTCCTCCATGGTCTCGCCGCCGCCCTGCCAACCCGTGCCGTAGCGCGCCGTGCGCCGGACCGCGGCATCCGACGAGCCGCCGATCCACATCGGCAGGTCGGGCTGCACCGGCTTCGGGGAAATCGAGGCGCCCTTCAAGCGATAGTGCCTGCCCTCGAAATCGACGCTTTCCTCGCGCCACAGGCGGGAGATGATCTCGAGGCTCTCGTCGGTCCGGCGGCCACGCGTCTTGGTATCGATGGCGAGCGCGCTCCATTCCGGTCCCAGCGGACTGCCGATGCCGAAGGCCGGCAGCAGCCGGCCCTCCGACAGGACATCGATCGTGGCGCACTGCTTGGCTAGCAGCACAGGATCGCGCAGCGCCAGCGACACGACGTTCATGCCGAAACGCAGTCGGCGCGTGCGGCCGGCCAGCGCCGCCATCGTCGCCATGCATTCGAGGATCGGCGTGCGGCTCACTAGGCGGTCGGTCTGCCACAGGGAATCGACTCCGCCTGCCTCGCACATGTCGACCCAGCGCCAGTAGTCGCCGGCGCCGGCAAAGGGGAAGTCCAAAAGGCCGAGGCCGAGCGCGACGCTCACGCGAGGCTCACGCCGCTTTTCGTTGCTGCGCCAACGGCGCCCACTCGTCGAGCTTGCGCAGGATCTCGTCGCGGCTTGCATCGGGCAGCCCGAACGAGGCGCGCTCGATGCCGGCTTTCTCGTAGGAAGCGAGCGTCGCGGGATCGGGCGGCGCCGAGAACACCGTGACTGCCATCGACTGCGGCTTGCGGCCGGCCTCGCCCGCCATGCGGCGCAGCTTGGCCACGCCCTCCAGGAGGTCGACGCCGGGACGCGGCCGCGGCAGCCAGCCGTCGCAGTATTCGACGATGCGCTTCAGGGTGTAGTCGCTCTCGCCGCCCAGCAGGATCGGCGGATGCGGCTTCTGCGCCGGCTTGGGATACGACCACACAGGATCGAATTTCACGAACTCGCCGTGATAGGCGCCCGCCTCCTCAGTCCACACCGCCTTCATGGCCAGCGCATGCTCGCGCATCTGCTTGAAGCGCGTCTTGTACTGCACGCCATGGTTCTCCATCTCATCGACGTTCCAGCCGCCACCGATGCCGAAGATGAAGCGGCCGTTCGAGAGTTGGTCGAGGCTCGCAATCGTCTTGGCGGTCACGATCGGCTCGTGCTGCGGCAGGAGGCAGATGCCGGTGCCCAGCATCAGTTTCTTGGTGGCCGCCGCAGCGAAGGAGAGCGCCACGAAGATATCGTGCGTATGCGCATAGCGCTTGGGCAGCTCGCCGCCGCCGGGGAACGGCGTCTTGCGGCTGGTCGGAATATGCGTGTGCTCGGGAATGAACAGCGCGTCGAAGCCGCGATCCTCCAGCGCCTTGGCCAGTTCGCGGATGTCGATGCCGTAGTCGGTGACGAAGTAGTTTACGCCGATCTTCATGGGGCCTTCCTCCTGCAGGCGATGCTAGACGCTGTCCCCCTTGTTCGCCACTAGGGGGCGCGCCACTCTAGGGCCTGGACGCAGCGGAGGGAGAACGCCGCCATGAACCTCGGACGTCTGGGCGTCTGGTACCCGACCGACCGCCTGAATGGGCAACAGCTCACCGACTTCCTGAAGACCGTCGAGCGAAACGGTTATTCGGCGCTGTGGTATCCCGAGAGCCGCGGCTACGAATCCATGTCGCTGGCGGGCTTCATGCTTGCCAAGAGCAACAAGCTCGTGATCGGCAGTTCGATCGCCAACATCTACGCGCGCGATCCTATGACCTCGCAGCGCGCCATGGTGTCGTTGAACGGCTGGCACGGCGATCGCTTCGTCCTCGGACTTGGCGTCAGCCACGTGCCGATGGTCGAAGGCCTGCGCGGCCACAAGTACGACAAGCCGGTCGCCACCATGCGTGCCTATCTCGAGGGACTTCACAAGGGATTGCCGGCGGGAGAGGAACCGCCGGTGGCGCTCGCCGCCTTGGGGCCGAGGATGCTGGAGCTCAGTGCCGCGAAGACGCGCGGCGCCCTGCCCTACAATGTCACGCCCAAACATACGGCCAAGGCCAAGGCGATCCTGGGACCCGGCAAGTGGCTCGCGGTCGAACAAAAGGTCTGCGTCGAGACCGACGCCTCGCGCGCCCGAGTGCTCGGCCGCAAGGAGCTGGCGCGCTACCTGGTGCTGACCAACTACCGCAACAACTGGCTGCGCGAAGGCTTTTCAGAGGCCGATCTCGCCAGCGGCGGCAGCGACCGCTTCATCGACGCCATGGTGATCTGGGGCAACGCGGACAGGATCAAGGCCGGCCTGCGCGCCCATTTCGACGCCGGCGCCACCCATGTCTGCCTGCAGCCGGTGCACGATGAGGGAGATTGGGCGGCGCGCGACCGCATGGTCGAGGCCTTGGCGGATACCTGAGGCGCCCTCTTCGCCCAAGGGGCATAAATGGTTGCCGGCCGGGCTTAGTTGCCGGCCGAGCATAACCAAACCGCCATCGCGAAACAGACGATACAAATTCGCCGGCAGCGCGATACGGCGGCAAAACGGCTGCTCGCTACGAATATTGGCAGGAATTGGGAAACTTTCCCGGTTCCCAAGCGAGAGAGCGACCGCAACGGCCGATGAGTATGTCCGGCGCAAAAGCATTCCTTCCCGTGTGCCGCTTACTTTCTACCGTAGCGCAAAAAGTATGCTCGCCGTCTTCCCCCTCCCCGCTACCCGCGTTCAAGGGGCCCGCAGCCGCCCGCGTACCAGTGTCAATGTCAGGGGGATACGGAAATGACAGGGGAAATCGTCCGATTTGAAGGTCCGCGCGACCCCCGTCCGGAAGAGCCGTCCGCCGCGGGCAGCCTGGCAGGACTCGAGCGCCAGATCACCCGGGTCGCGCAACTGCTGGAGGAGCTGGAAATCCTCACCCGGACCTCGAACAACATCCCGCCCGTGATGCGTCACCGGGCGCTGCTCCTGGCCAAGAGGGCCCGCCGGGCGGTGCAGCCCTGGTCATGGGATGCGGGACCGGCCGAGCCCCACAACGACTGCGAAGCCGATCCCCAGCCGGTGATCGACGACGAGAAGGTCGAGCGCATGTATCGCGACCTCAACGCCGACCGGTAGTCCTCGTTCTCCAGCCCAGCGAGACCAAGCCATGCAGCCGAGCACCGCTCTCCGCCCCACGCCCGAGCTTACGAACCACCCCGTCGTCACCATCAAGCTTGCGTCGACGTCCGACGAGCTCATGCAATGCTTCGCGCTGCGCGCCGCCGTGTTCATGGGCGAGCAGGCCTGTCCCTACTGGGAGGAGTTCGACGGCAACGATTATGCCGCCGCGCACATCATCATGTATGTCGATGGCGAGCCCGCCGGCACGATGCGGCTGCGCTGGTTCCAGTCGTTCTGCAAGTTCGAGCGCTGCGTAGTGCTGAAGCGCTACCGTGGGCTCGGCATCCATCACGAGATCAATGCCTGGGCCAAGCGCTTCGCCCAGCGCAAGGGCTACACCAAGGTCTATGTCCACCTGCAGAAGCGGCATCTGGCGATGATGGAGAAGGAAGGCTTCCGCC
>JBPYDO010000003.1:0-8322 GCA_051985755.1 Reyranella sp. | reverse complement strand
CCGTTGGTGCCCTTGCCGCTGACCGAGAGATCGACTTTCAGCGCCGCGCCGTTGATGGTGGCGCCGCCGGATAGCGCGAAGGGCCCGTCCAGCGAGCCGACTGACGCCGAAAGGTTCGCCTTCTCGGCGGCAATCGACAGGCCCGACTTGGCGTCGCTGAAGGAAAGCGTGCCGTCCTCGATGTTGAGCGAGCCCAGCGAAAGGGACTGCGAGGAGCCCGCCGCCTTGGGCTCGGCAGGCTTGGCGGGCGCCGTCGCCGGCGTGAAATCCCAGCTCGCCTTGCCCTGGGCATTGATTTCGGCGGCGATCTTGGGCTCGACCAGGGTGACGCTGCTGATCGCGATGTTGCCGCCGAGCAGCGCGAACAGCGAAGGCTTCACGGTGACCGACTTGATCTCGACCATCTGCGGGCTCTTGGCGCCCGGCATGTTGGCGAGCTTCACGCCCGACACGGTGACGCTGGGCGTCGGCAGCAGCGACAGGCCGATCGGCCCGTCGATCGAGAGATCCCGGCCGGTCGCTTTCTTCGCTGCGCTGACGATCTGCGGCTTGTAGCTGTTGAGGTCGATGAATGCCGGCGCGATCAACAGCGCCACGATCAGCAAGCCGATGAAACCACCGCCGCCGATCACAAGCTTCTTGCGCGTGGATGGGCTCATGATTTCCCCCTACTCGACCGGGATGAACACTAGCGCATCGGCCGAGCGCGCGGCATAGAGAATTCGGGAGACGTCACATGGCCGACATCGTGAACCTGAGGCGGGCCCGCAAGGACAAGGCCCGCCGTGAGCGCGAAAGCCAGGCGGCGGCCAACCGCTTGCGGTTCGGCCGCAGCAAGGCGCAAAGGGCGGCCGCCGACGACGCCGAGGCGCGCGCCGACCGCGCGCTCGACGGCAAGCAGCTGCAGCCGGAGCGACCGAAGAAGACTTAGCGGACCGCCGGGCGGCTGAAGGCCAGGCGGTCGAAGAAGTCGCGCGTGGCCTGGACCGCACCCGGTCCGGCCACGGCGCGCACGTTGGTGAGTTCGAGCCTCTGCCCGCTCACGGCATCGATCAGCACCGGCTCCAATGGATGGCCGTCGGAGCGATCGACCAGGTCCATCGGCTTGCCGATACGTGAGGCGACGCCAAACCGGTCGCCCCACTGCTTCAATCCGACGATGACCGTGAACAGCGCGGCGCCCTTGTCGGTCAGACGATACTCATGGCGCAACGGCCGCTGGCGGTAGGCGGTCTTGCGGAAGATGCCGGCCTCGACCAGCTTCTTGAGCCTTGCCGTCAGCACATTTCGCGCAATGCCGAGATTCTCCTGAAAGTCATCGAAGCGACGCACGCCATAGAAGGCGTCACGCACGATCAGGAGTGTCCAAGGTTCGCCTACGACGTCGAGCGCCGAGGCAATCGAACAATTCATCTGTTCGTAGGATGTGCGGCGCATGCGGGAAATTATAGGACTCCGCCGCAGCCGCGCAAATCCGGCCAGCGGTAGCGCGCGGGCCGTAATTTGCCGCGCGACAGCAGAATTCAGGCGAATGACGATTTCGACATTCGCAACGTCGTGTAGCCGAGCGCCGCCGACAGGAGCGAGCCCACGATGACGCCGAGCCGCACCAGCTGTTCATGATGGTCGTCGGGAAAGGCGAGCGTGCCGATAAACAGGCTCATGGTGAAGCCGATGCCGCCGCACGCGCCGGCGCCATAGAGTTGCCTCCAGCCGGCCCCTTGCGGCAGGCGCGCCAGCCCAAGGCGGATCAGGATTGCGGCCGCGGCGAAAATGCCGACCTGCTTGCCGATGAACAGGCCCGCGACGATGCCGAGCGTCACCGGCGCCAGCACCATGGTCGCCGACAGATGAGCGACGTGAAGGCCGGCATTGGCGAAGGCGAAGGCCGGCAGCACCAGGAACGACACCCAAGGCGCCAGCGCATGTTCCAGCCGCACGAACGGCCGTTCCTCGGGCTGGTCCGTGGCGTAGGCGAGCGGCAGGCAGAAGGCGAGGACGACGCCGGCCAGGGTGGCGTGCACGCCCGACTTCAGCACGCAGACCCAGAGCGCGACGCCGATTACGAGGTACGGGCCGCTGCGCCGGACGCCGGCGAGGTTCAATCCGATCAGCACCACGATGCATAGCCCAGCCAGCGCCAGGGAGAGCGTCGACAGGTTCGCGGTGTAGAAGGCCGCGATGATGACGATCGACGCCAGGTCGTCGACGATAGCCAGGGTCAGCAGGAAGAGCCGCAGGCCGGGCGGCACCCTGCGACCCAGCGCGGCCATGATGGCGACGGCAAAGGCGATGTCGGTCGCCGACGGGATCGCCCAGCCGCGCAACGCCACCCGATCACCCCAGGCGAAGGCGACGTAGATCGCGGCGGGCAGCAGCATGCCGCCCAGCGCGCCGGCGATCGGCAGGGCGACCTCCGACGGGCGCGACAGCTCGCCCTCCAGCACCTCGCGCTTGATCTCGAGCCCGACCAGCAGGAAGAACACCGCCATCAGGCCGTCGTTGATCCACAGCAGCAGCGGCTTGGCGACCCCGTGATCGGCGAAGGTGACGACCAGCTTGGTCTGCAACACCTCGTCCAACACCCAGTAGAGCGGCGAGTTGGCGAGCACCAGCACCAGCACCGCCGCCGCCAGCATCGGCACGGCGCTTCCCGCCGGGCTCCTGAGAAATTCGGCCGCGCGCTTCACGGTCTCTTCATAGCAAGACGCCCGGGCCTTGCGACCCGGGCGTCCGCGCTAGTTCTGGATATTCCGCGTCAGTCGCGGCTCTGGCCCATGAAGGCCATCAGGAACTGGAACAGGTTGACGAAGTCCAGATAGAGGCTGAGGGCGCCAAAAATGGCGACCTTCTCAGCCGTCGCGGTGCCCCAGGCGTCGGCATACTGCTCCTTGATCTTCTGGGTGTCATAGGCAATCAGGCCCGAGAAGATCAGCACGCCGGCGACCGAGATGATGAAGCTCATCGTGCCCGACGGGAAGAAAATGCTCACGAGGCTCGCCAGGATCAGGCCGATCAGCCCCATGAACAGGAACTTGCCGAACGCCGTGAGATCGCGCTTGGTCGTGTAGCCGTAGAGGCTGAGCGCACCGAACGCCGCCGCCGTCACGAAGAACGTGCGCGCCACGCTGGCGCCGGTGTAGCGGAACAGGAGCAGCGAGAGGCTTACTCCCATCAGCGCGGTGACCGACCAATAGATCGCCTGCACCCCGCCCACGCTCATTTGGGCGGCGCGGAAGCCCAACAGGAGCAGAAGCCCGAGCGGCGCGAAGATCGCGATCCACCCCAGGATGTTCAGCCCGACAACGCGGCTGCCCGGCGCCACCTGGAAGAAGATGCCGGCGAGATCAGCCGAGCTGAACAAGGCGAAGGCCACGATGCCCGAGAGGGCGAGGCCCGACGCCATGTAGTTGTAGACGCGGATCATATGCGCGCGCAGACCGACGTCGAACGCCGCCTGGTCCGCAATCACGCCGGTCCGGCCGAAGTTGAAATTCTGGTTTGCCATTGGGTTAGAGCCTCCAGGGGGCCTCATAGGACGAGCCCCTTCGGCCGCCAATGTGGTCACCAAGCCCCTGCAAATCAATACCGTTCGTGTAACGCGGATTTGCCGCCGAACCCCAATTTTGCCTTCATTCGTTGCGCAATAGCGCGAGCGGCCGCTGACGCAGCGCGGCCAGGGTGCCTACCAGGCCGAACGCCAGGGTGAGCGCCATCGCCCCCGCCGCGACGGCGACAGCCACAGTGGGCAGGAAGGTCCATTGCAGGCTCATCAAATGGCGCACGACGAAGTAGGCGGCGACGCTGCCCACGCCCACGGCCGCGGCCGCCGTCGCGAGGCCGAGTGCGGCAAATTCCCAGGCGAAGGTGCCGGCGATGCGCGCCCGCGTCGCGCCCAGCACCTTCATGACGACGGCCTCGTGCAGGCGCCGCCGCTGCGTGGCGAGCATGGCGCCGGCCAAGACCAGTACGCCGGCCAGGATGCTGAGCAGGCCGATCAGCCGGGTCGCCAGCCCGATATTGCCCAGCACCTCGGCCGCCGTCTCAATGGCGTCGCGGATGCGAATCACCGTCACATTGGGAAATCGGTCGGTGATTATCTTGAAGATCTGATCCTCGGCCTGCGGCGTCGCCTTCACCGTCGCCAGGAAGGTGTGCGGCGCGTGGTCGAGAATGCCCGGCGAAAACACGAACACGAAGTTGATGGCAAGCGTCTGCCATTCTATGCGGCGCAACGAGGCGATGCGCGCCTCGATGTCCCGTCCCAGGACATTGATGGTGATGGTGTCGCCGACGCCGATGCCGAAGGCATGGGCCAGCGCCGCATCGAAGGACACCAGCTGCGGGCCGCGATAATCCGCCGCCCACCACTGGCCGGCCACGATGTGGGCGCCTTCCGGCGGCGTCGCGGCATAGGTGACACCGCGGTCGCTGTCGACCGCCCAGCGCGCTTCCGGCGGAACCTTGACCTCGCTTACCGGCTTGCCGGCGATCTTGACGATGCGGCCGCGCAGCGACGGCACCTTGTCCAACGAGCCGGCTCCCGGGATCGCCGCGATCGCCGCCTCGAAGTCCGCGATCTGGCCAGATTGGATATCGACGAAGAAGAAGGCGGGCGCGTCCTTGGGAATGCGTTGGGTGACCTGCTCGCGCAGATTGCCTTCGATCAGCGCCGTCGCCACCAGCACGGTGAGGCCGAGCCCGAGCGACAGCATGACGATCGGCGTCGGCGCTCCGGGCCGATGAAGGTTGGCCAGTGCCAGACGCAGCGCGGCGAACTTCGGCTTGCCGATGCGCGCCGCAACCAGCATCAGGAGTCGCGCCAGGGCGGGAAAGGCGATGAACGCCGCGATCGCGCCCAGCACGAAGTAGCCGGCGATGCGCCGGCTGTCGGCCGTGAAGACGGTGAAACCGGCGAGCACCAGGGCGGCCGCCGCCAGCAGGACGATGTCGCGCCAGCCGAGCTTCAGCCGCTCGATCGCCGTCCCGCGCATCAGGCTCGCCGCCGGCACGGCGCGGGCGCGGATCAGCGGCAGCAGGGCGAACAGCAGCGACACCAGAAGGCCGAAGGCGGCGGCCATGGCGAGCGGCCGGAAGTAGAGACCGATCCGCGCCTTCACCGGCAGGAGATCGGCAATGAGCGCCTTGGCGGCGAACGGCAAAGCAGCCCCCACGGCGACGCCGATCGCCACGCCGAACAGCGCCACCGCCGAGAGCTGCAGGAAATAGGTGGCAAACACCAGCCGCTCGGGCGCCCCCAGGCACTTCAAGGTAGCGATGGTCCTGAGGCGGCCGGCGAGAAAACTCGCAATCGCGTTGCCGACGCCGACTCCGCCCACCAGCAGGGCGGCCAGCCCGATCAGGCTGATGTATTGCGTCAGTCGATCCAGCCAGAATCGAATGCCGCCGCCGGCATTCGAAAGCCCGCTGAGGCGCCAACCGGCATCCGGATAACGCTGCCTGATCGCCGCGACGGTCGCGGCGTCCGACGCGCCCGGCGGAAGCTTGATGCGATACTCCCAGGTGATCAGGCTGCCCAACTGCACCAGGCCCGACTGTGACAGCGCGCTGAAGCTTGTCATCAGCCGCGGACCGAGGCTTGCGAAGGCGTTGATGCCGAGGTCGGGCTCGCGGATGATGATGTCGCGCAGTTCCAGCGTGGCGTCGCCCAGCCGCACCTGATCGCCGAGCTTAGCGTTCATGCGCTTGAGCGCCGCCTCCTCGACCACCGCGCCCCAGACGCCGTTGCGCTTGGCGAGCGCGTCGGCGAGCGAGCCGCCGCCTTTCAATTCGACCTTGCCGTAGAGCGGATAGCCGGCCTCGACCGCCTTGAGCTGGACCAGGGTCGCCGTGCCGTCCGCCTTCACCGGTCGCGCCATGGCGCGGCTGTCAGCGGAGCGCACCACCTCGCCCAGGCCGGCGAGATAGGCGACTTGCTCGGGCGTCGCCTCGCGATAGAGCAGGGAGGCCTCGACGTCACCGCCCAGCATCTCGCGGGCGTCGGCGCGCAGGCCTTCTTCCAGCGCGCGACTGAAGGAGAGGATGGCGGCGATGGCGCCGACGCCCAGCGCCAGGCAGGCGATGAACAGGCGAAAGCCCGCCAGCCCGCTGCGCATCTCGCGACGCGCCAGCTTGATCGCCAGGTTCATCGTCGATCGCTCATTGCGCGGCGAGGGCGGCTTGCGTGCGCTCGTCGCCGACCACCCGGCCGTCGGCGATTCGCAGGATGCGGTCGCAGCGCTCGGCCAGCCCCATGTCGTGGGTGATCAGCATCAGCGTGGCGCCTTCGGCGCGCGTCAGCTCGAACAGCAGATCCATGACCTGACGGCCGGTCGCGCCGTCGAGATTGCCGGTCGGCTCGTCGGCCAGCAGCAGGCGCGGCCGGCCGACAAAGGCGCGTGCCACGGCGACGCGCTGCTGCTCGCCGCCCGACAGTTGCGCCGGATAGTGCGCAAGGCGCGGGCCGAGCCCGACCCTCTCCAGAGCCGACTGCGCTGCGTCGAAGGCGTCGGCGCGGCCGGCAAATTCGAGCGGTAAGGCGACGTTCTCCAGGGCCGTCATGGTGGGAATGAGATGAAAGCCCTGGAAGACGATGCCGATCGAATCGCGCCGCAGCCGCGCGCGGGCGTCGTCATCGAGGGCGCCGAGATCGCGGCCGGCGACTTCCACCCGGCCGGATGTGGCGCGTTCCAATCCGCCCGCCACCATCATCAGGCTCGACTTGCCGGCGCCTGAAGGGCCGACGACCGCCGCTATTTCGCCCTCGGCGATGTCGAGCGTGATGCCGCGCAGGATATTGACCATGCCGGCATCGCTTGCCATGTCGAGATGCACGTCGCGCAAGCGGACTATTGCCTGTGTGACGGTGGAAGGTGCGGCGGTCAAACCAACTCCGGAAAGGGCGCCATGGCGGCTGACAAGGCATATGGGCGTTTGGCAGCCGCGGTCAATTCGCTGCTGACGCTAGTTTTTTGCCTATTTTGCGGCCTGGCGATTGCGCAGGCTGAAAGCCCGCCCATCAAGATCGCCATGCTGGGCGACAGTCTCACCGCAGGCTTCGGCCTGGGCGATGGGCAGTCGATCCCCTCTCAATTGCAGAAAGCGCTCAGAGCCCAGGGCCGCAACGTGACCGTGCTCAATCACGGCGTGTCGGGCGACACCACGGCGGGTGGTCTCGGCCGGGTCGACTGGATGCTGGGCGACAAGCCCGACATCGTGCTGGTCGAATTGGGCGCCAACGACGCGCTGAGGGCGCTCGATGCCAAGGACGCCGAACGGAACCTGGCCGCCATCATTGAAAAGCTGCAGGCCGCCGGCGTGACGGTATGGCTCGCCGGCATGCTGGCACCGCGCAATTTCGGGCAGGAATATGACACGGCCTTCGACGGCATCTACCCCAGGCTCGCCGCCAAATATAAAGTACCGCTCTATCCCTTCATCCTTGACGGCGTGGCGCGGCAGGCGGCGCTCAACCAGGCCGATGGACTTCATCCGAATGAAAAGGGCGTTGCCGTCATCATCGAGCGTCTGCTGCCCTTCGTAACCAAGAACCTGGACATCTATGCCGCGACTGTTCATCGCCCTGCCCGTCCCTGATGACATCGCCGACGAGCTCACAGCGCTGCAGTCGGGCGTTCCTGACGCGCGCTGGGTGCCGCCGGAGAATTTCCACGTCACGCTCTGCTTCGCGGGCGAGGTGCAGGGTGCGGTGATGCGCGATCTCGAGGAGGAGCTGTCGGACGCGACGGGACCGAAATTTCCGGTAGCGCTGGGCGGCGTCGATCAGCTGAGCTCGGGCAAGCAGCCGCGGGCGTTGGTCGCCCTGGTCGAGCGCAGCGACCGCCTGGAGCGGCTGCAACAGAAGGTGTCGACCATCACCCGCCATTGCGGCGTCGAGGTCGAGCGGCGCAAATTCCGGCCGCACATCACCCTGGCCCGCTTCCGCAACGGCGCCGAAACCGGCCATCACATCGCCCAATTCATGGCAAGCCACGCCCAGTTCCGCGCCGGCCCGTGGGTCGCCGAGCATTTCTCGCTCTACTCCAGCCGCCAGGGCCGTTCCGGCTCGATCTACGCCGAAGAGGCAATGTACCAGCTGACGTATTGATTCGGCGCTGCTAGTCGCGCGGGTTGCGGAGAACGATGCAAGCGCCGCCCGCGGCCCGCAGTTTCGAGCACAGCGCGTCGGCGTCCGTCCGGCTTTGCTCCGAGACCCGCACGATGAATGTCGAACCCGATCCCCGGCGCCCGTACAGGACCAGCGGCAACCGGTCACCCAGAACGGCCGCGTACTTCCGGCGCAGCCGCTCATAGGCGGCAAGG
>JBPYDO010000002.1:0-11891 GCA_051985755.1 Reyranella sp. | reverse complement strand
GGCCGTCCTGAGGTTGATGATTGTCTCGACTGTGGTTGGCTGTTCCACCGGAAGATCGGCAGGCTTGGCCCCCTTAAGGACCCGGTCGACCAATCCTGCGACACGCCGGTAGATCTCGGCGGCGCTGCCGACGACCGAGGCGAGGCCTCCTGCCACAATGTCCTCACGCTCGAATGCCATGACCGGCAGGTGCCGTGCGGTGGCGAGTTCGATCGCCATCTTCCTTTGAGCCTGGTCCGACAGCCCCTGCGCGACCACTGCCTGGAATTGTCGGGTGTCGATCGCAGCGAATGACGCCTCCATCTCCTCCGGATGGACGCGCCAAAACGCCTCCACCCTGATCCCCTTCTGGGCCCCGGCCTCCTGGAGCCCGGTGACAAGCGCCCCGGCGAACGGGTCCTGCTTCGAGACGACCGCGGCGATGCCGCTCAGGTTCGGGATGATGTCATGCAGGACCTGCACGCGGCGGCCGTTGATTTCGGTGCTGAGGTTGGTGACGCCGGTGATTTTGCCGCCGGGGTGCGCAAGACTTGCGACCAGCCCGGTCTCGACCGGCGCTCCGACAGCCGCCATGACGATCGGGATGGTACTGGTCGCCTCCTTGGCAGCCTTGGTGGCCGGCGTGAAATGAGTGACGATGACATTGCTGCCGCTTGCGACGAGTTCCCGCGCCAGCATGCGGGCGCGGTCATTGCTGCGGTCGGCGTAGCGGAAGTCGAAGCTGATCGTAGATCCCTCGACATAGCCCAGAGCTGCCAGTTCGCGCGGCAGCGCCTGCGCGATGGGATGAGGCTTCGAGCCGGTAACCAGCACGCCCACCCGCGCCACCTTCTGCGCCCGGGCGCGCGAGGCTGGGGCGAGCGCGAACGTGCCCAAGCTCAGGAGCAGGCCGCGACGCTTCATGTGTGGATGGCCCCCGCCTTGCAAGCTTCTTACAAGCTTCTCTACGTCCGAGATGGGTCAGTCGGCGACGTCGCGGAATGCCGCAGCCAAATTGGCACTATAGGATCGCAGCCGGACCCGATCTGACGAGGAGGACGCCATGCCCGATACCCGCACCGCGAGCTGCAACTGCGGCGCCATCCGGATCGAAGCGCGCGGCCAGCCTGTCCGCGTCGGGCTGTGCCACTGCACCACCTGCCGCAAGGCGGGCGGTGGGCCCTTCACCGCCAACGCCATCTGGCGCGCGCAAGATGTGACGATCAAGGGTGATACGGGAAGTTGGAAAGACACGACCGTCTCCCGCCATTTCTGCCCAGCCTGCGGGTCGTCCCTGTTCGGAGCTGTGGCCAGCACCGGCGAGATCGCGATCGGGTTGGGCGCGTTCGACCTGGCGCCTACCGACCTGGTGCCAACCTACGAGCTGTGGGTTGGGCGCCGGGAGGGGTGGATCAAGGTAGCGCCACCGACGCAGGAGTTTACGGGACACCGGACGGCAGTGGCGTAGTCCCAGGCAGACAACCTCGAGTGCACGCGCGTCGATGGTGTTTTCGTCCGCGAGTGGAGCCCATGACATGAGTACCCGACCGAGGCGGAAGCAAGGACGCACATGCCGGGCGACAATGGCGGCCGATACCTGCAAACTGGGCATGATACTCGAGTAAACTGGCTTCCCGACAATTTGGAGGACGAAGTACATGCCGTTCTATCAAAAGGGTGACGTGCGCATTCGCTATGAGGAGATCGGCTCCGGCTTCCCGCTGCTGGTCACCCCTGGTGGCGGATTGAATTCGCGCGTCAGCAACTGGCAGACCGCTGTTTTCAATGCGATGGAGGAGTACAAGCACGACTTCCGTTGCATCACCATGGACCAGCGCAATGCCAATGGCGGCGATTCCGCTGGTCCGGTGCCGGTCGCGAACGCGTGGGACGCATTCGCCGACGACCAGCTTGGGCTGATGGACCATCTCGGGATCCACGAGTTCCTCTACATGGGTTACTGCATCGGCGGCTGCTTCGCCGGCAAGCTGCTGCAGCGCGCGCCGCAACGCGTCGTGGCCGCCGTGTTCTGCCAGACCGTGGGTCATCGGCCTGAAGACCCGGATGTCATGGTCCGACACAGTCAGCAGAATTGGCTCGGCGATTTGCGGGCCCGGCGGCCCGAGGTCTCGATGGAAACGATCGAGAAATATCTGAATAGCCTCTGGCGCGCGCAGCCGGATTTCCTCTACAGCGTGGCGCGCGAATTCATCAGCAACGGCCGGACGCCAATCCTGGTCTTGCCGGACGACACGCCGTCGCATCCGCTGCCGACCTCGATCGACGTTGCGTCACTGGCCCCCAACGCCGAGATCACGGTCTTCCCATGGCGCGAGCCGCCGGCGCTCAAGGCACGCACGATCAACCGCGTGCGAACATTCCTCAAATCGCAAATTCCGATGCGCAGCGCGGCGCAGTAGCTGGCGCCTCCGTTGAAGTTTACATTGGACCTGATGGTAGCTGCCTGACCGTCAGGCGTGTGGAGAAGGCATGTCCCAACTACGATACAAAGAGCTACATCCTCAGTTTAGTGCCAGCGTCCGCGGCCGATGCAGACCATAGTCGAAGACCGGCGTTTGCCGATCGACATCGATGCCCAGCCGGTGGTGCAGGCCGCCGCCGCGCTCAGGCCGACACTGCGGCACTACCACGACGAGATCGAGCGCGAGCAGCGGCTGTCGCCCAAGCTCGTCGAGCAGATGCACGCGGCGGGCTTTTACCGCCTCCTGCTGCCGCGGTCGCTCGGTGGCCTGCAGGCCGATCCGCTGACCTACATCCGCGTCGTCGAGCTTCTGGCCGAAGGCGCGGGCTCGGTCGGCTGGAACATCGCCAACAACGGCGTCGGCTCGCTGGTCACGCTCGGCCTCCCCGAGGACGGCGTGCAGGAGATCTATCCGAAGGGCCATCGTACGGTGATTGCCGGCACCGCGGTGCAGGGCGGCGGCCAGGCGGTGTCGGTCGAGGGCGGCTATCGCGTCAGCGGACGCTGGACCTTCGGCAGCGGTTGCCAGGAAGCCGCCTGGATGCTCGGCAGCTTCCAGATTCTCGACGGCGGCGAGCCGCGCCGCCGCGCCGACGGCGGCATGTTCTGGCGCGGCCTGTTCCCGCGCGCCGAGGTCGAGGTCATTCCCGGCAGCTGGGAGGTGAGCGGGCTGCGCGGCACCGGGAGCTTCGATTGGACAGTGAGGGATTTCTTTCTGCCGGAGCGGCGCACCATGCTCCATGCCGGCGTGCCGCTCGACAACCAGTGGGCGCATTGGCCAGGCCTGACTTACGCCCTGCCAGCACAGGCCTGGGTCGGGCCGCACCAATGCGCGGTGATCACCGGGCTGGCGCGCGCCGGCATCAACGCGCTTGTCGAGCTTGCCGCCGAGAAGACGCCGCGCGGCCGCACGGGCCGGCTGTGCGACAATCCGCAAGTGCAGGACGCGGTCGGACGCGCCGATGCGATCCTCAATTCCGGGCGCATCTATCGCAACGCGATGATCGCCGAGCTGTGGAACACGCTCGCCGACGGCCGCGAGACCACGCTCGAGCAGCGCGCCCGCTGCCGGCTCGCCGCGGTGCACGCGGGAGACTGCGCACGCCAGGCGATGGACCTGATGTTCCGGCACGGCGGCAGCACCTCGTTCAAGACCGAGAGTCGCCTGGCCGAAATATGGCGCGACCTGCAGGTGGTCGGCCAGGCGGCGACGCTCGCTCCGGAGTGGTATCCGATCGGCGGCCGTGCCTTCCTCGGCCTCGACCCCGGCCCGCGGCTGCGCTAGCGGCCGCGAAGCGGCTGGTCGCGGAACGACGTCATGACGCGGCGAGGTTAGGTCAATAACACCAGCGGAGGCTTCGATGGCCAAGGCGTATTGGATCGCGGCTTACCGCTCGATCAAGAACCAAGAGGCGCTCGAGGCGTATGCTAAGCTCGCCGGGCCAGCTATTTGGAGCGCGGGCGGCCGTAATCTGGTTCGCGGAATGCCCGCAAAGACCCTGGAAGAGGGTTTGAATCAGCGAACAGTCGTCATCGAATTCGAGAGCGTGTCGGCGGCTTTGGCCGCCTACAACAGTGATGCTTACCAGGCGGCGCGCAAGGTTCTGGGTGACGCCGCGGTTCGGGATATCCGAATCGTTGAAGGCATGGAGTAACCATCCGATCACTTGAATGTCCGCTTCGGTGGATCGGCTTCTGCCACGCCGCGGCTGCGTAGCGGCTGGCGAACCGGATAGAATCACGGGCGCCGAAGGAGATCACCATGATGCGAAGCGCACCTTGGGTATTGGCCGCACTAGTGGCGGCGACGGCGGCAGGATGTGCCTACACCCGCCGCCCCGACCTCACTCCCAGCTTCGAGCGTGTGCCGGGTTATGAGCCGGGCCAAGCCTCCTGGTCTTCCGCGTCGAAGTGGGACTATTACCGGAACTATGCGGGTACCGATCGTCCCGGGCCGGAGAAGTATCCGTAGGGACCTGTGAGGCGCATCACGATCACGTCAGCAAGTACGGAGGCGTTTTAGTGGGTATGAGAAATTACCTGATTGAAGGCGTTTCCGGCGCCGGCAAAACGGCGGTGTGCAATGAATTACAGCGGCGGGGCTACCATGCCATTCATGGTGACCGTGAATTGGCTTATCAAGGCGATCCGCAAACGGGCAAACCAACCTGTGGCCTCGAGCGCGAACAGTCGGTCCTCTTCACGTCCGAACACCACATTTGGGATGTCGAGAAAGTCAAAGCCTTGGTCGCCAACCAGGATGAGGCGGTCACATTTTTCTGCGGTCATTCGAGGAATTTTTCCAAGTTCATCGATTTATTTGACGGCGTTTTTGTCCTCGAGGTTGACCGTGACACCATGAACAGGCGGATTGATGAGCGTGTGGCACTGGACCCAACTGACTGGGGTGCAAAACCAACGGAACGGGACCTCATTGCGCGATTGCATGCGACGAAGGAAGGCATGCCAAAGATTGGTGTCGTGATCGATGCCACAGTGCCCATTGCACGTGTCGTCGACGAGATTCTAGGAAAGTGCGTGTAGGTCGCGGACGTCCACCGCCGGGAGTACTTGTTTACTGCGCGCGGGATGACCGTGTCGTACACGCCCTAGAGGTGGATCGGCTTCTCCCAGGCCGCCAGCGCCGCTTCTTTCAGCGCTTCGTTGACGGTGGGGTGGGCGTGGCAGACACGGCCTATGTCCTCGGCCGAGGCCTTGAACTCCATGGCGAGAACGGCCTCGGCGATCATGGTGCCGGCTTCGGCGCCGATGATGTGCACGCCCAGCACCTCGTCGGTCGTCTTGTCGGCCAGCACCTTGGCGAAGCCCTCGGTGGCGGCGTTGGCGCGGCTGCGCGGGTCGGCGCTGAAGGGATATTTGCCGACCTTGTAGGCGATGCCCGCGGCCTTGAGCTGCTCCTCGGTCTTGCCAACCCAGGCGACCTCGGGCTGGGTGTAAAGCACGGAAGGCACCAGGTTCCAGTCCACATGGCCCTTCTGGCCCGCGATGGTCTCGACGCAGGCGATGCCATCCTCGCTCGCCTTGTGAGCGAGCATCGGCCCGTCGATCACGTCGCCGATGGCGTAGATGCCGGGCACCGAGGTCTGGAAGTGCGCATCGACCTCGATGCGGCCGTGCGGCGAAAGCCTGACGCCCGCCTTGTCGAGGCCGAGGCCTTCGACATATGGCCGCCGGCCGATGCAGACCATGACGATGTCGGCCTCGACCGTCTCGGCGGCACCGCCCTTCGCCGGCTCGACCGTCAAGCTCACGCCCGATGGCTTGACCTCGGCCTTGGTGACCTTGGAGGAAAGCTTGAACTTCAGCCCCTGGCGCTGCAGCGCGCGGTACAGCTGCCGCGTCACGTCGTCGTCTATGCCGGGCGCGATGCGGTCGAGAAACTCGATCATGGTGACGTCCGAGCCCAGCCGGCGCCACACCGAGCCCAGCTCGAGGCCGATGATGCCGGCGCCGACCACGACAAAGCGCGCGGGCACCTCGGAAAGCTCGAGCGCGCCCTCCGACGAGACGATCTTCTTTTCATCGACCGTCACGCCAGGCAGCGGCGTCACCTCCGAGCCCGACGCAATCAGGATGTTCCTGGTGGCGAGCGTCTCCTTGACCGCGCCATCGTCGCCGGCGACCGCGACCGAGCCTGCCTTTTCGATGCGGCCGGTGCCGCGGAACGCCGCGATCTTGTTCTTGCGGAACAGGAACTCGACACCCTTGGTGGTGGCGCCGACGACCTCGTTCTTGCGCTTCATCATCTGGGCGAGGTCGAGCTTGGGCGGGCCCAGCACCACGCCGTGCACGGTAAGGTCGTGACCGGCCTCCTCGAAAAGGTGCGAGGACTGCAGCAGCGCCTTGGAGGGAATGCAGCCGATATTGAGGCAGGTGCCGCCGAAAGTCGGGCGCTTCTCGACCACCGCCACCTTCATGCCGAGCTGCGCCGCGCGGATCGCCGCCACATAGCCGCCCGGCCCGGCGCCGATCACGACGAGGTCGTAGGTCTCTGCTGCCATGACGTTATGACCTCTGCTCCACACTCGGTGTCATCCCGAGCGAAGCGAGGGACCCTTGATCATGCATCGCGAAAGGTCCCTCGCTGCGCTCGGGATGACACCATTGGCATACCCGCATGGTGCGCCCCTACGCGCCGATCAGCAGGCGCTCGGGGTCCTCGATGCATTCCTTGACGCGCACCAGGAACAGCACGGCCTCGCGGCCGTCGATAATGCGATGGTCGTAGGAGAGCGCGAGATACATCATCGGCCGCGCCTTCACTTCACCGCCCACCACCATCGGCCGCTGCTGGATCTTGTGCATGCCCAGGATGGCGGATTGCGGCGGGTTGAGGATGGGCGTCGACATCAGCGAGCCGTAGACGCCGCCGTTGGAGACGGTGAAGGTGCCGCCCGTCAGGTCGCCGATCGAGAGCTTGCCGTCGCGCGCCTTGCGGCCGAGCTCAGCGATGGTCTTCTCGATGCCGGCGAAGTCGAGCACGTCGGCGTCGCGCACCACCGGCACCACCAGGCCGTTCGGCGTACCGACGGCGACGCCGATGTCGTAGTAGTTCTTGTAGATCAGCTCCTCGCCCTCGATCTCGGCGTTGACCGCCGGCAGCTCCTTGAGCCCGGCGATGCAGGCCTTGACGAAGAACGACATGAAGCCCAGCCGTGCGCCGTGCTTCTTCTCGAAATCGTCCTTCAGCCGTTCGCGCAAGCCCATGACGTTGGTCATGTCCACCTCGTTGAAGGTGGTGAGCATGGCGGCGGTGTTCTGGGCCTCCTTGAGCCGATTGGCGATGGTGCGGCGCAGCCGCGTCATGCGCACCCGCTCCTCGCGATCGGCGCGCGGCCGCGGCCCGGCCGGAACGACGACCGGCTTTGGTGCCGGCGCCGCTTGCGGGGCAATGGAGCGCAGCGCCGTCAGTACGTCGGCCTTGGTGACCCGGCCGTCCTTGCCGGTGCCCATCAGGGAGGTCTCGGCCACCCCTGACTCTTCGGCGAGCTTGCGCACGGCAGGACCGGACGCTGCGAGATTGGCCACACTGGCCCCTGGGGACGCCGCAACGGGCGCTGACGCCGCAGCGGGCGCAGGCGCGGCAACGGGCGCAGGCGAGGCGGCGGCCGGTGCCGCCGGCGCGGCTGCCGGTTTCGCCACCGCCGCAGCGGGGACTGCCTTGGCAGGAGCCGCGGCGGCGCCGGCACCCGCCTCGATGCGGCAGATCAGGCTGCCCACGGCGACGGTGGCGCCTTCTGCCACCGCGAGATCGACGATCGTGCCGGCGACGCTGGCATTGACCTCGACCGTCACCTTGTCGGTCTCGAGCTCGCACAGGGGCTGGTCGATCGCGACCTTGTCGCCGGCCTTCACCATCCACTTGGAGACCGTCGCCTCGGTGACCGATTCACCGAGCGCCGGGACCTTGATTTCGACGGCCATGCTGAACTCTCCCTGCTGGCGGCGTCAGACGGTGAGGGCGCGGTCGACCAGGTCGGCCTGTTCCTTGAGATGCGTGCGCAGCGAGCCGGTGGCGGGCGACGCGGCTTCGGCGCGGCCGATATAGACCGGCCGCCTGGACTTGACAGAGATGCCCGACAGCGCGCGCTCGATGCGGCGGTCGACGAAGTACCAGGCGCCCATGTTCTGCGGCTCCTCCTGGCACCACACCACTTCCGCGTTGGCATATTGTGACAGCGCCAGCCCGACCTGCGAGAACGGGAAGGGATAGAGCTGCTCGACGCGCAGGATTGCGATGTCTTCGATCTTGCGCTTGCGGCGCTCGGCCACGAGATCGAAATAAACCTTGCCGCTGCACAGGATGACACGGCGGATCTTGTCGCCTGTGGCCAGGGCGTCGCTCTCGCCGAGCAGGCGATGGAACGAGGAGCCCGGCCCGAAGTCGGCGAGCGTCGAGACGCACTCCTTGTGGCGCAGGAGCGACTTCGGCGTCATGACGATCAGCGGTTTGCGGAACGGGCGCCTCACCTGCCGGCGCAGCGCGTGGAAATAGTTGGCGGGCGTGGTCGGCGCCACGACCTGCCAGTTGTCCTCGGCGGAAAGCTGCAGGTAGCGTTCCAGGCGAGCCGAGCTGTGCTCGGGGCCCTGCCCTTCGTAGCCGTGCGGCAGCAGCATGACGAGGCCGTTCATCCTGAGCCACTTGCTCTCGCCCGAGCTCAGGAACTGGTCGATGATGACCTGCGCGCCGTTGGCGAAATCGCCGAACTGCGCCTCCCACATCACCAGCGCGTTGGGTTCGGCCGAGGAATAGCCGTACTCGAAGCCCAGCACGGCCGCCTCGTTCAGCGGACTGTCGATCACCTCGAGACGCGCCTGGTCGGGCGCCACGTTGTTGAGCGGCACGTACTTGCGCTCGTTGGTCTGGTCGACCAGCACGGAATGGCGCTGCGAGAAGGTGCCGCGGGCGGAATCCTGGCCGGTCAAGCGCACCGGCGTGCCCTCGGCCAGCAAGGTACCGAAGGCCAGCGCCTCGCCGGTCGCCCAGTCGATGTCGGCGCCCGTATCGATGCTCTTGCGCTTCTCCTGCAACAGGCGCACCAGCTTGCGGTTGAGGTCGAAGTTGGGCGGCGGCTCGCTGAGCGCGTGGCCGACCGACTTGAGCAAAGCGGGCTCGACCGCGGTCGTGCCCTTGCGGTCTTCCTCGCCGGGCGCGACTGTCAGGCCGCTCCACTTGCCCTCGAGCCAGTCGGCCTTGTTGGGCTTGAAGTTGGTGGCGGCCTCGAGCGCGGCGTCGAGCTTCTGGCGCAAGGCCGCATCGAGGTTGGCGACGTCGGCGGCGCTCACGACGCCCTCGGCCTCGAGCCGGGCGGCGTAGACTTCCTTCACCGTCTTGTGGCCGCCGATCTCCTTGTACATCAGCGGCTGGGTGAACATCGGTTCGTCCGACTCGTTGTGCCCGTAGCGGCGATAGCAGAACATGTCGATGACGATGTCGCGCTTGAAGTGCTGGCGGTACTCGGTGGCGATGCGGCAGACATGCACGACCGCCTCCGGATCGTCGCCGTTCACGTGCAGGATGGGCGCTTGCACGATCTTGGCGATCTCGGTGCAGTAGGGACCGGAGCGCGAATAGGTCGGCAGCGTGGTGAAGCCGATCTGGTTGTTGACCACGAAGTGGATGGTGCCGCCGATGCGGTAGCCGCCGAGGTCGCTGAGATCGAGTGCCTCGGCCACCAGGCCCTGGCCGGCGAAGGCGGCGTCGCCGTGCATCAGGATCGCCATCACCTGGCTGCGCTCGCGATCGCCGCGCTGATCCTGCTTGGCGCGCGCCTTGCCGAGCACGATGGGATTGACCGCCTCGAGGTGCGAGGGGTTCGACGACAGCGACAGATGCACGACGTTGCCGTCGAACTCGCGGTCGGCCGAGGCGCCGAGATGGTATTTCACGTCGCCCGAGCCGCGCATCTCCTCGGGCTGCGAGGAGCGGCCCTGGAACTCGGAGAATAGCGCGGTGTAGCTCTTGTGCAGGACGTGGACCAGCGTGTTGAGGCGTCCGCGATGGGGCATGCCGATCACGACTTCCCTCATGCCGAGCTGGCCGCCGCGCTTCAGGATCTGCTCGACGCCGGGGATCATCGATTCACCGCCGTCGAGGCCGAAGCGCTTGGTGCCGACGAACTTCAACCCGAGGTACTTTTCCAGCCCCTCCGCCTCGCCGACCCGCTCGAGGATGGCGCGCCGGCCTTCCAGCGTGAAGTCGGTGCGGTTCTCGACATGCTCGATGCGCTCCTGGATCCAGGCTTTCTGGTCGGGATCGGCGATGTGCATGTATTCGACGCCGATCTTGCCGCAGTAAGTCTTGCGCAGCCGGTCCATGATCTGGCGCAGGGTGGCGGCGTCGCCCAGGCCCAGCGTGCCGAAGATCAGGATCGGGCGGTCCCAGTCGCCGTCCTTGAAGCCGTAGGTCGTGGGATCGAGCTCGCGGTGCGGCGCCTGCTTGACCAGGCCGAGCGGATCGAGATCCGCCTCGAGATGGCCGCGGATGCGATAGGAGCGGATCAGCAGGAAGGCGCGCGAAGTATCGTAGGCGGCGGCGCGGATCGCCTCTTCGCCCTTGCCCTCGAACACCTGGGCCAGCGGGGCCACAGCGGCGCCGTTGCCGGAGCGGAGATTGCGGTTGGCGGCGCTGCGCGGCATCTCGGTGTCGGGGACGTCGATCACGCGCGCGCCGTTGGGCGCCCACGAAGCGCCGCGCACCTCGGCCAGCACGTCGCCGCGTTCCTCGGCCAGCGCCTCGAAGAAAACGCGCCAATCGCCATCGACCCGGCTCGGATCCTGAAGGAAGCGGGCGTAGAGCTCCTCGATGAAGGGCGCGTTGGCGCCGAACAGGAACGAAGTCTGCTCTGCCTGCATGGCCTGTACTCCTCTCGCCCCCTTCCCCATTCATATGGGGAAGTGCCCGCGCCTTGCGCGGGCGATGGGGTCATGACCCCTTCGGCGCTTCGCGCCACCTCCCCATTTGAATGGGGAGGAAAGCTCCAAACTCAGCCTTTCATGGCCTTAAGCATTTCCGCGCCAAGCGCAGCCGGTGAATCGGCGACCCTGATGCCCGCCGAACGCATGGCCTCGACCTTGAACGCCGCCGTGTCGTGTCCGCCCGAGATCACCGCGCCGGCATGGCCCATCCGCCGGCCCGGCGGGGCGGTGCGGCCGGCGATGAAGCCGACCACCGGCTTCTTCGTCTTCGACGCCTTGATGTAGTCGGCGGCCCTCACCTCGGCGTCGCCGCCGATCTCGCCGATCATGACGATGCCTTCCGTCTCGGGATCGGGCAGCAGCATCTCCAGGCATTCGACGAAGTTGGTGCCGTTCACCGGATCGCCGCCGATGCCGATGCAGGTCGTCTGGCCGAGGCCGACCGCCGTGGTCTGCGCCACCGCCTCGTATGTCAAGGTGCCAGAGCGCGAGATGATGCCGATCTTGCCGCGCTTGTGGATGTGGCCCGGCATGATGCCGATCTTGCATTCGCCGGGCGTGATGACGCCAGGGCAGTTGGGGCCGATCAGGCGTGACTTCGAGCCGGCGAGCGCCCGCTTCACCCGCACCATGTCGATTACCGGGATGCCCTCGGTGATGCACACCACCAGCGGGATCCCGGCATCGACCGCCTCGAGGATGGAATCGGCGGCATAAGGCGCCGGCACGTAGATCACCGAGGCGGTGCAGCCGGTCTTGGCGACCGCCTGGTGCACGGTGTCGAACACCGGCAGGTCGAGATGGGTGGTGCCGCCCTTGCCCGGTGTCACGCCGCCGACCATCTGCGTGCCGTAGGCGATCGCCTGCTCGGAATGGAAGGTGCCCTGCGCGCCGGTGAAGCCCTGGCAGATGACCTTGGTGTTCTTGTCGACCAGGACAGCCATCAGCCGGGCTCCTTGACCGCCTTGACGATCTTCTCGGCGGCGTCGCC
>JBPYDO010000001.1:0-17116 GCA_051985755.1 Reyranella sp. | reverse complement strand
TCATGCTGGTGCGGCGTCTCAGCGACTCCGAATCGCCGCTGATGATCCTCACCCAGTTTGCGATTTTCTCCACGCTCTTCCTGACGGTGCCCGCGATCTGGGTGTGGCGATGGCCGAGCGCGTGGGGCTGGATGCTGGCGGTCGGCGTGTCGCTGTCGGCGACGGTCGGTCAATACTTCTGGGTGCAGGCCTTCAAGGGCGGTGAAATGTCGGCGGTGGCGCCGTTCGACTATTTGCGCCTGCCCTTTTCCGTCCTGGTGGGCTGGCTGATCTGGGGCGACATGCCGGTGATCTGGACCTACGCGGGCGCAGCGATCGTCATCGGCTCGGCGCTCTACATCGCCTATCGCGAGGCCCAGCTGTCGCGCGAGCGACGCGCGGCACCAGCCTCCGGGTTGGCAAAGGGGTAGTCCGTGCTACAAGCGCCCCTGCTCTAGCCAGGGAGGAACGAATGAACGTCAAGGGTCAGGCCGTCATCGTCACGGGCGGCGCCTCGGGCCTGGGCGGCGCCACGGCATCGGCGCTGGCCGCGGCCGGCGCCAAGGTCGCGATCTTCGACCTGCAGGACGAGCTCGGAAACGCCAAGGCCAAGGAGACCGGCGGGCTCTACCTCAAGACCAACGTTTCCGATGCGGCCAACGCCGAGGCATCGGTGAAGAGCGTGGTCGAGAAGCTCGGGCCGCCGCGCGTCGCGGTGAACTGCGCTGGCATCGGCCGCGCCGCCCGCACCATCTCCAAGTCGGGCCCGCACGACCTCGGCATGTTCAGCCAGGTGATTCAGGTGAATCTCATCGGCACCTTCAATGTCATCCGCCTCGTCAGCTTTGCGATGAGCCAGGCCGAGCCGACGGACGATGGCGAGCGCGGCGTCATCATCAACACCGCCTCGGTGGCGGCCTTCGACGGCCAGATCGGCCAAGCCGCCTACTCGGCCTCCAAGGGCGGCGTGGTCGGCATGACCTTGCCGATCGCCCGCGATCTTTCGAGCCTCGGCATCAGGGTCTGCACCATCGCGCCCGGCCTCTTCCTGACGCCGATGATGATGGGGCTGTCGGCCGAGGCGCAGAAGAGCCTGGGGGCGCAGGTGCCGTTTCCGCCCAGGCTGGGCGATCCCAAGGAATACGCCCAGCTGGCGATGCAGATCGTCGAAAATCACATGCTGAACGGCGAAACCATCCGGCTCGACGGCGCCATCCGCATGGCGCCGCGCTAGGGATCAGCCAGTCCCTTCCTCGCCGGCACGGCTCTTAAATCTGTCGTAAATTCGGCGTGCTGGGCTGGGGTGCCGGATACGCGGCAAGGCAAAGTCGTGCGACTTCTGATCGTCGAGGACGAGACCCGCATCACCGACATTCTGCGAACGGCACTCGTCCGCAGTAGCTTCGCCGTGGATTCGGTCGGATTGTGCAGCGACGCCCGCGCACTTCTGGCAACAAACCCCTACGACGCCGCCATCCTCGATCTCGGCTTGCCTGATGACGATGGCCTCAAGCTCCTGAAGGAGTTGCGTGCTCGCGGCAACGCATTGCCGGTGCTGGTGCTGACGGCGCGCGACGCCGTCGAGCATCGCGTCAGCGGTCTCGATTTGGGTGCCGACGACTACCTCGTCAAACCCTTTGCCCCCAGCGAGGTTGTCGCCCGGATCAAGGCGCTGTTACGCCGGCCGGGCGGGGCGCTCGGCACCACACTGCAAAGCGGCAACGTCACTTTTGACACGATCGGGCGCGATGTGCGCGTCGGTGAAACGGTGCTGCTGCTGCCGCGGCGCGAAGGCGCGATCCTCGAGCATCTGATGCGCCGGGCCGGTCGTGTCGTGCCGAAGACTGTACTGGAGGAAAAGCTCTACGGGATCGATGACGAGCTGGGCTCCAACGCCATCCCAGTTCACGTCCACCATCTCCGGCGCAAGCTGATCGACCACAGCGCCACGGTCGAGATCCACACGGTGCGCGGTGTCGGCTATCTGCTGGTCGATGGCGGCGCATGATCGGCGGTCGCTTTCGCTCGCTGCAGCTTCGCCTGGCGGTGAGGTTGACCCTGCTGTTCGTTGCGGTCTCCGCGGCGATCGTGGGGATCCTCGTCTGGCGCGCTTACGACACCGCCGACACCCTGGGCGAGCGCGACCTCGGTTTGCGCGCCGCCGATCTGGCGGGCTACGTGCGATCGGGTTCCGAGGGAGACGCGCAACTGGCTTTGCCTGCGGCGCTGCAGCAAGCCTATGGCGCGTCCGCAGACGCGGACATGTTCGCCATTCGCGACGGCAAGGGTCGCGTGATCGCTGCCATGCCCGCGGCGTTCGGCGCACTCGTCGAACATTGGCCCGCGCCCAGCGATGACCCCAGTTACTTTCATGTCCCGCAGATTGCCGGCAAGACACAGGATTACTACGGACTAGGCGTCACCCTGGACAGCGGCGCGGGACCGGTGTCGGTGTGGGTGGCGCGCGCGAGCGGCGCCAACGCCTTGATCCATGCCTTGCTGCAGGAATTCGTGCTCGACATCGCCTGGGTGATCCCGCTTTTCATGCTGCTCACGCTCGCGGTCGCCGTGCTGGCGACGCGCAGCACGCTTCGACCCGTCCGACAGGTGTCGGAGATCGCCGCCTCGATCGGCCCCAGCGCGACCTCGGTCCGGCTCCCGCACAACGACCTGCCGAGCGAGATCGTGCCGCTGGTGTCGGCCGTCAACCGCGCCTTCGAAAGGCTCGAGCAGGGATTCGCGATGCAGCGCCAGTTCACCGCCAACGCCGCGCACGAGCTGCGCACGCCGCTTGCAATCGTCACCGGGGCCCTCGAGAACCTCGAAAGAACGCCCGAGGTGGAACGCCTGGTGGCCGACGTTGGCCGGATGAACCGCCTGGTCGAGCAGCTGCTGAGTGTGGCTCGGCTGGATGCCATCGCACTCGACGTTTCCGCCGGAGTTGACCTGAACGAGGTTGCCAAGGAGGTCGTTGCCTCGATGGCGCCGTGGGCGCTTGCGCAGAAGCGTGCCCTCGAATTCGTCGGGCCAGACCGACTCGTTGGCATCAGGGGCAACAGCTATGCCGTGGGCGACGCCATTCGCAACCTGATCGAGAATGCCGTGGCCCATACGCCGGCCGGCGGCCACGTGACGGTTACGGCAAGCACCGAGGGTACGGTCAGCGTGGCCGACCGCGGCCCGGGAGTGCCACCCGAGGACCGCGAACGCATCTTCGATCGCTTCTGGCGCGGCAAGGGAGCGCCATCGCAAGGTGCCGGACTGGGCCTGGCGATTGTCGCCGAGATCATGAAGGCGCATGGCGGCAGGGTCAGCGTGGAGAATGGCCCGAGCGGCGGCGTGATCTTTACCCTCAGCTTCGCGCCAACCGGTTAGTTTGCAGGGCGACTCGATAAAACTGCGTTAAATGCGGTGGCGCAGGTTTGCGCGGCACATGGAGGTGAAACATGGTGCGGCGAAACCTGATCTTCAGTACTGCCTTTTCGGGACTCCTGCTTCTCGCCGGCTGGTCTTGCCGGGCGGAGGGGGAATTGGACCCCGCGGCCATGGCGAAAGCCCTGCCGCAAGCCAGCGTCACTCTCGAGCGGGGACTCAAGGCCAGCGAACCTGTGGGCACGCCGATCTCCGCCAAGTTCGAAATCGAAAACGGCTCGCTGCAACTGTCCATTTACACCATGAAGGATGGCCGGTTCACCGAAGTGATCGTCGATCACAAGTCGGGAGCGATCGCGGCGTCGAAGCCCATCACCGATGGCGACGACTTGAAGGAAGCGCAAGTTCAGAGCGCAGCTATGGACAAGGGCTGGGTGGAACTTGATGCCGCGCTCCAGGATGCCCTTTTGGCCAACGCCGGCTATCGCGCCGTCAGCATCGAGCCGGTGCTCGAAGGCGGCCAGGCCTTCGCGCGGATTACCCTCATGAACGGCCCGGACGTCCGCAAGGTGAGCGAACCCCTCTACTGAGGCGCCCGCGAGCAACGGAGTGCGAAATGGATCGAAGGTCGATCTTGCTTGGCCTGTCAGGGCTGGCTGTGGCGACCGCAAGCTGGGGCGCGGAGCCCGTGCCCCTTGTGCTCGAGGGCAAGATACCCCTCGGTATGGTGAGCGGGCGGATCGATCATCTCGCCTTCGACGCCGGGCCGCGGCTGCTGTTCGTGGCCGAACTCGGCAACGACAGCGTGAGCGCGTTCGACGTCGGCGAGCGCAAGGTGGTTCGCCGGCTGAGCGGCCTGCGCGAGCCGCAGGGCGTTCTTTTCCACCGGCCGACCGGAACGCTCTATGTCGCCAATGCCGGTGACGGATCGCTGCGCCTCTACCAGGCGCCGCAGTTCACGCCGGTCGGCCGCATCGAACTCGGCAGCGATGCCGACAACATCCGCTTCGATGCGCAGCGCGACCGCATCGTGGTCGGCTACGGTGACGGCGCGTTGGCCCTGATCGATCCGACGAGTCGCCGCAAGGTCGGCGATATCAAGCTGCCGGGGCATCCCGAGAGCTTCCAGCTTGACGGCGACGGGAACCGGATTTTCGTCAACGTGCCTGACGCCCGCGAAATATCGGTCGTCGACCTTGCGTCCGGGCAGCGCACCGGGGCGCTGCCGTCGACCGGCCTGCGCAGCAACTTTCCCATGGCGGTCGACGCCGAGGCCGGCCGCGTGATCGTGGTCTATCGCAGCCCGGCGAAGCTCGTGGCGTTTTCCACGACGGACGGCAAGGAGCTTGCGATAGCAGACACCTGCGACGACGCAGACGATGTCTTCGTCGATGTCGCGCGCAAGCGGCTCTATGTGACTTGCGGCCAGGGCGTGATCGACGTCTTTGCGCGCACTGACACAGGCTACGACCGACTGGCCCGCGTCCCGACCGTGCACGGCGCCCGAACCTCGCTGTTCGCGGCTCAAACCGATCGCCTCTACCTCGCCGTGCGTGCCACCGGCCGCGAACCTGCGGCCATCTGGGTCTTTCGGCCTCGGCCGTGAGGCGCCTCGCCCGCCGGATTGCGGCGGTCATGCCGGCTGCGATGGTCGCGACGGCCTGGTGCGGGTCCGCGCTCGCCTACCGGCCGTTCGACGGCACCGATGCGGCCGTCGCCGATCCCGGGCAAGTGGAAATCGAGCTGGGTCCGGCGGGATATCTCGAGGCAGGCTCGGACCGCGCGCTGATCGCACCCGCCCTGGTGTTGAACTACGGCATCGCTCCGCGCTGGGAGGTAGTCCTGCAGGGCGGGCTCAGCCGAAGCCTCGCGCCCGACGGCCCGGGGGCGAGTCTCACCGGCAGCGCGCTGTTCCTGAAGACCGTGTGGCGCGAGGGCAGCCTGCAGGAGAAATCCGGTGCCAGCATTGCCACCGAGTTCGGCTTCCTGCTGCCGGACATCAACAACGGCAGCTCGAGCGTTGGCGTCGGCGCCAACACCATCATCTCGCAGCGCTGGCCGGAGCTGACGGTCCATGTGAATGCAGGAGTGGCGCTTACCCGCCAGCAGTTCGCCGACATCGCCCTCAGCACCATCGTCGAAGGCCCGCGCGACTGGCCGGTGCGGCCGGTCGTCGAGCTCTTCTACGAGCACGACTACGGCGGAACGGAAACGGGATCGGCTCTGGCCGGCGCGATCTGGCAGGTCCGAGAGAGCGTTGCGCTCGACGTCGGCCTGCGCGGCGGCTGGGTCAACGGTCAGCCGCTCAAGGAAGTCCGCGCCGGCATCACGTTCGCCTTCGGCCTGTGAGTCGCCGAGGCCGGGAGTGCAGGCTTAACGCTGTCTTAAAGTTGCGGTGCTTCCGTCGAGGAAGAGGGGGAGGCCGATCTCACGACCTTCTCATGGAATTCTCATCGGACACTCGACGGGTTCTCAGGATCACCCGTCACGCTCAGCAGCGCGCGCACTTTCGTTAGGACAAACTTTCCGCCCCTGGGAGCGCCTGACGGTGGAAGCGAGCAATGGAAGGGATCGAGACCAATGCCGTCCAATTCGATCGCTCTTTGCGTATCCCGCATGCTTCTCTGCTCGATGCTCGTCGCTGTTCTAACGCCCCCAGCCTCGGCCAAGGACATCGACGTACGGATGCTCAATCGCGGATCGGGCGGCGCCTTTTTCGTGTTTGCTCCGGAAGTGGTGCACGTTGCCCCTGGTGACACCGTCAACTTTGTCGCTACCGACAAGGGTCATGAGGTGCACTCCGTACCGGACATGATTCCCGTCGGTGCACAACCTTTCGAAGGCAAATTGAACCAGGACGCCAAAGTGACCTTCACGGTCCCAGGTGTCTACGTGATCGCCTGCAAGCCGCACACACCGATGGGAATGATCGGCATCGTCGTCGTTGGCGATCCCGTCAATCTCGACAAGATCAATCCTGCGCCACTTCCGGGGAAGGCGAAGGCCAGGCTCGAGAGCCTCCTCGCCACCTTGAAGAAATAGGAACTCACTCATGCACAAAACCCGCATCGCCCTGGTGGTAGCCGTGGCGCTCCTCGCAAGCTCCCCGACGATTGCTGCCCCGGACGACAATGAACTCTTGAAGCAGGCGGAGAAGCTGTTCGATCCGCTGCCGAAGGACATGGCGACACCGGAGTTCCCTATTACAAAAGAACGGGTTGCCTTGGGGCGCTCGCTGTTCTTCGACACGCGCTTTTCGATCGATGGCAATCTCGGCTGCGCCACCTGCCACCAGCCGGCGCTCTACGGAACGGACGGCAGGCCCCGTTCGATAGGTGTGCGGAGCCGGCCGCATCCTCGACACGCACCGACCGTGCTGAACGCCGCCCTGCAATTCATCATTCATTGGCGTGGCGACCGCACCAATGTCGAAGACCAGGTCACCCAGTCTCTGCTCGCGCCGCTCACTTCGGGACAGCCCGATGAAAAGGCCCTGCTTGGCCGCGTGAACGGCATTGCCGGCTATCCTCCGATGTTCAAGGCAGCCTTTCCGACGGATCCGGATCCGGTCAGTCGCAAGAACATGGCACTCGCCATCGGCGCCTTTGAGCGCACCCTGGTGACGCCATCGCGATTTGACGACTATCTCAAAGGAAAAGTTGACGCTCTCTCCGCCTCGGAACGGGCAGGCCTATCAAAGTTCATAAACGTCGGGTGCATCACATGCCACAACGGCGTAGGGGTCGGCGGCGGCATGTACCAGAAGTTCGGTGTGATGGAGGATTATTGGAAGGTCACGCACAGCGACCCGATCGACAAGGGGCGTGCCGACGTCACCAACAACGGCGACGATCTCTACCTGTTCAAGGTGCCGACGCTGCGCAACGTGGCGATGACGCCGCCCTATTTCCATGACGGATCCGTTGCGACACTTCCCGAGGCGGTGAAGGTGATGGCGCAGGTTCAGCTTGGGGCCAAGCTCAGCGAAAAGGACGTTGAGGACATTGTCTCCTACCTTGGAAGCCTAACCGGACCGCTGCCGCCCGATTTCGCCACGGCTCCAGCACTGCCGCCGGGTGCGCCGGCCGTGCCGACCAAGTGATGCGCGCTCTGTCTCGCGCCATACTTGGTGCCCTCCAGATCGTGGGTTTGATCGCGACTCTTGTGTCTCCTTGGCACCCTCCTCATGCTGACTGGCGACGTTCTCTCAAGCTGGCCCGGTTGCTGGTCTCGGGATTGGCCCTGGTCGCGCCGCTGGCCGTGGCGAGTAGCGCCGGTGTTACCCGGCCGTCGGTTTGAGCGAGCGGGCGCCGCCCGCGGCGTACCACGCCGAGATTCCACCGCGGATGAAGCTCGCATCCAATCCACGTTCGATGAGGCTCTTCACTACATTGCGCCCGACGTCGAACCCGTAGGAGCAATAGACTGCCACCGGCTTGTCCGGCGCGAGCTTGCCAATCCACTCCTCGACGCAATCCGGATCGCGCCAGGTCGCGCCCGCCATCAGATCGCGATCGCGCGACATGTGGTCCCGCTGCCGTGCATCGACGATCTGCACGCCGCTGCCGTTGGCGACCTGCACGGCGAGCTCCTCGACCGAGAGAGACGGAATGTCAGTCGTGAACGACGGGTCCTCGTTCGGTAGCGGCTGGCTGTTGCGGGCCGCCTTGATCCGCTTCAGCACCACGTCCCACTGGATGTTCTTGATGAACGTGTCGACGTAGGCGGTCGCATTCGCGCCGAAGTCCATCTGATAAGCGTGCTCGTACATGTCCAGAACGAGCACCGGCACAGCGTCGATAGCTGCCAGCGAGTTGTCGCTCGCGATCTGGTGGCAGAACCGCTTCTGCCGGCGCGAATAGGCGAGGACCACCCACCCGGAGCCGCCGGCCAGCGACTGCGCCAGCCCGAGGAACTCGCGACGCCATGCCGCCGCAGTGGTGAAGTCCGCGGCGATCTCCGCGGCAAAGTCGTCCGGCACTTCGTGCCAGTCCGGCCGACCGAGACCCGAGTTGGGTCCGGCGCGACGGAAACCGCCAAGATTGCCGAAGTAGAGTTCGTGCAGCGCGACCGAGCTCATCAGCAAGAGTTCTTCGCGTTTGAGCCGTGCCATCCGATTGGGCGGCGCATCCACATCGAGTGCGGCGAGCTCCGCTCGGGCGGCGTTCAGCGCTCGAACGGCGCTGCCGTACTGGTTTTCGTAGTGACTGACCACCATCTGTTCCGAGATTCCGCTGAGTGTCGACCGACGCACGGCGATGGGAGCGATCTCCTGGATCATGACTCCTCGCTAGGCTTTCCAGAAGGGCTTTGCCGCTTCCTCGCTCGCATCAGCCCGTGAGACGCCGATGTCGCGCAGCAGGGAGTCGTCGAGCTCGAGAAGGGCACGCCGTTGGCGCCTTCGCGCCGCCCACGATCGGATCGTTAGCCAGAGGTATGGCCAGAGAACCGACGGCCGGCTGCGGAGCCGGATCTCGATCTCGAGTCGCGAGATGGTCATTTGCATGATGGCTACTCCAGCATGCGGACCTTGCCGCCCATCGCCTTCCAGGCGTAGTGGCCGCCCGCCAAGTAGCGGGCGTCGAAGCCCGCGTCGCGTAGCGCGATCGCCGTCTGGCAGCCGACATGGAAGCCGTAGACGCAGTAGGTGACGACCGGCTTCTCCTTCGAGAGTTCGCCGATCCAATCGTCGATCCGCTCCGGATCGCGCCATACCGCGTCTGCCATGATCTCGCTCGACTTGGTGGTGTAGTGGCGCGGCCGGGCATCGATGATCTGGATGCTCTGGCCGGAGTCGATCATCGCCTTCAGTTCCTCAGGCGTGATCGCCGGCACATTGGCGAACTCCTTCTGCACCAGCGGCCGGGGAGGCGCGGTCTTGATCGCGTCCTCGTAGCGGCCGAGCACGGTGTTCCAGTCGATGTTGCGCATGAAGGTCGCGACATAGGCCTGGGCGTTGGTGCCGAAGTCGATGTGATAGGCATGCTCATACATGTCGATCGCCAGGATCGGTTGGGCGCTGGCGACGCTTTGCGTGTGGTCAAAGCCGATCTGGTTGATCAGGGCGCCATCGCGCGGCACCCAGCTCAGGATCACCCAGCCCGAGCCGCCGGCCATTCCGTGGGCCAGTGCCACGAACTCCTGGCGCCAGCGGTCGACCGAGCCGAAGTCGCGGGCCATCGCCGCCGCCAAGGGCTCCGGCACGATGCGGCCATCGCCGCCCAGGCACGAGAAGTAGAGCTCGTGCAGGAGGGTCGAATTCAGCACCAATGCCTGGTCGCGCTTCAGACGGTTGAGCGCTCCTGGCGGAGCGGTCGCGGGATCGAGAGATTCGATCTCCTTGGTGAGCGCATTGAGCTTGCGCAGCGCGCTGCCGTAATTGCCTTCGTAGTGGCTTTCGATCAGCCGCGGCGTCATGCCGCCCAAGGTCCACGGGCGGCAGTAGAGAGGTGCCAGTCGGTACTGCATGTCTTGGTCCTTTCTCAATTTCCAATGTGAAAGATCGCTGCCCGGTGGCTTGCGGGCAGGAAGGCGTAGAGGCGGTCGCCAGACGAGGAGAGCGCCGTGGTATGAGCGCCCTGCTCGGTCTCGATCCGGCCAACCTGTTCCATCGTGCGAGTGTCGAAGACGTCGATGAGGCCGGGATCGCCGACGGCGACATAGAGCTGCCGGCGCCGGCGATTGAAGAAGATGACGTCGGGCGTGCCGCTCAGGGGCCGCTCGCACAGGATCTGGCCGGACCGCGCATCGAGCGTGAGCAGTTGGCCGGCGTCGCAGGCGCAAAACAGCCGTCGCGTATCGGCATCGAGGTCGAGGCCGTGCGGTCCTGCCGCCGGAATGGCGAACATGTAGGCCACGGCGTCGGGCTTCGTGGCATCGACGACGGCGATCACCGCCGGATCGACGATGTTGACGAAAAAGACCCGCTGCTCGGGGTCGTACACGGTCCAGCGCGTGCGACCGGGCGCTGGGATCTCGGCGCGTATGGTACGCGCGTCGACGTCGACCATGGTCATCGTGCGCGAACCTGCGATCGCGGCATCGCCGACGTTTGCCGCCAGCAGGAGCTTGCGTCTGTGGTCGTAAGCGAGACCATTGGGTCCATGGCCAACACCGACCTTGGTCACCTCGGGGTTCGGCCCTGGCGCGAAGATGCCGATCGCGTTCTCTCCGCGGTTGGACGAGAAGATGAGATCGGCCTCATCGCTTACCAAGGCGCCGGCGACGGCCTTCAGGTTCGGGATCGAGTACAGGTACCGGCGATCGTCGAAGACGTCGACGGCGTCGTTGGCGGTATGTGCGACGTAGACGTGGCCGCTCGCGGCATGGACGGCGGCATGGTCGAAGCCGCCCTTGCCCTTGTGCGCGGGCAAGGCGACGAAGCTGGAGTGGGTGAGCGGAGAACTCATCGCGGGCCTCAGCTCATCTTCGGCGGCCAGTTGTGCGTCTCACCCACGAGATGACGGCACCAGGCGTAGAGCGCGTCGTACATCACCATGCCGTGCTTGAGCATCTCGTGGTCGTCGGCATAGACGTGGCCGAGGCCGAGCGAGATCGCGAACAGGCCGGCGGACTGCGGCGTCAGGTCGAGCCGAGAGGTGTCGGCGCCGCGCACGATCTCGGCGAGCTTGTCGAGGCCTGGCTCGCTGAGCTTGTACTCGCTGAGGAAGGCGTCGAAGGAGCACTTCTCGCCGACATGGCTGAACTTCACGTCGGGGATGTCGTAGGGGATGGCGCCGGTCTTTTTGGCCATCGCCAGCACCTCGGCCGGCGGCACGTAGAGAAACTCGGGTTCCTTGTCGATAAACCGCGCGATCAGCCACGGGCAGGCGATGCGGTCGATCTTGGGACGCTCCCTTGTGACCCATTTCATCGTTATCTCCTATGTATGATACATCCGTTTCATTCAAAATAGTCTTGTTTTATCGAACCGCAAGTGCTAAATGATACATGTGTTGCTTTTTCAATAGATGGTGTGATACGGCTGAACGATGTCAATGGATGCGAGCCCCCGCTGGCTTCTTTTGATCCACCAGCTGCCCGCCAAGCCCGCCTATGCGCGGGTCAAGGTCTGGCGGCGGCTGCAGGCCCTGGGTGCAGTGACAGTGAAGGGCGCGGTCTATGCGCTACCGGCCAATGCCGAGACGCGCGAGGACTTCGCCTGGCTCACCAAGGAGATCGTTGAAGCGGGCGGCGAGGCGCTGATCTGCGAAGCCGCCCTGGTCGAAGGCCTCGACGACCACGCCATGCAGGCGCTGTTCGACGGCGCGCGCGACGAGGACTACGCGAAGATTGCGGGCGAAGCGCGCGAGGTCGCCGCCCACAAGCTCGACGAGGCGAGCGATCGGGAGCTCGCCGACACGGCAAGCCAGGTGGCCCGTCTGCGCAAGCAGCTCGACCAAGTGGTCGCCATCGACTTCTTCGGCTCCAACGGACGCCTCGCGGCACAGGGCCTCGTGTCAGGCCTCGAGGCCGCCTTGCAAAGGGAGGATGACGTGACACCAGTAGAACCCACGCCTGCCCCCGGCCCCTTGACCAACCGCACATGGGTGACGCGCCGCGGCGTACAGGTCGACCGTATCGCTTCGGCCTGGCTGATTCGCCGCTTCATCGACCAGGGGGCGCGTTTCAAGTTCGTGCCCTCGAGCGGCTATGCGCCCGAGCCGGGCGAGCTGCGCTTCGACATGTTCGAGGGCGAATTCACCCACCGCGGCGATCGCTGCACCTTCGAGGTGCTGCTCGGCCATGCGGCTCTTGCCGATCCGGCACTCAGTGCCATCGGTGAGATCGTCCACGACATCGATCTGAAGGACGACAAGTACGGCCGTGCCGAGACCGCAGGCGTGAAAAGCCTGATCGCCGGTATCGCCACACCGAACGCCGACGACGAACAGCGGCTGGCGCGGGGCGCCGTGCTGCTCGACGGCCTCTATGATTCGTTCGCCATCAAGGGGGGCGCATGACCACGGCCAATGCCCGACCGCACGAGGGCCGCATGGGCGAGCTCATGCGCTATTTCCTGCGGCTTGGCCTGCTCGGCTTCGGCGGCCCGGTGGCGCTGGTCGGCCAGATGGAGCGCGAGCTCGTGGGCGACAGGGGCTGGCTCAGCAAGGAGCAGATGCGCGAGGCCATCGCGATCTGCCAGTCGATGCCGGGACCGCTTGCGATCCAGGTCGGCATCTACGTCTCCTACCTGCGGGGCGGCTTCTGGGGCGCCTGGGTGGGTGGCTGGGCCTTCATCTTCCCCAACTTCGTGATCGTGGCGGCACTGGGCGCCGTCTATGTCTGGCTGGGCGACCTCCAGCCTGTGACGGCGATCTTCTACGGCGTCAGCCCGGCGGTGATTGCCCTCATCCTGCATTCCTGTTGGCGGCTCGCGAAGCTCGGCATGGAGGATTGGCTGCAGTGGGGGATGGCGGCCGTCTGCTTCGCCGTGACCGTTATCCTGCGGGCGGAAGTGGCATTCCTGTTCATCGGCGCGGGCATCGTCGGCATCCTCTATTACGGCAGCATCTTCCGCCGACCACCGGCGGCGACGGTGGGCATTGCGCCGCTCTTCCTGCCGGCCGCCGTGCCGCTCGCGCCGTCCGCCAGCCCATCGCTGCTCGGCAAGCTGCTGCTGTTTTTCCTCAAGGCTGGCGCGCTCACCTTTGGCAGCGGCCTGGTGATCGTGCCGTTTCTCGAGCAGGGCCTGGTGCAGCAGTTCGGCTGGCTCGACCAGCGTCAGTTCTTGATCGCGGTCGCCATCGGCATGATCAGTCCCGGGCCCGTCGTTATCACCGCGACCTTCGTGGGCTATGTCGTCGGCGGCTTCTGGGGATCGCTGGTTTCCACGGTCGGCATTTTCCTGCCGTCGTTCCTCTTCGTGCTGATCATCGCGCCGATCCTGGCGCGTCACCGCGACAACAAGAATGTTCAAGGCTTCGTGAAGGGCGCCTACGCCGCGGCGATCGGCACTATCCTCGGCGCCTGCGTCCTGCTGGGCCGCGTCGCGATCGGCGATTGGCTGACGGTGTTGGTCGGCATCGTGTCGCTGGGTGTGCTGTTCCGCTGGAAGGTCAGCAACCCGCTGCTGGTCGCGGTGACGGCCGTCATCGGCCTCGTGGCATTTCCGCTGCTTCACCCAGCCTGGGTGATGGTCAAGTAACGAAGGACGTAGCAATGGCTAGCGAACCCAATCGCCGCGACATGATCGGAATTGCTGCCGGCATGGCCGTTGCCGCGACGGCCGCCGATGCGCTGGCGCAGGGCGCGCCGCCCAAGGTCGAGTACACGCCAAAGAAAATGCCGTTCGACCCCGCCAAGATCAAAGGCCTCTCCGAGAAGCTGCTCACCAGCCACTACGAGAACAATTACACCGGCGCGGTGAAGCGGCTGAACGCCATCACTGCCCAGCTCGCCGGCCTCGATATGGCGAAGGCGCCGGTGTTCGTGGTCAACGGTCTCAAGCGTGAGGAACTGCTCGCAACCAATTCGATGATCATCCACGAGCTCTACTTCGACGGCCTGGGCGGCCCAAGCGATGGAGGGGGTGGCGACCCCAAGGGCGCGATCGCCGAGCAGATGGTGAAGGACTTCGGCAGCGTGGCGCGCTGGAAGGCGGAGTTCTCCGCCGTGGGCAAGGCGCTGGGCGGCGGATCGGGCTGGGTGATGCTGACCTGGTCGCCGCGCGACAAGCGCCTGGTGAACAGCTGGGCCAACGACCACACCATGACCCTTGCCGGCGGCCGGCCGATCCTGGCGCTCGACATGTATGAACATGCGTACCACATGGACTACGGCGCCAAGGCTGCGGCCTATGTCGACGCCTTCATGCAGCAGATCCGCTGGGACAATGTCGGCTCGCTCTATGAGCGCTACAGCAAGCAGGCCTGAGGCTGTCGTCACGCCGCGCTCATGACGTCCACCGTGACGCCGCCTATATTGGCGGCGTCATGACCGACCCCGCCTTGCCCGACCGGCTGTCGACCAATCCCAAGAGCCCGCATTACGATGAGGCGCTGCTCGAGCGCGGCGTCGGCATCAAGTTCGACGGCCAGGAGAAGACCAACGTCGAGGAATATTGCGTGAGCGAGGGCTGGATCCGTGTCGCCGTCGGCAAGACGGTCGATCGCCGGGGCAACCCGCTCACCATCAAGCTCACCGGCAAGGTCGAGCCTTACCTTCGGAGCTAGCCTGCCATGTCCAACCAGGCCCGGGCGGCGAAGATCACGCTCGGCACCGCGACGCCGGGCGGTGGCTTTCCGGTCTATGGCGCGGCCTTCATCGAGGCGATCAAGCGCCAGGACCCCGCGCTCGAGATCGAGGCCGTCAACACCAAGGGCAGCACCGAGAACGTGCCGCGGCTCGAGGCCGGCACGCTCGATATCGCCCTGGTGCAGGGCGAGGTGGTTCATGAGGCCCTGAGCGGCATCGGCCGCCGGCGGGCAAATCTCAAGATCCTGACGGCGATGTATGCGACGGCCGGCATGTTCGTGGTGCGCGGCGACAGTCCGGCGAGCGCAATCGCCGATCTCAGGGGCAAGCCGATTGCCTGGGGCGCTGCCGGCTCCGGCCTGGTGATCCTCGGCCGCTACGTCATGGATGGGCTCGGGCTCGATGCCGCGAAGGACTTCCAGCCGCACTATCTCGAGCGCGCTGGCGATGGCCCCGCCATGGTGCTCGACGGCCGCGTCGCCGCATTGTGGGGCGGTGGCTCGGGCTGGCCCGTCTTCGGGACGGTGATGGAAAAGGGCGGCCGCCTTCTCGCGCCAAACGAGCAGGAGATCGGCCGCATCCTCGCCAGGCACGCATTCCTCAAGCGCATCGACCTGCCGGCCGGCAGCTACGCCGGCCAGCCGAAGGCGATCGCGTCGGTCGGTTCATGGAGCTTCGTCATGGCGCGACCCGGCCTCGACGCGGCCATCGCGAACCGCCTCGCGCGCGCCCTGCATCGCGGCGAGGCGTCGGCATCGACGCAGCTTGCCGAGACCACGGCGCGCAACACGCTCGCTGCGGTATCCGATCGCGCGCTGTTGCACGAAGGGGTGCGCGCCTACTACCGGCAGGCGGGCCTGATCTAGGAGTTGCCGGCGGCCGGCGTGGTGTTCAGCACCGCCCGGGTCATCTGGCAGGCGACCTCGGGCGACATGCGCACGCCCAGCACCTCACCGTTGTCGCCCAGCAGCGCGCCCTCGATGTAACCCGCGTCCGAATTCATCTGGAACGCGGCCGAGGCGACGTTGATCGTGTCGAAGCGGTTGCCGGCCGCCTCGTCGTCGCCGAGCGCAGTGCGCCGGCGCGCCATCTCGTTGGCGGCGTTGTTGAGGCTCGAAATGAAGGCGTTGAACTCGGCGAAGTTGGCGACACAATTGATGGTGTGGTGCTCCTCGTCGATGAACACCATTACGCAGCTTCGGCCGTCAGAACTGACGCCCAAGTGAAACTTGTCGAGCGTGCCGGTTTGAGAGTCCATGGGCGGCCTCCCTCTCCTCTCGAACCCACACAACGGGGCCTAAAGGCTACAGTTCCGTGACCGGCCAGTGGTTGCAGGCGGTGGATAGCCTGAATAGGTGTGATCGTGCCCAATTTCGTTCGTATTCGAACAAAAGGCCAACGACCCTTCAGGCCACGGAGTCGATGAACCTGGCGAGCGCCACGTCCTTGTCGCTGAGGCCACCCGCGTCGTGTGTGGAGAGCGTAATGTCGACCCGGTTGTAGACGTTGAACCACTCGGGATGGTGATCGGCCTTCTCCGCGGCGAGCGCCACCTTGGTCATGAAGCCCCAGGCCTGGGTGAAGTCGGAGAACTTGTAGCTCTTGGAGATCGCGTCGCGTCCCTGGACTTCGGCCCAGCCCTTGAGCGACGCGAGCGCATCGGCGCGCGCCTTTCCCGTCAACTTGGCGGTCATTGCGATCCTCCTGTTTGGTTCGTGTCCATGTGAAGCTTGCCTCATCGCGCGACGGCAGCCTAGGCTTCGCGCGAAATCCGATCCGGTGAAACGCTCATCGCTCCATGAAGTGACTTTGTTGCTTATTGGACACGCGCGCCAAGTGGTGAACAATCGATCATGGCGGGACCTTGGCGAGCGCCCGCCGCTCCTATATGGGGGAGTTATGCCGGTCTTCACAAATCCGCGGCGCACGCCTTGCTTCGGCATCGCGCCCAGCTTGGAGGACATCGAGGCGATCGCCGCCGAGGCGCTGGCGACGATCCCGGGGGAATTCCGCCGTCACGTCGGCAACGTCCGCATCCAGGTCGACGATTTTCCGTCGGAGACCATCGAGCAGGAGATGGAGCTCGAGACGCCGTTCGATCTCCTGGGTCTCTATCAGGGCGTGTCGATGATGGAACGCGGCGCCGGTCACGTCGCCAACGACATCGACCGCATCTTCCTCTATCGCCGGCCGATCCTCGACTACTGGTGCGAATCGCAGGAGGACCTGCCGCACATTGTGCGCCACGTACTGATCCACGAGATCGGCCATCACTTCGGGCTGAGCGACGACGACATGGAAGCGATCGAGGCCAAGGCCGAGGAAGAATCCCGCCGCGTCCAGCCCAACGCCTAGTTGTGGAAAGCTAGACCCGAATCGCTTCGCGATAGAGGCCCTCGACGTTGGGCCACCGGATGGCCTTCACGAAAACGTCGACGTAGGCGCTGGCATTGGCGCCGTAGTCCATCTGATAGGCGTGCTCGTACATGTCGAGCGCCAGCAAAAGGGCGCTGCCGGCCGGCGCCATCGTATGGTCGGCGGCCCAATGGTTGTAGAGGCGCTTGTCGCG